>JBGPBL010000003.1:0-93538 GCA_041481225.1 Sulfurifustaceae bacterium | reverse complement strand
GGCTCATCGCCTCACTGCTGCACCGGCGCACCGTTGACGATCACCACGCGATCACCCACTGTCAGACTGGGGACGGCATTGAGGGTAAAGAGTTGTTGGGTGCCGTCGTTCATGCGAACAGCGACGTGGAAGCGTGTCACCTTGTTGGCGTTTTTCTCGATGGCATTACCGGCAAGCACCCCGCCCACGGCACCGGCCACGGTGGCGAGTTCCTTACCCCGGCCTTGGCCGACCTGATGGCCGATAATACCGCCGAGCAGACCCCCCGCGACAGCGCCGCCGCCCGAGGCGGGGCCTTTTTCCGTGAAGCTTTCAATGGATTCTACTACGCCGCAGTTAGTGCACGACGAAGCTGAAGGCGGCGGGGGTGGAGGAGGCGCTGTCGCTTCGGCGCTCGCGACCGTTGGGAGGGGAGCGCGCGTGTTGGCTGTCATCCGTTTACGAATGGGCGCCGGCGTGGCAGTGGGCGGCACCTCGGATACCGCGGGTGTTGCTGGCGGCACAACCACTGGTGCACGCGATATCACCTCGGTCACGATCGTGGCCGCGACTGCACCCACCGTGAGTGCGGATGCGGCAACGATTGCGATGAGTTTTTTCTTACCGTCAAGACCTATCATTATTGGCTCCTAGCGGACAATATTAAGATTGCAGTTACATCATGACCTTTGTCGCGGTTGTTTCCGGAGGATTCAGCAATGCTGTGCCGGACAAATTATGCACTGCGCTTTCCTTCTCCGAAGAAGAAGGACGGCCGTGCTTCTCGCGCCATTGCTGCATCTGCTCGCGCTGCGCGTCGGTCAGGACAGCACGAATTTCCGTCTGGACCTTCGTGCGCAGTACGATCATGTCCGCCATCATCCGGCCCTGGGTATCGGCAAGCTTGCGAAGCTCACTCTCTTTCGGTGAGCCTTGTTGTATCAGGGCGCGCAGCTGTTTGTGATTCTCGGCAAGTTTGTCGCGCAACTCGCGCGTCTGCGGGTGCGCCTTGTCGACGATGGCGCGCATGGCGTCGCGCTGTGCTTTGGCCAGGTCTAACGCATCTGCCATGCGGTCGATGCGTGTGTCGGGGTCTCCGTACCCGTCGTGACTTCCAAATCCCATCGAGTGAGAGCCGTGCATACAACTGTGGGCGCTATCCGGCGATAATGCATAGGCTATGCTCGCCCCCACACCGCCATTGATGACCATAATGACTAAAAGCGCTTTGATCGATCTCTTCATGACTGTCTCCATAACTGTTCAGATTTAAGAGGGGTACATTTTCCCTGCGACCTGTTTACAGGGCATAGAGTAAGCTCTGGCGGCGTAACAGTGTGTCTAGCCTATGTAAAACTAAGTAAAGACGGGTAGCGCCGAAGATTGCATCGGCATGAAACCCCGTTGGGTAAATTTCTGTAAACTATGTAAAATGCCTGGCCGGTGCTTTGTCTGGGTGGCTGTATATGGCACCATGCAAATATGGTTGGAATCACATCCATAAGCTAACCGGATGTGAATGGGGCAGTGGCGGAGAGAACTCGCCCATAGTCTCCCTATCCCGTCTTGTCGCAATTGGATGCACCGGGCCAGTGCGGCCCGCACGGTCAACGCGCCTGTTTGGATTTGATGAAAAGAATTTTATTTTGCCCGTTATTTTTAAGGGAGGAGATGTGCGTTTCGTTATCAGCGTTTATCGCGTTATCCTGTTTCTGAGTATTGCCGTTCTGTCGGGGTGCGGAAGCGGTGGTGGAGGCTCACAAGCCAGTACCACCGCCTCGACCAACAGCATCGTTTTCAGCACTCCTAGCCCGGATGCACCAACACCTCCTTCGCAGACATTTACCGCCACCGTCAGCAAGGGGACAGTGTATGTAGCGATCCCTCACAATGGGGCGGCGATTGCCAACGCCAGCTATACGCTCACGGGCACCACGGCGCAGATAGTCGTCAATCCGGCATCGCCCAGCAGTCTGGGGGCAGGCATATTTACGGGGACCGTTACTATTACTGGTTATAGCTGTGCGGACCCGGCTTGCAGTGGACTCACTCCCGGTAATTCCCAGGTTGTGAGCATCACGTATCAGATTCCCCCGATCGTGCGATTCGTCGCGCCGTACGTGGCGACTGCGAATACGGCGGGAACGGTAAATATCCGCGGCCAGGGATTTCAGAAATTTTCCGTCACGGGTGTCACGTTCAGCGCCACGGCCGCCGCATTTACCGTAGTCAGCGACACCGAGATTCAAGCCAGCTATCCGGCGACGCTGGCGGCGGGCAGCTATCCGGTCCAGATCCAGGCGCCGAGCAGTCCGGGCACCATCATTTCCCAGGCCAATCTGGTGGTGGTCAGCGCGCCGGTCTACGGGGCTACGACAATTTCCTATCCGTCCGGGTCGCCGCAGGTAAGTGAATTCCTGTACGATGCGGAACGGAAGGCGCTGCTCGTGGCGGATACCGCCGGTGGCAAAATTCTGCGCTATTCGTTCAGTGGCAGTACCTGGAGTTCGACCCCGATCATCACTGGCCTTTCGGATATCGCGTTATCGACGGACGGCCAGCATCTCCTGGCCCTTTCGCAAACAAACTTGTACCAGCTCACACCTGCCCTCGCATCCGACATCACCACACCGGCACCCACGTTTGCTACTGCCGGCACGTATTTCAAGGATCTCGCCATGGGCAACGACGGCAATGCAGTCGTCACCACCGGTTACGCCGGCAGCACCAGCACGGCGCTGTACGTTTACGCCGCATGCAATGCCATTAACATTATTGACACGACCTGCACCCCTGCCTTTTCCCAGCCAGCGACTACCCCCGCGTTGGACAACTCGACCGCCGTCGGTTCCTCGGACGGGTCGCTGATCTCAATAATGCAAGGCGATTCCACACTGACGTCACCTCCAGCTTTTTACCAGTATGTCGCTGCCTCGGACACGTTTTCCGCCATCGGCATCGGGCTCAACCAGAATTCCATCGCGCCGGCGCTCGGCGTCTATACGCCGCCCAGCACCACGAGTAGCACCACAGCCACGCTCAGCACTACCCGAATCGTGCTGAGCGGAAAAGACGCCAGCAATAACGCCGTGACCAACGTCTACGACGCTAGTTACAATCTGCTCGGCACGCTGCCTAGCACCAGCACCACGCTCGCCGTAGTAGTCAAACCGGACGCGAGCCGGGCCTATATGTTCGATTCCACGGCCTCCCAGGTACTCAGCTTTGATTTGACCGCCAGCCCAGCCGGCGGGGCATTCCCGCAAGTCGGGTCAGTGGCGCTGGGCAATCCCGGCACTGGAGTCAAGATGACGATCAGTCCGGACGGTGGGACCTTGTTTCTTGCTGGTAGCACCCAAATTGTGACACAGCCAACTACCCCCCTAAATTAACCAAAACGCCATGATTCAAGAAATGAATAAAGAATATCCCCCAATGAAGCGCTGCCTCATCGCCATGTTGCTACTCCTCCTTCTCTGCGATGATAACGCCCTGGCAGATTCCCATGCCGTAGAGGCGACTAACGTTCAAGCCGGTTTTACGTCCTGGGACACACACGCCTCCTCCGGTATGGTCAACAATAGCTATGCCATCAATGGTGGCATCACATTCCCGGTAGTTTCTTATCTTGGCGCCTCGCTCTCGGGCGCCTTTGGCCACACCAAGTTAGCTTCTAACCCTTCTCCAAATGTAACACCGACGAGCGCATGGCCCTCGTGCACTATCAGTAACAGCAATCTGGATGCCGGATTATTCGTTCGCGATCCAACCCTGGGCAAGGTTGGTGTCAGCTACGGTGCCGGACGGCAACAGTCTCATTGCAGTGCGACCTACCTCATCACCGGGACCGATACCCTGAGCACAAAGGATTCCACGGCCAGCGCGGAATACTATCTCTCAAAAGTGACGCTCGCCGTGGCAAGAACCAAAACCCATCTTGTTCCGGGCAGCGATCTTGATTCCGATTCCCTGACCCTTGGTTGGTATCCCGACAGCGACGTGCGCCTCGCACTGTCGGTCTATGGTCTTGATCTCAAGAATAGTCGCCAACTTGGCCTGGAATACCAGCCAGAATTTCTCGATGATTCCCTGAGCCTGTTGTTGGTTTACTCCTCCCAACGCCTGACGACAGACACCCACTCCATCATGGTTGGGTTTAACTATTTCTTTGAGAAACACGTCCCTCTAATAACGAGAGATCGTCAGTACCGATAGTGGGTGGCCAGTGCGGCCGGATGGCAGGAGATGGCCACGTAATCGGCCGATGCCAACTTGCTTCATGGGGATAGACGGAGTCGGAACCTGCCTTCACCCTTGGGTGGACAGGGCCGCTGTGTAGAGAAGATAACCATGGGAATGCGTGGCATCTTGAACCACCTATCCTGTAAATCTATGTAAAGAAAGCAGCAGACGCTGTATTCGCCCGACGCAGGTGTGGCACTATCCAGAGCACAGTGAGTTCGCCACATGATCTGGAGATATCCCCGTGAACCGCATTCTACTGGTGGACGATGACGTCGAGCTCGTGGAGATGTTGACCCAGTATCTCGCGGCCGAGGGTTTTACCGTGGGTACGGCGCACGACGGCGAGACCGCGCTCACCAAGGCCCGCAGCGGGAATTACGATCTCGTCGTCCTGGACGTCATGATGCCGCGCATGAACGGCTTCGACGTGTTGCGCGAGCTGCGTACACAGTCGCTCATACCGGTGCTCATGCTTACTGCCCGCGGGGAGGACGTGGACAGTATCATCGGTCTCGAACTCGGCGCCGACGACTATCTGCCCAAGCCCTGTAACCCACGTGTGCTGTTAGCGCGCATTCGCGCGATTCTGCGCCGCGCGGAAGCCGCCGCTGCGGTGGGCGCCGGGAACGACGAGCCTCCGACCCTGAAACTCGGCGATATCGAAATGCATACCGGCACGCGTAGCGTGTATCACCGCAGCCGCCCGATTGCGATGACCAGCACCGAATACAGTGTGCTCGAGGTTCTACTAAGTGAAGCCGGACGCGTAGTGTCGAAGGCCGATCTCTCCGAACGCGCGCTCGGTCGCAAACTCACGCGTTACGACCGTAGTCTCGACATGCACGTGGCCAGCCTGCGCAAGAAACTCGGGCCGATCGAGGGCGGCGAGGAACGCATTAAGACCGTACGCGGTGTCGGTTATCAATATACACGTCCGTGAGAGCCTGCTGACCATGCACCGCCTGTACTGGAAGATCTTCCTGTCGTTTTGGGCCGCGCTGATCCTGTTCGCGGGGGCGACGATATTCGTGGCATCACATTTTCTCGATCGCCTGCGCGAACAACAGGAAATCACTAGCCCGTTCGAGCGATTCCGGAGTTACGCCGCCGACGGCCAGCGCGTCGCCGAACGCGACGGCGTCGACGGTCTGCGGAAATGGCTGGCCGCGCTCGACCGCAGTGAGGTCGTCCCCTTGCTGCTCGTCGATCGAGACGGTCACGATCTACTCGGCCAACATGTTCCGGAACGGTTCGTCGAACGCCTGGCACGCGAAGCCAGCCGTCCGCCCCAACTCTCCCGACCGGAGACGCATCACCTGCTGGTCGTGTTACCGGATCAGACCGAATACCGGTTGGTCCCGGATTTCCAGGCCGTGACCTTGGGCCGGGTGTTGCGCCGGCCGCGCGTCATCGCGCTGCCGATCATAGTGGCAGCAATCGTGAGCGGCCTCGTCTGTTTGATTTTGGCGCGCTACTTGACCGCGCCCATCGGGCGGCTGCGTCGCGCGACCGAGGCCTTCGCCGCCGGCGACCTGAACCCGCGCGTGGCGCCGACGCTCGGTTCGCGTCGGGACGAGATCGCCGATTTGGCTCGCGCCTTCGACCACATGGCGCAGCGCCTGCAGGAGCTCATGACATCGCAACGGCAGTTGCTAAGCGACGTCTCGCATGAGCTGCGCTCGCCGTTGGCGCGCCTGCAAGTGGCGCTCGGCCTGGCGCGGCAGCGCACCGACGGCCGTGCCACCGCGGAGTTCGACCGCATCGAGCGCGAGACCGAACGTCTGAATGACCTGATCGGCCAGCTGTTGTCGCTGTCCCGCCTCAAGACCGGCGTCGTGAAGCCGGAGCGCGAGCCAGTCGACATTGGGGAAATTCTTGCGGCCGTGGCCGCCGACGCCGATTTCGAGGCGCGCGCCAACGACCGGCGTGTGGAAATTGCCCACACCACGCCTGCCTCGATCCAGGGCGATGCGCAGTTACTGCACAGCGCGCTGGAGAACATCGTGCGCAATGCGGTGCGTTACACCGCACAGGGAACGGCCGTCACCCTTGCACTCAGTCGCGACCGCGTGAAACCGGACAGGTGGGTAATCACTATTCGCGATCATGGCCCTGGCGTACCTGCGGAAATGTTGCCGCATCTGTTCGAACCGTTTGTACGCGTGGACAACGCGCGCGACCGCGCGAGCGGTGGCTACGGCCTGGGACTGGCTATCGCACAAAAAGCGATAGACCTGCATGGCGGGGAGGTCTCGGCACACAACGAGCCCGAAGGTGGATTGTGTGTGGTTATCGTGTTGCCCGCCACGTCCTCGGACGCCCCCATGGTGAGTTGATACGGGGTGTTGATTACCCGATTGTTTCCGCCAACGAGGGCAGGACGCAGGATTGTCGCCTGCTATTCTTACCTCACGATACCCTAATGACGTCAAAGAAAAATCAACGAACATCGCCAGAAAGAAAGCTCAAATCAGCCGCCGTGCTGATGGGTGCCGCTATCTTCGCATTAGTGGGATGCGCCGCCTCTCGCCCAAGCGAGCAGGCGCAGCCCATTGTCCAACAGCATGCCGAGAAGGGTTACGTCATCAAACAACCTCTTGGCATGGTTTCAATTAACGAAATCTGGCAGATCGGTATCTTCGCCGTAGACATTACGCTCACCATGCCTGTCGGTAACGGGAATTACCCCTTAGTGATATATCTTCCCGGGCTCGGGGAGTCATCGCATGCGGGTCTGCTTTGGCGACGGACCTGGGCCGAAACGGGATACGCCGTACTTTCCGCGCAGCCGACCGCAATCAATGAAACCCTGTGGTCTTCCCCTATCGCGTTAGCGGGTGAATTCCACAAGATCGCCAAGAACAATTTCTCGGCCCGTTCGCTCTCTGAGCGTCTCACTGCCTTGCATGGCGTGATTGAAGAAGTGATGCGCCGTCACGGCGATAGAGGCGCGGGGCCCTATAGCCATATCGACATTTCCCGGATTGCCATCGCCGGATTCGACATTGGAGCACAAACCGCCATGGCGGTTGCCGGCGAAAAGATAAATGGTATCGAACCGCCCCCCTTTTCCGAAGCCGTCAAATGCATTATTGCCCTGAGTCCTTTTGCGGAGTCTTCCGGAACAGATATCGAGTCAAGGTTTCTCTCGATTCACGTCCCGGTTCTCTCCGTAACCAGCGCCAGTGATACTGATCCGTACGAATGGGTGACCTCCGCAACGGTGCGACAAACTCCATATCAACATATGCCGCCCGGGGACAAATACCTGTTGCTGCTCTCGTCGGCCTCGCATTCTCTGCTCGCCGGCACAGAAATAGCCCCGACGGAACAAAAGAATGCTGATGCCGGGAGCACACCACGAGCCGCTACGGAAGACGACGACGCTCATAAGAGCAACCAAGGCGAAGGCAAAGGCCGTAAGGGCCGCAGCAGGACAGATGGGGGCGAGAGCCGCCGTTTGTCATTGGCACCACGCAGCCTCACTGTCTCTGAATGGCTGGAGGTAACTGACATTCAGCAGGTAAGCACTGCTTATCTCGATGCCACGATGAAAAATGACTCGGCATCGCGGAAGTGGCTATCGAAGGAGGCGGTACACTGGTTGGTGGGCTCGGCCACCCTTTCATCCAAGTGAAGCAAAAATGAAAGCGTCCGCCGACCACGAACGGCCAGCGGACGCTTTTATACAGCTGAACTTAAGCTTTGAGATTAACCCCACCGCTGCCGCTACCGTCGTTATCACCGTCGCTGTCGGTAGCACCTCCTGAGGGTGCATTCGCTGTGGCATTCTGCCCGTTCCCTGCACCATGATGATGATGGGTCTGCCGGGCGCTTTGCATGTCCTGCGTTAATGCAGCGAAACTCTTCTGGGCCGCGGACAGGTCACCACTCTGCAAAGCCTTGCCGAGTGCGGCAAGATCGGTCTGAAACGGCGAACTATTGCCGCTTTGATTGCCGGTCTGGCCCTGCGTGGAACTCTGGAAAGTCTGTTGCAGTGCCGCAAAGGCCTGCTGCGCCCCCGCCAAGTCACCAGAGCTCAGGCTCTGGGCAAGCTGCTGGAAATCGTTCCGGCGCTGCTGGAATAGGCTCTGGACGTTGCTCTGAGCGGGGTTAAGCCCGGACACACTCGATACTGACATAGGAATCTCCTTTCAGGTTGCGGGTTAACGGTTGCGATTACATCTATCAAGTTATCGGCATACCAATAAGCAAACCACATACCTTAAAATGTAAATTCCGTTGTTGATATGTAAAGTTTTGTAAATGTCCCATCATGATATGGACTGGTTGCCAACCATACCCACGATTTCATCGCCTGAGAACCTCGAACTGGCGATAGCCGTTGGTCGTGCCTTACGAATAAAAGTGAGCCAGGGAGACACCATTGATTTTGTCTCAGGTGAATTCATGTCTTCTCTTACACTTAATCTAAATCAACCAAAACGAAGAGTTCTGGCAAAACAAACTCAAGCTGCCTGGTGGAAGTTATAAAATCGCTTCCTCGCCCCATTGCCAACTGTTAGATGGGGCAAGACAGGTTTTCTGGTGATTGGGACGCGGTACAGCAACAAGCGACGACGGTGCAAACAAATATCGCCATCACAACCAACCCCTGATTATACTGACAACAACGATCTGGATGGCATTTGCCGTGTGCTGGATGCACGCCGAAATATGCTTGATGGGAATGAGAAAGGAAACTCATGGAACACAGCAATCCGACAAATAATCCACCTGTCCTGGCAGAACTCCTCGACTATGCCATTGGCATGCAAGTCAATGGCCGTCTGGAAGAGGCGGAGGATATCTACAACCAGATTCTCACTATCATCCCGGATGAGCCTGCCGTTTTACACTTTCTTGGAATACTTCTACACCAGCGCGAGCGAAGTGACGTCGCCCTGGACATGATCAAACGGTCAAGTGAACTCTCACCACAGCAGCCAGATTGGTTCAACGATTTGGGTAACGTGCTTGTGGAACGCGGCGATTTCGCCGGAGCAACTGAGGCATTCTCGCGATCCATTGCGCTTGAACCCTCCGATGCCAACGTGTGGAACAATCTGGGTGCCGTTCTTCAACGGTGTGGTCAACTCGAGGAAGCTTGCGCGGCCTTTCAGCAATCGATTTCTCTCAACCCAGAATTTGTGCACGCACTTAATAATTTGGCTGCCCTATTCTCGGCACAAGGGAAAGAAAACGACGCGGCTGAATATTATTGCCGGGCCTTTGTGCTTGGGCCCCGCGAGGGAAAGCCTAAACACATGTTAGGTGTTGCGTACAACAAACTTGGCCGGATTTCAGAAGCAGCGGAAATCTATCGCCAATGGCTTCTCGAGGAACCGGGGAACACCACGGCGATGCATCTGTACGCCGCCTGTTCAGGCGTGAACGTCCCGGCGCGTGCCGCGGATGCCTATATTGAAGAAACCTTCGATAAATACGCAAACAATTTCGATGACAAGCTCGTCGAGGATCTGTCCTACAATGGCCCGGATCTCATCGGACAGGCGCTTGCCAGGGTCCTTGCGCCAGAAAAAAAACTGGACGGGCTCGACGCCGGATGTGGCACGGGTTTGTGCGGGCCTCGAATCGCACCATTCACCCGCCACCTGATTGGGGTAGACCTCTCATCCAAAATGCTGGAAGTGGCACGGCAACGCGGTGTTTACAACGAACTCCACAAGGCGGAACTGACCCAATTTCTGTGGGATCATGCCGGGTCGTTTGATGTTATCGTCATCGCCGACACGCTTATTTACTTCGGAACATTGGATGAGGTATTCGCGGCGACTTATGGTGCTCTACGAACAGGCGGTCTGCTCATCTTCACTCTTGAGCAGACTAGCGACCCAACGGCCCATTGCAATTATCGTATTAATCCAAGCGGCCGCTACAGTCATGATGCAGATTATGTACGTGTCACATTGGCGTCCGTCGGTTTTGAAGTTCAGGCCATGGAAGCGGCAGGAATACGCAAGGAATTCACCACCCCGGTCCCTGGGTGGGTCACCACGGCTGTAAAGGGACGCCGTTCAGAATAGCCTCATGGCTGTTGGCTTGACCCTGTCGCAAGTGGTTGCCGCCGCGGATTTAAGCGCAGGAATTTCTCGATAAAAATATCGCGTTCATTCAGCTGTGCCTGAGTATATTTCCCGTTTCTGGGAGTCAGGCGGATATAGCTGCGCAGGATCAACTCCGCACGCTTGGCTTTGTATGTCCTGAGGTAGGGCCGGACCTGTTCAAGCACGGTGAGCGCCTGCCGGTTGCTGATGGCGTAGGTGACACTGGGTGTGTGATGGGACTGGTAGGTTCGTTTATTGGTAATGCGTCCGGCGCCTATCGCTTTCTTCACATATTTCAGCAATGGCAGTTCAGTGTTGCTGATGCTGATGACAAGTTGCCAATGTTCACCACGGTGTTTTCGGGTCAGTGAAATGGTGCCTTCGCCATCAATTATACCGGCGATGTACGCTGCATCTTCGCGCGAGAGTTTCTTAACCTTCTTGTAGTTCGCTATCGCTTGCCGCTGGTGTTTTATTTCAGCCACTATACAAAACAAAGCCCCTGACCGGAACCGGTCAGGGGCTTTTACTGGTGGAGGTGGCGGGACAGTTGACCCGCATCTTTCGATGCGGCCTGGACTATGCCTTCATCCGATTACGTATCGGATGCGGGGCGTGTTATTCGCATCCCCTCACCCCACCCCTCCATCGGAGGGAGAGGGGATGAGGTATCTCAGCGAACCCTAGTGCCTGCTCCTGAGTCGTTAAAGCCTTAACTCATCAGTAAGCCTATGAGTCTCTACAGGGCAGGGAAGGTTGGCCCTTCTCCACCCCTCGGCGTTGCCATGCCGTTTCTTCCGAAACGGCGTCAGGGTTCGCCGATGTGAGCCCCGTTTTCACTCCGCTCTTGCGAGCAGAGGCGACCATTGTGTTAATCGAACCCGCGTCCGCAAGCCCTACATCTATGGTTCTACATGCGTAGTCTGTCTTTGATTTGACTCAGCGTGCTCCGGCAGACAGGACCATCGCTGAGCTGAGCCTGCTATTGATTTAGCGCCGGGCCAACAGGCACGAACCGACGCGATCCTGTGTGATCGACCTTTCAATCCCGGCCCACAGGCGAAACGTAGGTGAAAGGTTAGCGGGGATTAAGCCGCTAAGGCGTAGTTGTCGTTGTTGGCAACTATAATTTGCAGCTGGATTTACGAGGAACTCTGCACCTCGGCATGCCCCAGAGGTTTCGTGACCCACGTCGAAACCAAGTCACCCCCAGATCACCGACACAGTATATCTCAACTGCAACGGGACGTCCCATTAAATGGGGGTGGGGACATGCAATTTCAACAAGTCGACGGAATCGTCGGCATTTCTTCAGCTCACCCGCCAGCGGCCGTGTCGTGCACGATGAGCCGGCTTGACACAAAAATTAAACAGCCGTTTAATTATGGTCATGACACGGGTTGCTCCAAAATCCACCCGCAAACCGGCCAAGCGCCGCCGTCCCGGACGGCCGGGCGGGGTGGCGCACACAGAGGCCATTCGCACCGCGTTACTCAAGGCAGCGCGTGAGCTGTTTGCGAAGCGCGACTTCAAGGCCACTTCCGTGCGTGAGATCGCGGCCGCGGCGCGGGTGAATCCGGCCATGATCCATTATCACTTCAGCGACAAGGACGGGCTCTACCGGGCGATGCTGCAGGAAACCTTCGCCCCGGTGCTGCAGAAAGTCCAGGAACTCATGGATCGCGGCGGTCGCGAATCGCAGACATCGATCCACGACGCCCTCGAAGCGGTGATGACGATGCTGGCACACGAACCGTGGGTGGCGCGGCTGATCGTGCGCGAGGTGCTGGCCGAGGAAGGGCCGTTTCGCGAGCTGTTCATTCGCGAATTCGCCGCCAAGGGCGGCGGGCGGGTGCCGCAGCTGCTGGAGCGAGAAATGGCGAACGGCCGGGTGCGCAAGGACCTTGATCCGACTCTGGGGGCGCTATCGTTCATGAGCATGGCGCTGTTCCCGTTCATCGCGTTGCCGGTGGCGGAGAAAGTGTTCGGCATACGGATGACGAATGCCTTCACGCGGCGTCTCGTCGATCACACCACGCGCCTGTTCTACGAGGGTGCCGGGCACAAACATTCCCGTAACGCATATCGATGAGTTTCATATAACGTGGCATGGGCATCGAATATGAATAATATGAATTGCCTTACCAGATCCGGAATAATGGTCGCGCCAGCTTTGATCGCGGCGGCCGTCGCCGGATGCGCAGTCGGTCCTGATTTCCGCGAATTGGATGCTCCAAAGACGAATTCCTATACCTCAACGGTGCTGCCGGAGGAAACCGTGACGACCCCGGGTCGCGCCGGAACGGCGCAACGTTTCATGGCGGGAGGGGATATCCCGGCCCAGTGGTGGACACTGTTCCATTCCGAACCGCTCGATCGTCTGATCCGCCAGGCGTTGGCGGACAGCCCGTCGCTCGCGGCGGCGCAGGCAAAATTGCGCCAGGCGCAGGAAAACCTGCGCGCCGAAGTCGGCGCTGTGTCGCCGAGCGTGGACGCGAAGCTTTCCGCGCAGCGTCAACGGTTTTCGCCGGCGGCGATCGGTCAGTCAAATGCGCCGTCCACGGATTTCAATCTCTACAACGCGTCGGTCGGGGTGACCTATACCTTCGACGTCGGTGGCGGCTGGCGCCGCGAGCTCGAAGCGATGCGCGCGCAGGTCGACTACCAGAGCTTCCAGCTTGAAGGCGCGCATCTCGCTCTCACCGCCAATATCGTCACCACCGCCATCAGCGAAGCCTCGCTACGTGCACAGATGCAGGCGTTCCATGAGATCGAGGCGTTGCAGCAGAATGAACTCGATATCACGGAGACCCAGTTCAAATTGGGCGGGGCAAGGCGCACCGACGTGCTTGCCCAGCGCGCCCAGCTGGTGCAGGTCCGCGCCACGTTGCTGCCGCTGGAAAAGGAGCTGGCGCAGACGCGCCACCTTTTGGCGGTGCTGACAGGCAAGCTGCCGAGCGAGGCCGACCTGCCTGAATTCACGCTGGAGACGCTGGAGTTGCCGCAGCAACTCCCGGTGAGCCTGCCGTCCGCGCTGGTCCGGCAGCGACCGGATATCCGAGCCGCTGAGGCGTTGTTGCACCAGGCGAGCGCGCAGGTCGGCGTCGCCACCGCCAACCTCTATCCGCGGATCACGCTCTCCGGTAGCTATGGTTGGGAGGCAAACAGTTCGGCCAACTTGTTCGGTCCCACCACCAGCATCTGGAACGTGGGCGCGTCACTGTTGCAGCCGTTGTTTCACGGGGGTGAGCTCACAGCCCGGAGGCGGGCCGCGATCGCGGCCTACGATCAGGCCACCGCGCAGTATCGCGACACCGTGTTGCACGCGTTTCAGAACGTGGCTGACGCGCTGCGTGCACTCGACGTGGACGCACGCACGCTCAAGGCGCAGACCGAGGCCGACGTGGTTGCGCGCGATACGCTCGATTTGACGCACAAGGAGTTCTTGCTCGGGGCTGCGAATTATCTCTCTCTGCTCAATGCCCAGCATCAGTATCAGCAGGCACGCATCAGTCTGGTTCAGTTTCAAGCCCTACGCTACGCGGATACCGCGGCGTTGTTCCAGGCGCTCGGCGGCGGTTGGTGGAACCGCCCGGCGCCTGTCGACGCTGCCGCACCGACACAAAGGAAAGACGACCAATGAAAAAACCTCCCAGGAAAGTGCTTATCCCCGCCATCGCTGCCATCATGATCGGCGCCGCCGCCACGACGTTCTTTATTCTGGAAAAACCGTTTCGTTACGCCGGCACGCTGGAGGCAACCAAGGTCGACCTGTCGGCGCGCGTGGCCGCCGCCATCGAACAAGTTCAGGTACACGAGGGAGACCGGGTCAAGGAGGGTGAAACACTCGTTACCCTCGCGTGCGAGGACTACAAGATCGCCGCGCGCCTGGCGCACGAGAACTACGACCGCAGCCACAAGCTCTCGAAAATCGGTTCCGTCAGCGCCGAAACCATGGATCAGGTGCGCAACCACAGGGACGACGCCGATGTTCGGCTCTCGTGGTGTTCCATCGCATCGCCGATCGACGGCAAGATATTAAGCCGCTATCACGAACCCGGGGAGTGGGTGGTGCCGGGGACCAAGATCGTCACGCTCGCCAACATCCGCGACATCTGGGTGTATATCTACGTCCCGCAGCCCAAGGTCGCGCAGCTCTCGCCGGGGATGAAACTCAAGGGATATCTGCCGGAGCTCGGCAACCGCGAGTTCGACGGCACTATCCTGAAGATCAATGACGAGGCTGAGTTCACGCCGAAAAACGTCCAGACCCAGGCCGAGCGGGAACGCCTCGTCTTTGGCGTCAAGGTGAGTTTTCGCGACACCAATAGTGAAGAAATCCTCAAGCCCGGCATGACTATCGAAGTTGAATTGCCGAACGAAAAGCGATGACCGGTCGATTCTCCATACGCGTCAATGAGGTGAGGAAGAAGCTCGGGCCGAACCAGGCCCTCGCGGGCGTCTCGCTAGAGTTCGTGGAAGGCAAGATGCATGGCATCATTGGCCCCGAAGGCGCGGGCAAGACCACGCTCATGCGGACCTTGCTCGGGTTGCTCCGGCCCGACGCGGGAAGCGTCGAATACCGGGATGACGGCGCACCGCTCGAATTCGAGATGGTGCGTTCGCACATAGCCTACATGCCGCAGCAGCAGAGCCTGTATCCGGATCTCTCCATTGACGAGCATCTGGAATTCTTCCGCTCGCTTTACCAGATTCCGCCGGACGAATTCCGGGAGCGGCGCCAGGAATTGCTTGACATCACCCGTCTGGGTCCGTTCGTGGATCGCGCCGCCGCGCAACTGTCGGGCGGGATGTACAAGAAACTGGGTCTCATGTGCGCGTTGTTGCGCTCCCCCGAGATCATGTTGCTGGACGAGCCCACCAACGGCGTCGATCCGATCAGCCGGCGCGAGTTTTGGGAGTTGCTGTATCGCCTGGCCGACCGGAAAATCCTGATCCTGGTGGCGACCGCGTACATGGACGAAGCCGAGCGTTGCTCCGTGGTGCACCTGCTGGAATCGGGCCGGGCGGTCGCCGAAGGCGAACCACGCGCGCTGCTCGCGCGCGAACACGTGCGCACGTTCGACGAGCTGTTCCTCAAGCACGCGGAGGCCGCATCGTGAACGGCGAGCCGGCCGTCGCGGTATCGAACCTCACGGTGAAGTTCGGCGACTTCACGGCGGTGGACGACATCAGCTTCACGGTGAAGCGCGGGGAGGTCTTCGGGTTCCTCGGTGCCAATGGTGCAGGTAAGACCACGACGATCCGAGTGCTGTGCGGGCTGTTGCCGCCAACTTCGGGGGAAGTAACGGTCGGCGGCGTCAGGTTCGACACCGGCGAGATGGCTATCAAGCGCAAGGTGGGGTACATGTCGCAGAAGTTCACCCTGTATAACGATCTCACCGTCGAGGAGAACCTCGCGTTCATCGCGAGCCTGCGCAAGCTCGACCGCGAGACCTTCCTGAAGCGCCGTGATTTCATCCTGCATTTCATTTCATTCCAGCGGCCGCTGGACTCGTTCGTCAAGGACCTGCCCGGCGGCATCAAGCAGCAGGTCTCGCTGGCGGCCTCGATGCTGCACGATCCCGAAATCGTGTTTCTCGACGAGCCCACCGCGGGCGTGACGCCGGCGGCGCGAGCGCGCTTCTGGGCGCTGATCCGCGACCTTGCGGCGCAGGACAAGACGATCTTCGTGACCACGCATTACATGGACGAGGCCGAGCAATGCGACCGCATCGCGCTGATGCGCACCGGGCGGATCGTTGCACTCGACACGCCAACGCAGCTCAAAAAGGCGGTTTTCCCAGGGCAGCTGTACGAGCTCGACCCGCGCGGTAAGGCCGATTATGCGCGTCTTCAGGAACTGCGCCGCGACCCCGGGATCGAATACTTCGAGCCGTATGGGCTCCGATTTCACGCCGCGTTCAGCGACACACCGGCGGCGGCGCAGCTGAAATCCCGGCTCGACCGGGACTTTCATGTCCGCGAGATCGTGCCGACGCTCGAGGACGTGTTCATCCGGATCGTGGAGGGAGCGAACCCATGAGTTTCCGCTGGAGCCGGGCCGCCGCGGTTGCGCGCAAGGAGGTGTATCACATCCAGCGCGATCCGTTCACGCTCATGATGTCGCTCGGGCTACCAGTGTTCATGGTATTCGTGTTCGGGTTTGCGATCGAGTTCAACGTGAAGAACATCCATGTCGCGATGTTCGACGCGGACCAGAGCCGCTCGTCGCGCCAGCTTGCCGACGCGTTCAGCAGTTCCGGCTATTTCATCATCGATCATGTGGCGTCGCCAGACGCTGCACAGCGTGCGCTGACGGGCGATCACGATCGCGCGGCGCTTATTGTTCCAGGTGATTTCCAGAAAGACCTCTACGCCGGCCGCACGGCGCACGCGCAGGTGTTGCTCGACGGCTCCGACAACTCGACCGTGGGCCCGATCCTCGGCTATCTCGGAGCGATTCAGACCATTGCCTCGCGCCGCATCGGCGAGTTCGATCCTCCCGAGCTGGTCGATATTAAGACGCGCTTCCTCTTCAATCCCGAACTCAATAGCCGCTGGTTCGCGGTTCCGGGCCTGGGAGTGGCGGTCATGGCGATTCTTTCGGTTCTGCTCACGGCACTGACGGTGGCGCGTGAATGGGAAAATGGCTCCATGGAGCTGTTGCTGTCCACGCCGGTCGAGCCGCTCGAGATCATTGCGGGCAAGCTTGCACCTTACGCGGTGCTCGGCATGGCGGCGGTCGTATTCATTTACATCATGTCGCGCACCGTCTTCGGCGTTCCGTTCCAGGGGAGCCTGATCACGTTTGGCGCCGGTTGCGTGCTGTTCCTTGCCACGTGCCTGGCGCAGGGGTTGCTGATCTCCGTGGTTATTCGCAATCAGCTGATCGCAATGCAAGTCGCGGTCATCACTGGACTGGTCCCGGCGCAACTGCTTTCCGGTTTTATCTTCCCCATCGAGAGCATGCCGGCGTTTTTCCAGTATTTCACTATGATCCTGCCGGCACGCTGGTTCATCGTCATCACCCGCGAGTCCTATCTCAAGGGCGCGACACTACCGGAGATGGCCACGGCGTTCGCGGCGCTCGGCATCCTGTGTGTCATCATGGTCGGACTTGCGACCCGCAAGTTCAAGAAGGACCTCGAGCCATGAACCCCACGCTTCGCGGTTTTCTGCGCAAGGAATTCAAGCAGGCACTGCGCGACCCGCGTATGCGTATGCTGTTGTTCGTCGCCCCCATAATCCAGCTCACGTTGTTCGGGATCGCGCTCTCGAACGACGTCAAGAACATCCGGCTGTGGGCGCAGCCTGATTCGCACGACACGGTCCTGCAGCACGTCTATGAGCACGCCGTGGCGAGCAAGTGGTTCCTGCCGTCCGCCGAAGGACGCAACGCAGACCCCTTCGAACTGCTGCGCGCCGGTAAGATCGACGCCGCGCTGATACCGCCCCCGGGCGGGCTCACGCGGGCGCTCGGGCGCGGCAAGACCGATCTGCAACTGCTGGTCAACGCCACGAACGTGATCCAGGCGCAATCCGTCGAGGGTTATCTGAAGAACATCACGAACCGCGTCATCCAGGACGATCTCAAGATCAAGCCGCCCGATCTGCCGGTCCAGTTCGATGTACGGGTGCTGTATAACCCCACGCTCCAAACCTCGTATTTTATGGTACCGGGCGTCATGTGCATCCTACTGTGCATGACCTCGCTCGTTCTGACCAGCATGTCGATTACGCGGGAAAAGGAACTGGGCACGTTCGAGATGCTGATTTCGGCGCCGGTCTCGGCGTCGGAGGTAATTTACGGCAAGACCATACCTTACGTGGTGCTCGGCATGGCCTCCGTACCCCTGATTCTGGCGGTGGCGGTGTTCGGATTCGGCGTGCCAATGCGCGGTTCGTTGCTGGTGCTGCTGATCGCGTCGTTCGCGTTCGTCTGTACCGCGGTCGCCATCGGGACATTAATCTCCACATTTGCGCAGAACCAGCAGCAGTCCATGCTCGGGGGGTTTCTGTTCCTGTTTCCGGCGATCCTGCTCTCGGGGCTCATGTTTCCGCTCGAGAACATGCCGCTGATCATGAAATGGGTTTCCTACGCCGATCCGCTGTCGCATTTTCTCGCGCTGCTACGCAACATTCTACTCAAGGGCGGCGAACTCGATTTCGTGGCATTGCACGTGGGGGTGTTGGTCGTGATGGCGGTGGTTTCCGTACTCGTCAGTTTCAGGCGCTTCCACACGACGCTGCGATAACCAAACGCCGGATTGTGTCAACCATTGACGCAGGGCAGGTCACTGCCCATCAGCGGGTTTTCAGCACCCGCTGTATTTCCCGGTCAGATTCGCGCTTCTTGATGTCGGCGCGCTTGTCGTGCGCCTGTTTTCCCTTGGCAAGGCCAATTTCGAGCTTGGCCCGCCCGTGTTTCCAGTAAAGCCGCAGCGGCACCAGCGTATAACCTTTACGCTCGACGGCGCCGATCAGTTTGTTGATTTCCTCGGCATGCAACAGCAGTTTGCGTGAACGCACCGGGTTGGCCGTTATATGGGTCGAGGTGGACGTGAGCGGGGAGAAATGTGCGCCGATGAGAAATGCCTCGCCGCTGTTGATCACGACATAGCCTTCCTTCAGTTGTGCGCGGCCGGCGCGCAGACATTTGACTTCCCAGCCCTGCAAGACGAGCCCGGCCTCGAATTTCTCTTCGATAAAATAGTCGTGCCAGGCCTTGCGATTCTGGGCAATCGCGGGGTTGGGGTTGTCGTTTTTTTTCTTGCTCATCGGGCAGGGGGTCGGTTTCGTTTCGTCCGGACATCATCTTAACCCGGAATGCACCGTCTGTTCGATGATCTACTCTATTATATATGAATGAAACCGGGAGCCGCCATAATCCGACTCGTTGGGTGGACGCTTGGGGTCATCTGTGCCACATTCACGTCAGGGCCATGAAAACACCAGGTTGATCCGGGACAATCCGCGCTGCATTCGAAAATGACTCCAACATCCCACAGGTCCTCTGCACGCATGGAGTCGGCGCGCGCCGTGCGCAAGCCCGTGCACGAGCGCTGGTCGAGTCCATGGATGTTTGTCCTCGCGGCCAGCGGCGCGGCGATCGGTTTTAACAATTTCTGGCAGTTTCCTTCTCTGGTGGCCCAATTCGGCGGTGGCGCTTTCCTGATCGTTTATCTGTTGTGCGTGCTGCTGATCGGCTTGCCCCTGATGATGACCGAGCTGATGCTGGGGCGCATGGGCCGCGGGTCACCGATCGGTGTTTTCCGCGATCTGGCCACGCGTGTGCGCGCGGACCCCAAGTGGGCCCTGGTCGGGTGGATGGGGGTGCTCAGCGTCTTCCTGATTCTTTCCTACCTGAGCGTGATCGCCGGCTGGACCATCGCCTATACCCTGCGCTCTGCGTCCGGGGTTTTCATCGGCCTGACCGCGGATGGCATGAATGGCCAGTTCGCGCAGCTGGTGAAGGATCCCGAGAAACAGTTGTTCTGGCATACGTTTTTCATGACCATGACCATGATTACGGCGGGACGCGGTGTGCGCCACGGGGTCGAGAAGGTGATCCGCTATGCCATGCCACTGCTTGCCGCGTTGCTGGCGATTCTGCTGATCTACGCCGCGACGACCGATAGTTTCGCGCGCGCCGCCGGACTTTTGTTCATGCCGGATTTCACTAAACTTTCCGGGCTCGGTGTGCTTTCAGCGATGGGTCATGCTTTTTTCAGTCTGGGGCTGGGGGCGGGTGCCATGTTGATGTACGGCGCCTATCTGGGAAGCGGGACACATATCCCTCGCTTGTCGCTGTATGTCGTCGGTGTCGATACGCTGGTGGGCATTGTTGCCTCGCTGGTCATTTTTTCCGTGTTGTTCGCCGGTGGCGTTGAACTGACCTCCGGACCGACTCTCGTGTTCCAGTCATTGCCGCTGGCTTTCGACCATCTCCCGTATGGCCAGTTCTTCGTGACGGTGTTTTTTGCCCTGCTGGTCACGGTTGCCTGGGCCTCGGCAATCGCCTTGGCGGAGCCGGTGATGGCATGGTTTGGTGAACGCTTCGCCATGGGGGCGCTGAAGTCGGCGCTGGTATGCGGCATCGCGGCCTGGGTCCTGGGACTGGTTTCCATGCTCTCGTTCAGCAGTTGGGCGTTTTCGTTCAAGCTGCTCGGGGTCGTGAAAAAACTTGGTTTCTTTGACATCCTGCAGGCGGTGACGGCCCAGGTGTTGTTGCCGCTTTCGGGCATCCTGATTGCTCTGTTTGCGGGTTGGGCGCTCAAGCCCGACACGACGCGCGGTGAACTGGCGCTGCATTCGCCCTGCCTGCACGATGCGTGGTTATGGCTGATGCGGGTGGTGATTCCGGTGTTGCTTGTCATTGTGCTCATCAGCCTTCCACTGCTGTTCGCATGACCTCCATTAATCGTTCGGCCTTGGTGCCTTACAGCGCGCATCGGATGTTTACGCTGGTGGCGGATATCCCTTCCTATTCGGACTTCCTTCCATGGTGCAGTGGCGCGCGCGTGGTGTCGGCGCAGGGCGATGAGGTTATTGCTGCCATCGATATCGCCTACAGCGGCGTTCACAAAACCTTTTCCACGCGCAACCTGATGCAGAGCGACAAGATAATCGAGATGCGCTTGCTCGAAGGCCCCTTCAAGTATTTGCAAGGTTTCTGGCGGTTCGATGCCCTGGATGATGAAGCCTGCAAGATTTCACTCGATCTTGAATTTGAGGTGGCAAACCGGGTGGTGGGTGTGGTGCTCACGCCGGTATTCACCAATATCGCCAATCAACTTGTCGACTGTTTCCATCAACGCGCCGTGGCGTTATACGGGAAGCCGGCATGAGTGAAGCGGGTTCGGTGCGTGTCGAGGTGGCGTATGCCACGCCGCCACAACAGACGGTTATCGCGCTGCGTGTGCCCGCGACGGCCACGGTCGAAGAGGTGATTCAACAGTCGGGGATTCTTGCGCATTTCCCCGGGATCGATCTGAGGCACGCCAGCGTCGGGATTTTCGGTGAAGTCGCCCGCTTGGGGGACAGGGTGCACGACAATGACCGGATTGAGATTTATCGTTCCCTAATTGCCGATCCCAAAGAGGCGCGACGCCGGCGGACCCGCCGTTTATAGCGTGAGTGGTGCGGGCGCCGGGCCTGAATTCACCGTGGCGCCCTCGGTAGAGGCTGGTGCATGACGTTCCGCCACCGGGGCTTGTTTGCCGGATTCGTCGGCCGGGGCTTTGTCCGACTTGACCTTGGTATCGCCTTGTATCGAGACCATTGAATCATTCTTGAAGATGACGGTGAGACGCTGGGACTCTCCCGTTTTGTCGCCGGATTTTCTGAGATAGTAGTAATAGTCCCAGCGGTTCTGGTGGAAGGTATCCGTGATCAGCGGCGTACCCAGGACGTAACGTACCTGGCTGTGGGTCATGCCGGGCCTGAGCTTGTCGATCATTTCCTGCGTGACGACGTTGCCCTGTTGAATTTCAACCTTATAGACCGAAAGGCAACCGGTGAAGAACACGGCTGCCAAGACTGCCGTTATGACAAAAGCGTAGCGCATTTTGGATTTATCGGACGGGTGATTTACACTGGCGCCATGATAACCCGGAATGGTTTACCGGGTATACCCGGTAGACCTCTTACAGGATGACAGAATGACCTCCATGCGCAATGCCGACGCCAGCGGTTCAGATCTCAAGAAAGCCGGACTTAAGGCCACGCTCCCGCGCCTGAAGATTCTGAACATCCTGGAAGCGGCCCGTCACCCGCACATGACCGCCGAGGAGGTCTATAAAGAGCTCCTGAACATGGGCGAGGAGGTAGGGTTAGCGACGGTGTATCGCGTGCTGACTCAGTTTGAAAGCGCCGGTCTGGTGATTCGGCACAATTTTGAGGGCGGGCGTTCGGTATTTGAGATCAATCAGGGCAACCACCACGACCATATGGTATGCGTGGAGTGTGGGCAGGTGTTCGAGTTTTACGATGCCGCCATCGAGGAACGCCAGCGCAAGATCGCGGAGAAGGCGGGATTTCACGTAGACGATCATGCCCTCTATTTGTACGGCGTGTGCGAAGGCATGAAGAAGCACGGCAAGTGCTCTAAGAAATAATGAGATTCTCACCAACTCCCCCTCTCCCGCGATAGCGGGAGAGGGTAAGGGGTGAGGGTATATGTCCGTGCACCGCAGTCCGATCAGCGATGTTTCACCGCGCTGGTTTTTCCCCAGGTAAAAATAATCCCGCAGGCCGCCAAGGTCCACACCACCACCGCCCCGGAGGGCAGATCGAGCACGGCCGACAGTGCCAGTCCGATGGCGTAACCCAGTACACCGACGACATAGCCCACGACGAGCCGCCGCCGCGCTTGGTGAAAGCGGCTCGCGAGTGCCGGGATGATCAGGCTGGCAAACACGAGGTACACGCCGACGAGTTGCACTGACGCCGTCACCGCGAGCGCGAACATCGCATAAAAGCCGATACGCCCCAGGCGTTTGCCGGCGCCAAACCAGAGGGTAAGGATAACGGCGGTCAGCAGTGCTACGGGAAGCAGCTGGCCATAACTCACCCACAGAATCTGACCCACCAGCAGATCTTTGAGGTGTTCACCGCCATGTGGATTGTTCGCCAGCAAGAGAATGCCGGCGCAGGCGGCAAGCACGAACAGCACACCGATCAACGCCTCCTGAACATCGGGCCAGCGCTTTTCCGTGAGCGTCAATACCAGCGCACCCACGAGCGCGGCGCTGACGGCCGCGATCTGAACGGCGAAACCCTGCGGTTCCCAGCCCATGCCGTCGGCGGCGATCACACCGAGGCCGGCGATCTGCGCGATGGCGAGATCAATGAATACGATGCCGCGCGCGAGCACTTGCTGACCCATTGGCACGTGGGTGGCGAGCACCAGCAGACCGGCACAAAACGCGGGGCCGAGAATACTGAGATCAAGGGCATCAAAACTCATTTCAATGCACCCAGCAGCCGTTGCACGGTGTCGTCGTAAAGACCGAAGAGGTCTTTGGCTTTGTCAGTACCACCCACGGTGAATGGCAGGGCGACGGCGGGTATCTTGGCGCGCTCGGCGAGCCATTCTGAGGCGCGTGAATCCTCGTAGGCCGAGTGGATGATCATGCGCGCCGGCTCGCGCTTGAGCTGTGCGAGAACCTCTTCGAGGTGTGCGGCCGTCGGCTCGACGCTGGGCTTGGGCTCGAGCTCGGCGATCTCGCGTACCCCGAGCCAGCGATAGAGGTAAGCCCAGCTTTTGTGATGGGCGACGATGGCGATACCCCTGAGCGGCGCCGCCTCCTTTTCCCACCGCTGGATTGCCGCATCCCAGCGTTTCGCGAAGTTCTGGTAGCGTGCCTGATAATAAGATGCACTCGCCAGATCGAGCTCGGCCATGCGCTGGGCCAGCGCGGTGGCGACGTGACCGATATTGTGTGGATCGGTCTGGATATGTGGGTTGCCTCCCGGATGCACATCGCCTTCGGCGCGATCGAGGCGTGTTGGGATCTCCAGCCGCTGCACGTAATTTGCGGCTTCGAAGTAGCCGGGCTTGTCGGGTTGAACGTCACTGTTACCCGATTGGCGCAATACCACCGGCAACCAACCGATCTCAAGCTCAGCGCCCGTGCACACCACCAGTTGCGCTCGCCGTGCCCGCGCGAGCAGGCTCGGCTTGGCTTGAATCCGGTGCGGATCCTGTAACGCGTTGGTGGCTACATAGATTGAGACGCGATCACCGCCAAGTTCCTGCGCCAGCGCGCCCCATTCGGGTTCGCAGGCGAAGATATCGAGCGCGGCCACGTGTTGGGCAAAGGCGAGCGCCGCAACGGCGAATAATGCACTAAGAAATTTTTTCATGGTTGGTGCTCCTAAAAATCAGAATTGGTGGGCGCCGTGGGCGCCGAGGCTCATTTGGTACTGCACAAACGCCTGATTGTCGGTAACGCCCTGGTGTGACTTGTCTTGAGCGAATTGCAGGCGGATGAGCTGAATTCGCTGAGGTTGTAGTCCACCATCACGCTGTTCTTGGACGGATTGTAATTGGATCGCGGCAGATTGGCGTTGTTGGATGAGTAGTCGACGGTACCGTGATCGAGCTGCTCGGTGCGCAGTCCGGCTCGCCAATACGGCATGAACTGATAGACGCCCTGCAGATACCAGCCGGATTGTTTGGCATCGTACGGCGCCGTGCTGTTGGTCCCACCGGGGCCGGTGTCGTAGCTGAGGTTGCCGTCGTCGTGCCGGCGCAGATACTCCGCCTGTAGTTTGAAGTTGGTGTAGGTCGAATTTCCGTTCGGCGCATATTTCCACACAAAGTCGGCAATCCAGATACGGCTGTCGCCGCTGAAGGCGTTGGTTACGGTGCGCCCATCAACACTGGTGTCGGAAAACATGCGATTCTGCGGCGAGGTGCCGAGCGCGGAGAGACCCGCACGCCAGCTCTGACTCACGCCGACATCACCACCGACATGCGCGTACACCGTACCGGCGCCGGAGCCGTTCTTGTCGCGGTTGGTTCCGGGGAAAGGTCGCCCCCGACCGAATTCCGCGCCAAGCTCAAGAAAAGTCTCGGTCGGCGCCAGCCATTTGACCTGCACCGCGTCGTCACCGAACTGTGTGCCGAGGAATGCCTGGTAAGCAAGGGGAGCATCGACAAAATCCCAGACGTGCGCGTGCTGCGAGTTCAGATAGCCGATGCCGGAGAAGAACCGCCCGGCTTTGACGGTAAATCCTTGCGACAGCGCGATCGTTTGGATGAAGGCTTCTTCCGCCGAGGCGGTATCATCCGGGTGTATCGAGTAATTCAATCCACCGTAAAAATAGGGATCGATGTTGGCGTAGATACCAAGTTCACTTTCGCTAAGACTGAAACCGCGCTGGCTTGGACCGACCCCCACACTGGATGGCACCGGAAAACCGGTAATGCGGTAGTTCGCCGGGTTCTGCGAGAGGTTGGTGTACAGGCCCGAAAGGATCAGTGAGATGGCGGGGTTGAAGCTGTTAACCGTAGCGGCTGGTGCGGGAGCTGGCGCAGGGGGTGCGGACTCCAGTTGCTGTACGCGTTCTTCGAGCGAATGCAGGCGCTGCTGTTCGCTTGGCTGCTTGGCGGTCGGCTCCAACTGTGCCGATGGACTGTCGGATGAAGTCGCGAATGTGGCGGTCGGCATGGCAATGGCCAACACCGCAGCGGTGATAAATATTTTACACGACATAATATTTCTCCGAAATCAACGAGTACATGGACGCCTTGCCTGAGCAAGGCGCGCGTCGCGGGCGCAGCCGGACGCGTCGTTTTAGAGACTAGATTTCGGAGTGAAACGGAGGGGCACGCACTGCGTAGGAGGTGATTTCATGCCGGCGCGGTGCGGGGAGGGATACCGGCAGGGAATACGTTTCAGGCGCGTACGCACTGAACACGTAGGGAACGGTAACGGGTGATTTGCCCAGATGGTTAGCGAAAAGACACTGTGTACAGGGCGCATCCGGTTTCTGGAGTTGGTGCTCCAGTTCGTGCGCCATGGCGCCCGCTTCCACCACGAGCAGCAGCAGAGAAAGGAGGTAGCCGGCGAGTTTTGATCTGGATTTCACGATGGTCCGCTGCAGTTGCCGCATTCCCTAGTTTGACGTGTCAGGCGATAAGCTTAATGCATATTCCGGGGATATGTAAGCTATGGCCGTTTCAGCGCAACTCAAGCAGCACTGCGGTTTCGTCGCAATTGTTGAATTTGTAGCACTTCACGCAGATCCCCCAGACCTTCTCCGGCAGCGTCTCCTTGGGCACGGTTTTGAAGCCGAGCTTATGGAAAAACGGGGCCACGTAGGTGAGCGCCATCAGGCGCCTGAGTTCGATGGTGCGCGCTTCTTCAGCAACGCGCTCGACCAACAGACGTCCGAAACCTTTCCCTTTGAACTCATCCGCCACCACGAGGCTTCTGACCTCGCCCAGGTTCTCGGTAAAGATCTCAAGCGCCGCGCAGGCCGCGACACGGCCATTGATTTCGATCACAAAGAAATCGCGCAGGTGCCGGTACATCTCGCTCATCGAGCGCGGCAGCAGATTGCCCTGCGCCGCGTAGATTTCGAGAAGATGGTGAATTTCGGGTACGTCGTGGATGGCCGCCGGCCGCACGCGGGCAGCGGTGCTGGCGATGGGGTGGGTGGTATCAGGCTGAGGCACGGGAGAGCATGTCCTTGGCGTGGGCGAGGGTCTGTTTGCTGATTTCCACGCCGCCAATCATACGCGCGATTTCCATGGTGCGCTCGCGCTCGGTGAGCGGCCTGACTTCGGCCAGGGTAATTTTTCCTTCTACCCGCTTGCTTACCGCGAGGTGTCGTTCGCCCTGGGCGGCGACCTGGGCGAGGTGGGTGATGCAAAGGACTTGCCGCGATTTTCCCAAGGCGCGCAGCTTTTGCCCCACGATTTCGGCCACGCGTCCACCGATGCCGACATCTACTTCATCGAAGATCAGCGTGGGCACACTTCCAAGACCGGCGATGACTACCTGCAAGGCGAGGCTGATGCGCGACAGCTCGCCGCCCGAGGCGACCTTGTTGAGCGGCTTTGCCGGCTGGCCGGAATTGGCGCTGACCAGGAATTCGACCCGCTCGTTACCGTGGGCGCTGGTTTCTCCGTCGGCCAGTGGCGCGAGGGCCACGTCAAAGTTTCCTCCTGTCATGCCCAGTTCCTGCATCTCGCTCGTCACGGCACGGGCGAGTTTCTTGGCGGCCGTCTCACGGTGGCGTGTTACTTCTTTTGCCACCTTGAGATAAGTATCACGTTCCTTATGTATGTCTTCTTCCAGTTTCCCGAGGTTGGTGTCGAGATCCTCGATATCGCTCAGTTCCGTGCGCAGGCGCTCATGTACGGCCGGCAGCTCCTCGGCGCGGACCTTGTGTTTGCGCGAGAGATCGTGCACGGACGAGAGCCGGCGCTCGACAGCCTGTAACCGCTCGGGGTCCAGTTCGAGGTTGTCCAGATAATGGCGCAGCCGGCTGCCGGCCTCATCGACCTGAATCGCCGCTTCATTTAATAGCGCGGTAATTTCGCCAAGTCTGGGATCGTATTGGCTCAAGGAATCCAGTTTGCTGACGGCGCGGGCCAATTGCCGCGCCACTGCGTTTTCATCGTCGTCGTAGACGCTCTGGGCGATGGCCTGTACGCCTTCGAGCAATTCCGCGCCATTGGTCAGGCGCGCGTGCTCCTCTTCCAGCACGGGGATCTCGCCGGGTTCCAGCACCAGGGCATCGAGCTCTTTTACCTGGTAGCGCAGCAGTTCGACGCGTGCCTCGCGGTCAGCGGACTGGTGCCGCAGTGTTTGCAGTCGGTCTTCCAGGGATTTCCATTGCTGGTAATGGGTGGCCAGATTTTGCACGGTGTCCGTGAGTCCCGCGTAACCGTCAAGGATCTCACGCTGAGCCTCGCGCTTCAGCAGCGATTGGTGTTCGTGCTGGCCATGGATGTCCACGAGATGCTCCCCTAGCTCGCGCAACATCTGAATGGGTGCCGGTCGGCCGTTGATGAAGCCGCGCGAAGGCTTGTCGGCTTCGATCACGCGCCGCAACACACATTCCTGATCGTCGAAGAGCTCATGTTGCTTAAGCCACTTGGCGGCGGCGTGTGACGGTTTGAGCGCGAAGTCCGCAGTCACTTCGGCGCGCGTGCAACCGTGGCGGATAACATCGCTGTCGGCGCGATCGCCCAGCACCAGCGCCAGGGCATCAATGAGGATGGACTTGCCGGCGCCAGTTTCTCCGGTCAGCACGCTGAAGCCCGAATCGAAGGCGAGTTCAAGCTGATGCACGATGGCGAAGTCACGGATATAAAGGTGTTGCAACATGTTGTTCCCGCCGGTTAGTAGGATTCGCCCCAGCCGAGCTTAATACGCAGCACCTCGAAGTGACTGCGGCGCGAGGGGTGAATCAGTTCGACATCGTGTTCCGAGCGACGTACGTAGATACGGTCGTGATCTTCGAGTGAGTATGTCGCCTGACCGTCGAAGGTCACGTGGGCGCGCTGATTGACGGCGCCGGTAATGACTATTTCAATGATGCTCTCGGCCCCGACCACGATGGGCCGGTTGCTCAAGGTATGCGGACAGATCGGGACGATCACGATCGCCGGCAGTGATGGGTGCAGGATGGGGCCGCCGGCAGACAGGGCGTAGGCGGTGGATCCGGTGGGGCTGGCGACGATGATGCCATCGCCGCGGGTGTCGTTGACGAATTCGCCGCCAATGAACGTTTCAAACTCGATCATGCGCGCGAGTTCACCTTTGCCAATGGCCACGTCGTTGAATGCATTTGCGGTGTGCACGATTTTTCCCTTGCGCATGACCTCGGCCTGCAGCAGCAGTCGTTTCTCGGTCTGGTAGTCGCCATCGAGGATCTTGCGTATTTCCTCGGTCATGTGTTCGGCCTGGATATCGGTCAGGAAACCAAGCCGGCCAAGATTGACGCCGATGATGGGAACGTTGCAGGCGGCCAGGTCGCGCGCGACGTTCAATAACGTGCCGTCGCCGCCGACAATGATGGCCAGGTCGATCTCGCGGCAAATGGCGGCGCGTGACTGTCCTGGCCCGAACGGCTGTCCAATCCAGTCCGCGGTGGCTTCGTCCATCAGGACGCTCAGCTTGCGCTCCTGCAGAAATTTGGTCAGCCGGACAATGTGCCCGCCGATAGAATCATCGCGGTATTTTCCGAACACGCCGACTGTTTTGATTATTTTCTTCACGTCATTTTTTCCGGAAACAGGGCGTTAAGCTAGCACGCACGGAACCTTGGGCCAATCCACGATTCGGCGCCGGATAAGGTTCTATCTTAATGTAAGGCCGGACTATTCGTTTGTTTGTCATTCCCGTGCCGGCGGGAATCCGGGACAGGTTGTATTTTCCCGGATAACGGGGGCCTCCCTGTATCCCGCCCTTCGGGCCAGCCTTCGGCTGTTCAAAATTGTCCCCAGCGATTTTGTCCGGTTCGGGGGTTTTTGGTTCTTGGCCGGGAGGCAAATAAACCCGAGGTTCTTGATTTTTAGCCGGTGGGTCGGTTTCGACAGGGGTGGCATGCGTTTATGGCAGCCACGCATGCTTGGCACTCATGCCAGGAGAGTGCTAAAATTGTGGGCCAAAGCAAGGTTTCTCCATGTCCCTGAACGCACGCGCGGAAGTTCTGCTCAAGACCCTGATCGAACGGTATATCGCCGATGGCCAGCCGGTCGGTTCGCGCGTGCTGGCGCGCCAGACCGGGATCGATCTGAGTCCGGCGACCATACGCAACGTGATGGCGGACCTGGAAGAATTGGGTCTGGTTTCCTCTCCCCACACCTCGGCCGGGCGGATACCCACGGAATTGGGCTATCGGATGTTTGTCGACACCATGCTCCGGGTTAAACCGCTCGATATGAGCGAAGTCCACAAGCTTGAGCAGGAATTCCTCTCGCACCAGAATCCGCAGCAGTTGATCGAGAGTGCCTCGCATGTCCTGTCGGAGATCTGCAAACTTACCGGCATCGTGATGGCGCCGCGGCGCGAGGAGCAGGCCACCTTCCGACAGATCGATTTCATTAATCTCTCCAGCCGCCGCATCCTGGTGATCCTTGTCACCCAGGACGGCCAGGTGCATAACCGGGTGATCGCGGCCGATCGAGATTACTCGTCGGCGGAGCTGGTCCAGGCCGCCAACTATTTCAATGAAACCTACACCGGGGATTATCTGAGCGACGTCAAACACGCCTTGTTGAAAGAGATACAGCAAGCGAGTGACGATATGCAGCGGATCATGAACCTGGCCGTTAATATGGCACAGCAGGCGTTCAATGCGGAAGAAGAGACGGACGATCTGGTGGTGAGCGGCGAATCCAATCTCATGGATTTCCCGGAACTGGGTGATGTGCGCAAGCTGCGCAAGCTGTTCGATGCCTTTACCACCAAACGCGACCTCTTGCACCTGCTCGACCGCAGCATGCGCGCCGGCGGCGTGAAAATCTTTATTGGCAGCGAATCCGGTTACGATGCGCTGTCCGAATGCAGCGTGGTCACGGCGCCGTATCAGGTAGATGGACAGATCGTGGGTATGCTCGGGGTAATCGGGCCGACCCGGATACCCTATGAGCAGGTGATCTCTATCGTTGATATCACGGCCAGGCTGTTGAGTGGGGCACTCAGTTCCAGTGAGCGCCCCCATCGTCTTGAAAGTTCGGAACATTAACCCCATTTTTTTCGGCATTGCGCTTATTTTGATGTGGAGGTATCGGTTTGGCTGACGAAATAAAAGAACAGATCGCTGTGCCCGAGTCCGAGGCGGTGTCGCCGCACGGCCTCGAGCCCGCGCCCGAGATCAAACAATTACAGGCGGAGTTGGACCAGGTCCGCGCCGAGGCGCTGGAAAATCTGGATAAATTCCTCCGTTCCCGCGCCGACATGGAAAACCAGCGCAAGCGTGCCGAGGTCGAGTTGGGGAATTCCCGCAAGTACGCCATCGAGCGTTTTGCCGCCGAGATCGTGAACGTCCGTGACAGCTTGGAGCTTGCCCGTGGTGTGGAATTGCCGGAGGGCTCAAGCCCGGCGGTGCAGAAGATGCATGAAGGGCTCGACCTGACCCTGAAACTCCTGGACAGCACCTTCCAGAAGTTTGGCATCACGGTGGTCGACCCCCAGGGGCAGAAATTCGATCCCGAGAAACACCAGGCCATCAGTACCGTGGAATCGGCCGAGGTGCCCGCCAATCACGTGGTGACCGTGGTCCAGAAGGGGTTTCTGCTGAACGACCGGCTGCTGCGGCCGGCCATGGTGGTGGTGGCCCGCCCCCCCGCCGTGGATAACAATGCCGGGGCTTGAAAACGCGGGATTTAGCCCCATTCTGAAAACAAATTACCTGAATTCACTGAAACTTTTGAGGCAAGAACAATGGCAAGAATTATTGGTATAGATCTGGGCACGACCAACTCCTGCGTCGCGATCATGGAAGGCGACAAGGTACGCGTGATCGAAAACAGCGAAGGCGATCGCACCACGCCTTCCGTCGTGGCCTACACGGATGACGCCGATGTGCTGGCGGGTCAGGTGGCCAAGCGCCAGGCGATCACCAACCCGGCCAACACGCTCTACGCCATTAAGCGCCTGATCGGCCGCAAATACGAAGACGACGTGGTGCAGCGCGACATCAAGATGGTGCCGTACAAGATCGTGAAAGCGAAAAACGGCGATGCCTGGGTTGAGGTCAAGGGCAAGGCCATGGCCGCGCAGGAAATTTCCGCGCGCGTGCTGCAGAAGATGAAAAAGACCGCCGAGGATTACCTGGGCGAGGAAGTCACGGAGGCCGTCATCACCGTTCCGGCCTACTTTAACGATTCCCAGCGCCAGGCCACGAAAGATGCCGGACGCATCGCGGGCCTTGAGGTCAAGCGCATCATCAACGAACCGACCGCGGCGGCCCTCGCCTACGGCATGGACAAGAAGCCGGGCGATTCCAAGATCGCGGTCTACGATCTGGGCGGTGGCACGTTCGATATTTCCATCATTGAAATCGCCGAAGTGGATGGCGAGCACCAGTTCGAGGTGTTGTCCACGAACGGCGACACTTTCCTGGGCGGCGAAGATTTCGACAAGCGTATCATCGACTATCTCGCGGACGAATTTAAAAAGGACGCGGGCGTCGATCTGCACAAGGACCCGCTGGCGCTGCAGCGTCTGAAGGACGCGGCGGAAAAGGCCAAGATCGAGTTGTCTTCGAGCCAGCAGACGGAAGTGAACCTGCCGTACATCACGGCCGATGCCAGTGGTCCGAAACATCTCAATATCAAGATCACGCGCGCCAAGCTTGAGTCCCTGGTCGAGGACCTGATCCAAAAGACCATTGAGCCAAGCAAGATGGCGCTTAAGGATGCCGGTCTCAAGGCCTCCGACATCAACGACATCATCCTGGTTGGCGGCCAGACCCGCATGCCCAAGGTGCAACAGGTCGTAAAGGATTTCTTCGGCAAGGAGCCACGCAAGGACGTGAACCCGGACGAGGCCGTCGCCATCGGCGCGGCGATCCAGGGCGGCGTGCTCGGCGGCCAAGTGAAGGACGTGTTGCTGCTCGATGTCACGCCGCTGTCTCTTGGTATCGAGACCCTGGGCGGCGTCATGACCAAGCTGATCCAGAAGAACACCACGATCCCGACCAAGGCATCGCAGGTGTTCTCCACCGCCGACGACAGCCAGACCGCGGTAACGGTGCACGTGCTTCAGGGCGAGCGCGAGATGGCCGGGGGCAACAAATCGCTCGGACGCTTTGACCTTTCGGATATTCCGCCCGCACCGCGCGGCGTGCCGCAGGTCGAGGTCACGTTCGACATCGACGCCAACGGCATTCTGCACGTATCGGCGAAGGACAAGGCGACCAACAAGGAAAACAAAATCGTCATCAAGGCCGGTACGGGCCTGAGCGAGGCGGAAATCCAGCAGATGGTCAAGGACGCTGAGGCCCATGCCGAGGAAGACCGCAAGGCGCATGAACTCGCGGACACGCGCAACCACGCCGACGGCTTGCTGCACAGTGTGCGCAAGTCCGTGAAGGAGATGGGCGACAAGCTGGCTGCCGACGAGAAGGAAAAGATCGAAGCGGCCATCAAGGATCTCGAAGCCGTCGCGCGCGGCGATGACAAGGACGAGATCCAGAAAAAGACCGAGGCGTTGACCGAGGCCTCCCACAAGTTGGCCGAGCAGATGTATGCCCAGGCCAGTGCCACAGCCGGGGCCACGGCGGAAGCGCCGGGGGCGGACAAGCATGCAGGCGCCAAGGAAAACAAGGAAAACGTGGTCGATGCCGAATTCGAGGAAGTGAAGGACAAAGACAAGAAGTAGGGATTGCTTGTCTGGAAAGCGAAGGCGCTGTGGCCGATCGGCATCGGTTGCCACGGTGCCTTTGCCATGTCTGGCAGGGACGCAGAAAAAACAATAACGCTGTAGTGGCCGTCAATGTGACATTGCACGGAACGGATATCAGAAATGGCGAAACAGGATTACTACCAGGTGTTGGGTGTCGAGCGTAATGCCTCGGAGGCCGAGATCAAGAAGGCCTACCGGCGTCTCGCCATGAAACATCACCCCGACCGCAACCCGGACGACAAAACCACCGAGGCCAAGTTCAAGGAAGCCAAGGAAGCCTACGAGGTTCTCTCCGACGGCCAGAAGCGCGCGGCCTACGACCAATTCGGTCACGCCGGCGTGGACCCGTCCGCGGCCGCTGGTGCCGGTGCTGGAGGTTTCTACTCTGCCGGAGGCGGCAACTTCGCGGATATTTTCGGCGATGTCTTCGGTGACATCTTCGGCGGCCGCACCCGCGGCGCACAAAACCTTCGCGGCGCCGATCTGCGCTACAGCCTCGAACTCTCGCTCGAAGACGCGGTCAAGGGAACGGAAGTGCGCATTCGCGTACCCGCGATGGAAACCTGCGATACCTGTAAAGGCAGTGGCGCGAAAAGCGGAACCTCGGCGACCATCTGCCGCACCTGTGCGGGACACGGGCAGGTGCGGATGCAACAGGGATTCTTTTCCGTCCAGCAAACCTGCCCCAACTGTCACGGCAGCGGCAAGACCATCACTGATCCCTGCCCCACCTGCCACGGGCAGGGACGGGTGCAACAGACCAAGACGCTGTCCGTGAAAGTCCCTGCCGGCGTGGACGAAGGCGACCAGATACGTCTGGCGGGCGAAGGCGAAAGCGGCGAAAACGGCGGGCCGGCGGGCGACCTGTTTGTGCAGATGCACTTGAAGCCGCATCCCATTTTCAAACGCCAGCAGGACGATCTCTATTGCGAGATGCCGGTGGGCTTTTCCACGGTCGTGCTCGGCGGCGAGCTCGAAGTGCCGACGCTCGATGGCCGCGCCTCGGTCAAGGTGCCGCCCGGCTCGCAGAGCGAAAAACTTTTCCGCCTGCGCGGCAAGGGCGTGCGCAACGTGCGCACCGGTCACACCGGCGATCTCTATTGCCGCATCAGCGTCGAAACGCCGGTGAACCTCACCTCGAAACAGAAGGGCCTGCTGGAAGAGTTCGACCACCTTGTGCGCGAGGGCGGTGAGAGGCATAACCCCCGCGAACATTCCTGGCTGGATAAGCTCAAGGGCGTATTCGGTAAATAGCCGGATAATTCCGCTTTGTCGATTGGTGCGGCCGCCCCTGCGGCGCATCCATGCACAGCACAGGCGCACGCTACATTTTGAGTTGATCAGAGGCTTTCTAAGTTTTCCCTTTCAAGCGACCCGAAACACGGCCCATACCGGCCTGTTCCTGTATTGGCGTTGCCGGTGAAATCATCTATCCTCACTGATCGAATCAAACCAGAATAAGGCGTCGCCATGATAAACGTCGCGATTACCGGAGCCGCCGGCCGTATGGGCCGCACACTGATCGAGGCCTGTTCCAAGGCCGAAGGCGTGCGTCTGGCGGCGGCGCTGGAGCGCCCGGGCGGGACCGCCGTCGGTGCCGATGCCGGTGAGCTGGCCGGTGTGGGCAAGCTGGGTGTCGCCATTCAGACCAGTCTCGACAAGCTGGATTTCGATGTGCTGGTGGATTTCACCCGTCCGGAGGTTACGCTCGCCAATCTGGAATATTGCCGTCAGCACAAAAAGAAAATGGTGATTGGCACGACCGGCTTCGATGACGCCGGGAAGAAACGAATCGCCGAGGCATCCAGGGACATCGCCATCGTGTTCGCGCCGAACATGAGCGTGGGCGTGAATCTCTGTTTCCGGTTGCTGGAAACCGCCGCGCGTGTGTTGGGTAATGACGTCGATATCGAAATCACCGAGGCCCATCATCGGTACAAGGCCGATGCACCTTCGGGTACGGCCTTGCGCATGGGCGAGGTGGTCGCACAGACGCTAGGGCGCGACCTCAAGGAATGCGCCGTGTATGGACGCCAGGGCATCGGTGGTGAACGGGCGCGCCAGACCATTGGTTTTTCGAGCATCCGCGCCGGCGACATTGTCGGCGACCACACCGTGTTGTTCGCCGGCAGTGGCGAGCGCGTCGAGATTACCCATCGCGCGGAATCGCGTCTGACCTTCGCCCATGGTGCCCTGCGCGCGGCGCGCTGGCTGATGAACCACCCGAAGGGCCTTTACGATATGCAGGATGTGCTTGGCCTGCGCTAGTTCACGGGAGGAGGAATGAAAAAATTTACTTTTCTGGCGCTCTCCCTGATGCTGTTGTCCAGCTGCGAGTCGCTGGACAAGTCGCTCAATACCGCCGACCGCGCCCTGTCGGTGGTGAACAGCAGCACCGCCCGCTCCCTGACCAAGATTGCCAAAAGCGATGACCGTCAGGAGGCTCTCAAAGAGACCCTGAAGAAACGTCGCGATGTGTATGAACAAAATCCCCAAGCCCTGATTCAGGACATCCGCACCATCAAGCACGATTACGACAACCTGATGTCGTTGCTGACGGGGAACGTAAGCAAGACCTGGGGCAAGAAGGAAGTGAAGCTGCCCTCGCGTGTGCAGTACATCAAGTACACCCAGAATTACAAAAGTCGTGCCGTCGTCGATTTTGACGCCGGTGAGATCACCGTCGAGACCGTGGACGACAAGGATCCGCGCGTGAGTCTCAAGAACGCCATCGTGACGACACTGCTGACGCCCGACGATCCGCGTTCGGTCGATCTTTTCTCCGACAGCGCCGTGACGCTCACGAGCGACAAGAAGCCCTACTTGCTCGGTCTGGTCGTGGACCAGAACAGCAAGGTCATCGCCACGCCCGCCGAGGCCGAAGGCTTTGCGGATCATCTGCTGACGCAGCAGGCGGCCAACCGGCCGGTGGAACTCGAAGGTGGAACGAAGAACGCGCTGTTCGTGAAGTTTTCCATGGTGGCCAATTTCGAGAACAAGCAGGCCGAGAAGTACAGCGAACCCGTCAAGAAATACGCCACGCAGTACAACATCAGCCCGAGCCTCGTGTACGCCGTGATCCGGACGGAGAGCAATTTCAATCCCTTCGCCGTGAGCTCGGCACCGGCCTATGGAATGATGCAGCTTGTGCCCACGAGCGGCGGGCGCGAGGCTTATCGCCGGGCCAAGGGGGTCGATGAGACGCCATCGAAGCAGTATCTGTTCGATGCTGAGAACAATATCGAATTGGGCACGGCCTACCTGAGCGTGCTGACGTATAGCCAGCTGGAACGTGTCACCAATCCCGTGACGCGCGAATACTGTGTGATCTCGGCCTACAACACCGGTCCGGGCAACGTCTACAAGACCTTCTCAAAAAACCAGGTCGAAGCGGTGAACACCATCAACAGCCTGCAACCACCGGGGGTGTACGAGAAGTTACGCACGAGTCTGCCCTACGAAGAGACGCGACAGTATCTGGTGAAGGTGGTTAACTACCGCAAGCAGTTCATCAGTCGGGTAAACTGAGCGATCGCGGATTCCGTTGCTTGTAATCCGCGAGGGCGTACCCATTATCAATTCGCCTGCCATTCTTAAAGGAGAAAGCTATGCGCCGCTGGTTCTTATCCGCTTTATTGCTGATCACTGCGATGTTGAGTGGTTGCGGGTACAACACCCTGCAATCCACCGACGAGAGCATTAAGGCAAGCTGGGCCGAGGTACTGAATCAGTACCAGCGCCGTGCCGATCTGGTGCCAAATCTGGTAAACGTGGTCAAGGGCTATGCCGCCCATGAGAAAGACGTGTTGACGCGTGTCACCGAGGCGCGCGCCAAGGTGGGATCGATCCAGGCGACACCGGATCTTATTAATGATGAGCAGGCCTTCGCCAAATTCCAGGCGGCGCAGAGCGAGATGTCTTCGGCACTGTCGCGCCTGCTCGTGGTCTCGGAGAATTACCCGCAACTCAAGGCCGATGGCGCTTTCCGCGATCTGCAGGCGCAGCTCGAAGGTACGGAAAACCGTATTACCGTGGCGCGCAACCGTTATATCAAGGCGGTGCAGGAATATAACGTCACGGTGCGTTCTTTCCCCTCGAACCTGACGGCCATGTTGTTCAGTTTCAAGGTTAAGCCGAGCTTCACTGTGGAAAATGAGAAAGAAATTTCTCAGCCCCCCAAGGTGGATTTTGGCTCCGCGCCCGCTGGTGGCGGTAAGTAACGATGTATTTCTGGCTTAACGGATGACTCGCTCGCTCCGCTACGGTTGGATCCTCCTGCTGTGGTTTGTGCTGGCCGGAGCGGCGCACGCCGATCTGGTTGTGCCACCGCTTCAGACCCGTGTGACCGATCTTGCTGCGCTGCTTACACCGACGCAGCGGCAGAATCTCGAACAGGATCTGCGCGAGTTCGAGTCGCTCCGCGGCAGCCAGATCGCGGTGTTGATCGTGCCCACTACCCAACCGGAGACCGTTGAGCAATTTTCCATCCGCGTAGCCGAAACGTGGAAGCTTGGCCGAAAGGGAATCGATGACGGCGTATTGCTCCTCATTGCCAAGGATGACCGTGATCTGCGCATCGAAGTTGGCTATGGGCTGGAGGGCGTGATCCCGGACGCGGTCGCCAAGCGTGTCATCGCCGAGATCATTGTGCCGTATTTCAAGCAGGGCGATTTTTATGGTGGCATTCAGGCGGGGACACACCGTCTCATGCGGCTGATCGAGGGCGAGGCGTTGCCGGCGCGTGCACAACACGATAGCTCTTGGTCGCGCTTCGAGGACTATCTTCCCGTGGCGTTTGCTGCCGTTTTCTTTGTGGGCGGGGCGTTGCGCGCCATGTTTGGGCGCCTGCCTGGCGCTTCCATTGCCGGCGGCGTGGCGGCGTTAGTGATGTGGCTGATTCTGAGTTCACTGGGTGTGGCCGCGGTTGTTGGAATAATTGCGTTTTTGTCTACGCTGGCCGGCGGGGCTGGCGGACGTTTTGGCGGCTGGTCTGGTGGCGTCGGTGGTTTCGGTATGGGTGGAGGGGGCTTCAGCGGTGGCGGCGGCGGGTTTGGCGGCGGTGGAGCGTCAGGAAAATGGTGATTGACGTTGTACGGATATTGAGGCATTTGCTGAGCGCGCCATGGCGCGTGCGGCGTGTATTCCCGGCGGCGTCGTTGCGTACGATTGAATCCGCCATTCGCCAGTGTGAGGCCACCCATGCCGGTGAAATCCGGTTTGCCGTGGAAAACGCGCTGCATCCGATACCGCTTCTACGCAACCAGTCGGCTCGCCACCGTGCCGTCGAGGTATTTTCGCAATTGCGTGTATGGGATACCGAGCACAACAATGGCGTGCTCATCTACTTGCTGCTGGCCGATCACAACGTGGAGATTATTGCCGACAGGGGCGTTCATTCACGGGTGGGGCAGGAGTCGTGGGAAAGAATCTGCCACAACATGGAAGCCATGTTTCGCCTGGGAAAGTTTGAGAGCGGCGTGATTGCCGGTATTCAGGCGATCAGTGCGCATCTCGCGAAACACTATCCGGCACGGGGTGACAGGAAAAACGAACTGGCCGATGCCCCGGTCGTGCTGTAAGGCTGACGACTAGCGCGAGGGCTAATCGCCGGTAGGGTATATGTGGAACTCCAGTACTTTGTCCATGGCCGTCAGTGTTTCAGCCAGTACGCGGTAGTTGTCCTTCTCCTGCGTGCGTATCGTCATCTGGTATTCAAAAAACTTCCCTTCTTCTCCCAGCTGGTAACTCAGGTTGGCCACGGTGAAGTGGTGCTGTCCGATGAGGGCGCGCAGGTCGGATTCCGGGAGCGTTTCCTGGCGTTTAAAGCGCACGTGCAACCGCGCGTAAAAAAGCGTGGGCATGATCGCCTCGATCCAGCGGAACAGGGACAGCGTGCCGAGCGTAAACAGGGTGGTCACCACAGCGGGAAAATAAAATCCGACACCGATCAAGATGCCGATGGCGGCAGTGATCCAGATGGAAGCCGCGGTGGTCAACCCGCGCACCGTGAGACCCTCTTTCATGATCACGCCGGCGCCGAGGAAGCCGATGCCGGTCATGATGCCCTGGGCCATGCGCGTGGGATCGACGCGCAGCGTTTCCAGTGGCACACCCTGGAGCAGTTGCCATTGGTAGACGGTGAGCAGCATCAGCAGGCTCGACGCCGTGCACACCAGTGTATGGGTGCGGAAGCCGGCCGGACGTCCGTGATAGGTGCGTTCCAGTCCGATGAAACCGCCGGCCACGACAGCGAGCCCAAGGTGCATCAGAATCGTCGGATATTCATGTTCCATGCGCGCAGTTTATAGACAAATCCCGTCTGTGGTCACGCCTTGTTATCAATAAGGCCGTCGTTAAAGGAGCTATCGGGCCGCGTTGATTTTATGGCGCCCGTCACGTAATATTCGCTCTCAGCCGGAACACCCTTTAATTAATGCAATTCGAAGCGGGAGAAGCCATGGGCCTCTCCCGTTTTTGTATGCCCGCGCCGAGGAATTTCGCTGATGCCGTCCGCACTGCTTGCACTGGAAGATGGTTCCCTGTTCTACGGGGAGTCCATCGGTATTTCCGGGCAGGCCGTGGGTGAGGTGGTGTTCAATACCGCCATGACCGGCTATCAGGAAATCCTCTCCGATCCGTCCTACGCGCGGCAGATTGTCACGCTCACCTATCCCCACATCGGCAACACCGGCACCAACAGCGAAGACATGGAATCCGGCGGTGTCTATGCCACGGGTCTCGTGATCCGTGATCTGCCCGCCACGTTGAGCAACTGGCGTTCGCAGGAGTCGTTGCCCGAGTTCATGAAACGCCACAAGATTGTCGGTATCGCCGACATCGACACGCGCCGGCTCACGCGTCTGTTGCGCGAGAAGGGCGCGCAGAACGGCTGCATCCTCGCTGTAGATAAAGGCGGGAAGCTCGATAAAAAAGCGGCGCTCAAAACAGCGCGCGAATTTCCGGGTCTGAAGGGCATGGACTTGGCCAAGGTCGTGAGCGTGAAGAAACCGTACGAATGGACCGAAGGTGAGTGGGCGCTTGGTAAGGGATTTGTGCAGCAGGCAAAGCCGCGTTTCCACGTGGTCGCCTTCGATTACGGCACCAAACGCAACATCCTGCGCATGTTGGCCGCGCGCGGTTGCCGTCTCACCGTGGTGCCGGCGCAGACGTCTGCGGCGGAAGTATTGAAACTGAAGCCTGATGGTGTGTTTTTGTCCAACGGACCCGGTGACCCCGAACCGTGCACCTATGCCATCGAAGCGATCCGTACCATTGTCGATAGCGGTCTGCCTGTGTTCGGCATTTGTCTCGGCCATCAGTTGCTCGGACTTGCCTCCGGCGCACGCACCGTCAAGATGAAGTTTGGCCATCATGGTGCCAATCATCCAGTGCTCGATATGAAGGCCGGCCGCGTGATGATCACGAGCCAGAACCACGGTTTTGCCGTGGACGAAGCCAGCCTGCCGTCCAACCTGCGCGTAACGCACCGTTCGCTCTTCGACAATTCCGTTCAGGGTCTGGAACGTACCGACAAACCGGCGTTCTGTTTCCAGGGCCACCCCGAGGCCAGCCCGGGACCGCACGATGTGTCGCCGCTGTTTGACCGCTTCATCGGATTGATGGAAGGGAAATAGACAGGCCATGCCAAAACGTACCGACATCAAGAGCGTCCTGATCATCGGTGCCGGACCGATCATCATCGGTCAGGGTTGCGAGTTCGATTACTCCGGCGCGCAGGCATGCAAGGCGCTCAAGGAAGAGGGCTACCGCGTCATCCTCGTCAATTCCAATCCGGCGACGATCATGACCGACCCGGAGACTGCGGATGCGACCTACATCGAGCCGATCAACTGGCAGACGATAGCAAAGATCATCGAGAAAGAACGCCCGGATGCCTTGCTGCCGACCATGGGCGGCCAGACGGCACTCAATACGGCGCTCGATCTCAATCGCGAGGGCGTACTGGCCAAATTCGGTGTCGTGATGATCGGTGCCACGCGTGAGGCTATCGATAAGGCTGAGGACCGCCAACTGTTCAAGAAGGCGATGGAATCCATTGGGCTCAAGTGCGCGCGCGGCGCCATTGCCCACAGCCTCGAAGAGGCGCATCAGGTGCAGGCGGCGATTGGCTTCCCCGTGATCATCCGCCCCTCGTTTACGCTGGGTGGCAGCGGTGGCGGCATCGCCTACAACCGGGACGAATTCATCGCCATCTGCGAACGTGGTTTGGACGCCTCGCCCACGCGCGAACTGCTGATCGAGGAATCCATCATCGGCTGGAAGGAATATGAGATGGAGGTGGTGCGCGACCGGAACGACAACTGCATCATTGTCTGCTCGATCGAGAACTTCGACCCCATGGGCGTGCACACCGGAGATTCCATCACGGTTGCCCCGGCACAGACGCTCACGGACAAGGAATACCAGATCATGCGCGATGCCTCGATTGCCTGCCTGCGCGAGATCGGCGTGGACACCGGCGGTTCGAACGTGCAGTTTGCGATCAACCCGAAGGATGGGCGCATGATCGTGATCGAGATGAACCCGCGCGTGTCGCGGTCCTCGGCGCTGGCCTCCAAGGCCACGGGCTTTCCCATTGCCAAGATCGCGGCCAAACTGGCGATCGGCTACACCTTGGACGAATTGAAGAACGACATCACCGGCGGCAAAACGCCGGCCTCGTTCGAGCCGACGATCGATTATGTCGTCACCAAGATTCCCCGCTTCACCTTCGAGAAATTTCCCAAGGCTGATGCCACGCTGACAACGCAGATGAAATCGGTGGGTGAGGCCATGGCCATCGGCCGGACGTTCCAGGAATCGATACAGAAGGCGCTGCGCAGTCTTGAGATCGGCAGCTACGGCCTCGAATCCAAACTGGATCCGTCCATGGACAAGGAAGAAGCGCGCAAACGCGTCAGTCAGGCGTTGCGCGTGCCCGGGGCCGGGCGCATCTGGCATGTGGCCGATGCCTTCCGTCTGGGCATGAGCGTCGATGAGATTTTTGCGTTGTGTTACATCGATCCCTGGTTTCTGGCGCAGATCGCCGATCTCGTCGAAACCGAAAAGGCGATTGCGAAGAAGGCCAAGAGCCAGCCGACCGCGGACAACCTGCGTGCGTGGAAACGCAAAGGGTTTTCCGACCGCCGCCTGGCGCAGTTGTTGGGCGTGAAAGAAGAAAAGGTGCGCCGCTGGCGTCACAAAGCCAAGGTGCGCCCGGTGTACAAGCGCGTCGATTCCTGTGCCGCGGAATTTGCCTCGACCACGGCCTATATGTATTCGACGTATGAAGAGGAATGCGAGGCCGCGCCCGAGAAGAAGAAAAAGATCATCGTGCTCGGTGGCGGCCCGAATCGTATCGGCCAGGGCATCGAGTTCGACTATTGTTGCGTGCACGCCTCGTTCGCCCTGCGCGAGGACGGTTACCAGACCATCATGATCAACTGCAACCCGGAGACGGTCTCGACCGACTACGACACCTCCGACCGGTTGTACTTCGAACCGCTCACGCTCGAAGACGTGCTCGAGATCGTGCACTTGGAAAAACCCATGGGCGTGATCGTCCAGTACGGCGGCCAGACGCCGCTCAAGCTTGCGCGCGGACTGGAAGCGGCGGGTGCGCCAATCATCGGCACGACCCCGGATTCGATCGACGTCGCCGAGGACCGCGAGCGTTTCCAGAAGCTGATTCATAAACTGAAACTGTTGCAGCCGCCGAACGCCACGGCGCGCACTCCGCAAGAGGCGGTGAAGCTCGCCGACAAGATCGGTTATCCGCTCGTGGTGCGGCCGTCCTACGTGCTCGGTGGCCGGGCCATGGAGATCGTGCACGCGCGCGAGGACCTCGAAACCTATATGCGTGTCGCGGTGCGTGTTTCAAACGACTCACCGGTGTTGCTTGACCGTTTCCTGAACGACGCCACCGAGGTCGATGTTGATGCGGTGTCGGATGGCAAGCAGGTGGTCATCGGCGGCATCATGGAGCATATTGAGGAGGCCGGCGTGCATTCCGGCGATTCCGCCTGTTCGCTGCCACCCTACAGTCTGCCGAAGAAAATCCAGGATGAAATGCGCGTGCAGACGGTGAAGATGGCCAAGGCGCTCAAGGTGATTGGCCTCATGAATGTCCAGTTCGCCATCCAGAGTGGCAAGATCTATGTGCTGGAAGTGAACCCGCGTGCCTCACGCACAGTGCCCTACGTGTCCAAAGCCACCGGCAGGCCGCTGGCCAAGATTGCGGCGCGCTGCATGGTGGGGCAGACTCTCAAGAAGCAGGGCGTGACCTCCGAGATCGTTCCTTCCTATTATTCCGTCAAGGAAGCCGTATTCCCGTTCATCAAATTCCCCGGGGTGGACACCGTGCTCGGTCCGGAAATGAAGTCCACCGGCGAGGTCATGGGGGTCGGACGCAGTTTCGGTGAGGCGTTCTCCAAGTCCCAGGCCGCGGCGGGCGCAGCAATCCCTCGCGGCGGGCGCGTATTTATCAGCGTGCGCGACGCCGATCAGAAGGGGGTGGTCGAGGTGGCACGTAACCTGAGCATACAGGGCTTCGAGATCCTCGCGACGCGCGGTACGGCCAATGTGCTGGAGGCGGGCGGGGTGGCGGTACGTCCGGTCAACAAGCTGTCTGAGGGGCGTCCGCACATTATCGATATGATCATGAACGATGAAATTGCTATAATCATCAATACGGTTTCGGACAAACAAAGCCTTGCGGACGCCTATGCCATCCGCCGCGAGGCGCTGCAACACAAGGTGACCAACTATACGACGCTCGCGGCCGCGCGCGCCGCGTGCGAGGCCCATCGCGTTGGCGAGGATTTCCAGGTTAACCGGTTGCAAGACTTGCATCAGGAGTTTCGTTCATGACCAAGGTACCCCTGACGGTTATTGGCGCCGCGAAGCTCAAGGAAGAATTGCAACGCCTGAAGTCGGTGGAGCGCCCGCGCATCATTCAGGCGATTGCCGAAGCGCGTTCGCATGGCGATCTTTCCGAGAATGCCGAGTATCACGCTGCCAAGGAACAGCAGAGTTTTGTCGAGGGCAAGATTGCCGACCTCGACATGAAGCTGGCCAATGCCCAGGTCATCGATCCGCGCACGGTCAGCGCCAACGGCAAGGTGGTGTTCGGTGCGACGGTGGATCTCATGGATGAGCAAAGCGGCCAGAAGGTGACCTATCAGATCGTCGGCGATTACGAGGCCGATATCGCCCAAGGCAAGATTTCCATCAGTTCACCCATTTCCCGCGCCCTCATCAGCAAGGAACAGGGCGCCGTCGTCGAGGTTCAGGTTCCGGGTGGTCTGCGCGAGTACGAAATCCTCGATATCCGTTACATCTAAATTCAGCTGGATCGACGGGTTTATTTATTGGGTAAACCCTATTGATCCTGAGCGTATCCTGTAAATCCTGTCCATTCTCGTGGTGAGAACCCTAATGAGTCCGTGCCCCCTGTTTCCCTATGGCTCGCACTAAAAGCAGCGATCGCTGGTTGCGCCGGCATTTTGACGATGAATTCGTCAAGCGTGCCCAAAAAGAAGGCTGGCGCTCGCGTGCGACATTCAAGCTCGAAGAGATTGACGCCCACGATCACCTGCTGCGCCCCGGTATGACGGTGGTCGACCTGGGGGCGGCGCCGGGCGGCTGGTCGCAATACGTGAAAAAACGCCTCCGTGACAGCGGGCGTGTGCTCGCGCTCGATATTTTGCCGATGGAACCCATCCAAGGCGTTGAATTCATTCAGGGCGATTTCGCGGAACAGGCGGTGCTAGACTTGGTGTTGGAACGGCTCGGGGACAGCAAGGTCGACCTTGTAATATCGGACATGGCCCCCAATACCAGTGGAGTGGCCTCGGTGGATCAGGCGAAAAGCATGAATCTGTCGGAACTTGCCTTCGAGTTTGCCGACAAAACCCTGAAGCCGGGCGGTTCTCTGGTGATGAAGACCTTTCAGGGCGCTGGGTTCAACGATCTGTACAAGCAGATGCAATCGCGGTTTGAGAAGCTTGTTGCCCGCAAACCCCGTGCTTCACGGTCCGAGAGTCGCGAAATATACCTGTTGGGGAAAGGGTTTAAGGGTGATCGCGAGGGCGCGATTGTTTCAGGCAGGACATAGTAGGAAAATGCAACAAACGCGGGAGATTTGTGCCCGTTGAATCGCAAAGAGGTAACACTTGAATAATCTCACCAAGAATCTGCTCCTGTGGCTCGTCATCGCGATCGTGCTGATGTCGGTGTTCAATAATTTCGGCAACCGCCAGCAAACCACGCACCCGATGGAATACTCGGCATTCATCCAGAAGATCCGCACCAACGATGTGGAGCGAGTCGTCATCCAGGGCCGCGAGATTTCCGGCAAGCTCAAGAGCAGCGAGGCGTTCACCACCTTTTCTCCCGGCGACCCGGGCCTGATCGGCGATTTGCTGGATCACGGCGTGGCCATCGATGCCAAGCCCCAGGAAGAACAGTCGCTTCTGCTGACGATCTTTATTAACTGGTTCCCGCTGCTGCTGCTGGTGGGCGTGTGGGTTTTCTTCATGCGCCAGATGCAAGGCGGGATGGGCGGGCGTGGGGCGATGAGCTTCGGTAAGAGCAAGGCGCGGATGTTGACCGAAGAGCAGAACAAGGTCACGTTCGACGATGTCGCTGGCGTGGAAGAGGCCAAGGAGGAAGTCGGGGAGTTGGTGGAATTCCTGCGCGACCCGTCCAAATTCCAGAAACTCGGCGGGCGCATTCCCAAGGGTGTGCTCATGACCGGCAGTCCGGGCACGGGCAAGACACTGCTCGCCAAGGCCATCGCCGGCGAAGCTAAGGTGCCGTTTTTCTCCATCTCCGGCTCCGACTTCGTCGAGATGTTTGTCGGTGTGGGCGCTTCGCGCGTGCGTGACATGTTCGATCAGGCGAAGAAGCACTCGCCGTGCATCATCTTTATCGATGAAATCGACGCCGTCGGCCGCCAGCGTGGCGCGGGTCTGGGCGGCGGTCACGACGAGCGCGAGCAAACGTTAAACCAGTTGCTGGTGGAGATGGATGGCTTTGAAGGCACGGAAGGCGTGATCGTGATCGCCGCCACCAACCGTCCAGACGTGCTCGACCCGGCGTTGCTGCGTCCGGGCCGTTTCGACCGTCAGGTCTATGTGCCGCTCCCGGACATCCGCGGGCGCGAACAGATTCTCAAGGTCCACATGCGCAAGGTGCCGGTCGCGGACGACGTGGACGCCAACATCCTTGCCCGCGGCACGCCCGGTTTTTCCGGGGCTGACCTCGCGAACCTCGTGAATGAAGCGGCGCTCTTTGCCGCCCGCGCCAACAAGCGTCTCGTGGACATGGAAGATTTCGAAAAGGCCAAGGACAAGATCGTGATGGGCGCGGAGCGTCGTTCCATCGTGATGCCGGAGAAGGAGCGCATGAACACGGCATACCACGAATCCGGTCACGCGGTGGTGGCGAAGTCGCTCCCGAATACCGATCCGGTGCACAAGGTCACCATCATCCCGCGCGGGCGTGCCCTGGGTGTGACCATGCAGCTGCCGACGGAGGACCGTTACAGTCACGACCGCGACAGCCTGCTGTCAACCATCTCGGTGTTGATGGGCGGGCGTATCGCGGAAGAAATGTTTATGAACCAGATGACCACCGGGGCGGCCAACGATTTCGAGCGTGCCACCGATCTCGCGCGCAACATGGTCATGCGCTGGGGCATGAGTGCCGTGCTCGGCACGCGTGTTTACGGTGATAACCAGAGCGAAGTGTTTCTCGGACGGGATGTGATGACGCACAAGAACATGAGTAACGCCGTGGCCGAGACTGTAGACAAGGAAATCCGCCGCATCATCGACGAGCAGTACGCGCGGGCTCACACGATCCTCGAGGAAAGCCGCGACAAGGTCGAGAAGATGGCCAAGGCGCTGCTCGAATGGGAGACACTCGATTCTGAACAGCTCGAGGACATCATGACGGGGAAAGATCCACGCCCGCCGGCGGGAGTGAGCGGGAGCCCCGGCGATACCGGCTCCAAACCGAAGAAACCGACGACCAAGCCCAAGGTCAAACCGCGTCTGGATTCCCCGGCCGGAGAGCACTGAGCGCGGCCATGCCGGTGTTGGATTGCCGCGGGCGGCCGCTGGACCTGTCCCGCCCGGCCGTCATGGGGATACTGAATATTACCCCCGATTCTTTTTCGGACGGGGGTAATTTTTTGTCCCGGCATAATGCGGTCACGCAGGCCTTGCGCATGGCGCAAGAGGGGGCGGACATCATTGATGTCGGTGGCGAGTCCACAAGGCCCGGTGCGCAGTCCGTCACGGTGCAGGAAGAAATGGACCGTGTATTGCCGGTTATTGAAGCACTGCACGCCAGTGTGCCATTGCCCCTCTCCATAGACACCTCGAAACCCGAAGTCATGCGGGCAGCGGTTAGCGCCGGCGCGGGACTTATTAATGATGTGCGGGCCTTGTGTGAGCCCGGGGCGCTGGAGGCGGCGGCGGGTACCGGGGTGCCGGTCTGCCTCATGCACATGCGGGGTGAGCCGCGCACCATGCAGGCCGACCCACACTATGACGACGTCGCTGCCGAGGTCGCTGATTTTCTGCGGGAACGAATGCAGGCGGCAAGCGTGGCCGGGATTCCGGCCAACCGGATTCTCATCGATCCGGGTTTCGGCTTCGGCAAGACGCTAGTGCATAATCTAGAATTACTGCGTGGCTTGAGGAAACTGACAAGTCTGGGCGCGCCGGTACTGGCGGGTCTTTCGCGCAAATCCATGATCGGCCAGGCGCTGGGCCTGTCCGTCGAGAACCGGTTGCACGCGAGCGTGGTCCTGGCTGTTCTCGCGGTGCAAAATGGCGCCAGCATAGTTCGGGTGCATGACGTTGGTCCCACGGTGGAGGCATTGCGCATGTGGGCTGCGGTGTATCCGAAGACAACGGGAGAAAAGGATAATGAGTAAAAAAAGGCGGTTTTTCGGAACAGACGGTATTCGCGGCAAGGTGGGCGAAGAGCCCATTACCCCCGAAACCGTGGTGAAGCTGGGTTGGGCCGCCGGTCGTGTATTGGGTCATGGCACGAGCGATCACGCCAAGATACTTATCGGCAAGGACACGCGTATCTCCGGCTATTTGCTTGAGTCCGCGCTCGAAGCCGGGCTCTCGGCCGCGGGCGTGGACATCCGCCTGCTCGGGCCGATGCCGACTCCCGCGATTGCGTACCTCACGCGCACGGCGCGTGCCCGCGCCGGTATCGTGATCAGCGCTTCGCACAATCCCTACGAAGACAATGGCATCAAGTTCTTTTCCTCCGAGGGCACCAAGCTGCCGGACGATGTCGAGTTGGCCATCGAAGAGATGATGCAGCAGCCGCTGACCATGGCGGATGCCGCCTCGCTCGGCAAGGCCAAGCGCTATGACGACGCCGGTGGACGTTATATTGAATTCTGTAAAAGTACATTTCCCCATAAGCTCGGCCTGGAAGGGCTGACGATCGTCGTCGACTGCTCCAATGGTGCGGCCTACAGCGTCGCGCCGCTCGTGTTCAGCGAGCTGGGCGCGAATGTTATCGCTATCGCCAACGAACCCGACGGTTTCAATATCAATCGTGAGTGCGGTTCGACGCACCCCGAGTTGTTGCGCAAGACGGTTCTGGAAAAGGGCGCCGATCTTGGCATCGCGCTCGACGGCGACGGCGACCGCGTGCTCATGGTGGATGCCAGTGGCGAGATCATTGACGGCGATCAGATTCTTTTTATCATTGCGCAGGAGCGCAAGCGCAACGGCCGCATGCACGGCGGTGTGGTCGGGACGCTGATGAGCAACCTCGGTTTGGAGCAGGCCTGCATGGCGCAAGGTATTCCCTTCCGGCGCGCGGCGGTGGGCGACCGTTACGTGCTTGGCATGTTGAGTGAACACGGCTGGGAGCTGGGCGGCGAGACATCGGGGCATATTATTTGCCTCGATCGCAGCACCACCGGTGACGGCATTATCGCGGCGCTGCAAGTCTTGGTGGCCATGGTCGCGTCTGGTAAATCCCTGAAGGAGATCAAGTCGGGCATGGAGACCTATCCCCAGACCATGATCAACGTGCGCATGAAGCGGCGCTTCGACGTCAAGGAATCGCACCGGGTGCAGCAGGCGATCAAGGAAGTGGAAGCCGAATTGGCCGACAAGGGGCGGGTGGTATTGCGTGCCTCGGGCACGGAGTCGTTGATCCGCGTGATGGTCGAGGGACGCGATAGGGGACAGGTGCAACGCCTGACCCAATTTTTGGCGGATACCGTCCAGCGCGCGGCGGAAGAAGCCGCAGCATAGAATGGTACCGCGAAGGCGCAAAGACATAGACGCTGTGTGGCATGTATGTCGGATGAGTGGCATGCGCCCTACGCTTGCTCTGGCATATTTCTGTCAAATAAAGCTAAACTTGTTCCACTAGCCCAGGCAATGGCCAATAAACATAAAGTGACAGATGGCCACAACACCTTCTAACACGGATCGCCACCCGTACGCAGAAGACCCGGAACAGGCATCCGAATACCTGCGCCTGGCGCTCGCCTTTCTGGGCAGCCACAAGATGGCACCGAACCCGGTCAACTTCGCCCTCTGCTACGACTACGTGGCTGGCCGCAACGCGGCACTCCGGGAGGCACTCGACAACGTGCTCGCCGGCGGGCGCTTCAGCGCCGAGGCGGCGCACGATCTTTACCGGCGCTTCATTTGGGACGATAACAAGCACCAACTTGAGAACATTCGCAGCGAGCTGCGCACGCTGGTGACGGAAACCATCACCGGCGTCAATCAGGCCAAGACGCAGGCCGAGCGGTCTTCAGAATCGCTCGCTGCCAAGTCTGCTCATCTTGAGCGCGGACCGTCGCTCGAAGAGATGCGCCGCATTCTTGGCGAGGTGGTGGGCGAAACACGCGACATCGCCCACAACGGCCAGCTGCTGAAACAGATGCTGGACGACACGCGCCGCGAGATTGAGACGCTGCGTGACGAGCTTGAACATACCCGCCAGCAGGTGAGCATCGACGCACTCACTGGTCTCAAGAACCGGCGCGCCTTCGAGGCGGCGTTGCAGGAGGCTTGCGATCACGCCAAGGATCCGGCCACGACGCTTTCCCTGCTGTTGGTCGACATCGACCACTTTAAGAACGTCAACGATACCTATGGCCACCTCATCGGCGACAAGGTGATCCGCTCGGTGGGCACGCTGCTGTCGTCAAACATCAAGGGCAAGGACACGGTCGCGCGCATGGGTGGCGAGGAGTTTGCGGTGTTGCTGCCCGAAACGCCGCTCGCCAACGCCGAGCGCGTGGCCGAAGTGCTACGCGCCGCTATCGAACGCAGCCGGCTGAAGCGCGTTGACACGGGCGAGACCGTCGGTCGCGTGACGGTGTCGATCGGCGTCGCTGCTTACCACCCGGGCGAGAGTCACGACGACTTCGTCGGACGCGCCGACAAGGCGCTGTACCTCTCGAAGAAATCCGGGCGCAATCATGTCTCGGTACTTCACGCGGACACCACTCACACCTGAGCCTGTGGCAAGCGTTGGGCGCGTACCACGCGCCGATCAAACATAATCGCCGTATGCCGATTTGCCGACGCGCCTATATCGGCGCTGGAGCGCATTTCCTCACCGCCAACACCCTGAGCCGCCAGGTCTCCCTGCTCGATGACGATGTCCGGGCCGCGTTGCGGGAAGTATTACCTCGGTGAGGCCTGGATTGTTCTAGAGGAGGTTGTACTTCGAGTCTCTTTGCGCCCTTTGCGCCGAAATAATCCCCAGAAATTGCATTATTGGGCCGTGCCCGGTAACATCGCGCCCGTTTTTCAGCAGATTTAAAGAGAATCCGGGAGGACAGATGGGCAAGCGCCGGCCGCTGGTAGCAGGAAACTGGAAGATGAACGGGTCGCGGGCCGAATCCGCGGCGCTGGTCGATGCGCTGAAAACGGGCGTGAGTGTCGCTTCCAGGGCGGAAGTGGCCATTTGCCCACCGTTTATCCTGATCCCGCTGGTGGCAGAAAAGCTGGCCGGCAGTGCCGTGGCTTGGGGCGGGCAGAATCTCAGCGTGCACAAGTCCGGGGCCTATACCGGCGAAATATCCGGTCCGATGCTCAAGGACTATGGCTGTACTTATGTTATTGTCGGTCATTCGGAACGGCGCACATATTATGGTGAGACTGACGCGCTTGTGGCCGAGAAATACGGCGCCGCGCAGGCCGCGGGGTTGATTCCCATCTTGTGTGTGGGCGAGACGCTCGCGGAGCGCGAAGCCAACCAGACCGAAGCGGTGGTGACGCGCCAGATCGATGCGGTGCTGAATAAGCATGGCGTTGCCAGTTTCAAGAACGCGGTGATCGCCTATGAACCCGTTTGGGCAATTGGTACCGGCAAGACGGCAACGCCGGCCCAGGCGCAGGACGTGCATCGTTTTATCCGTGAACGTATTGCCGCCAAGGACAAGTCTGTGGCGGATAAACTGCGTGTGCTTTATGGCGGCAGCATGAAGGGCAGCAACGCCAAGGAACTTCAGTCCCAGCCGGACATCGATGGTGGTCTGATCGGCGGGGCGTCGTTGCAGGCGGAAGAGTTCCTGACGGTTTGCCGTGCGGCCGATTGATGGCCGTACAGTATTCGGTAGTGTTAGTCGGAGATAAACAATGAAAGATATTGTTCTGATAATTGATGTTCTGTCGGCGGTGGTGCTAATCGGGCTGATACTCCTGCAGCAGGGCAAGGGCGCGGACATGGGCGCGGCGTTCGGCAGCGGCGCTTCGCAGACACTGTTCGGCAGCCGCGGCTCGGCTAATTTCCTGACGCGCACGACGGCGATTCTGGCCACGGTGTTTTTTATCACCAACCTCGCGCTGGCGTGGATTTATGCGCGGCAGTCAGAGACTGCCAGCGTGACCAAGAGCGTGGTCAGCGAACAACCGGTCAAATCGGATATGCCGCCTGTCCCCGAGGCAGGCAAAGCACCAGAGGTCCCCTCGGCGCCGAAGCTCCCCGAGGTACCCAAGTAGTAAAACTGTTTTGATGCAAATGCCGAAGTGGTGAAATTGGTATACACGCTACCTTGAGGTGGTAGTGGCGAAAGCCGTGCGGGTTCGAGTCCCGCCTTCGGCACCATCACATAACACCAGTATTTTTGTCTCATTCCTGCGCGCTTATCGGTGTCTTTCCTCGCGGGTAACCGATAGGCATCGTTTATACCCCCAATAGTTCCATAACTTCTTGATGGCTATCGCTTTGTGCAGGCCATTTGGCTTGACATCCTTTGCAGCCACGGCCTAGACTCGCCGACGCTTTCCAATAACCAATGCGGAATGAATTCCGCCGTCAAACCGGGGCTCGGATGCTGCAGAATTATCTCCCCATTCTGATTTTTATCGGTGTTGCCCTGTTCATGGGCAGCGTCATTATCCTGCTGGGGCGGGTTCTTGGCCCCCACCGTCCGGACAGCGCCAAACTTTCTCCTTACGAATGCGGTTTCGAGGCGTTCGGAGACTCGCGCATGAAGTTCGATGTGCGTTATTACCTGGTGGCGATTCTGTTCATCATCTTTGACCTCGAGATCGCGTTTCTTTTCCCCTGGGCCGTCGCGCTCAATGAAATCGGCATGTTCGGGTTCCTGGCCATGATGCTGTTCCTGGGCATTCTGGTCGTCGGTTTCATCTACGAATGGAAAAAAGGGGCGCTGGAGTGGGAATAGAAGGGGTACTCGAAAAGGGCTGGGTGACCACCCAGGCCGACAAACTCATCAACGCCGCGCGCACGGGTTCGCTGTGGCCGATGACTTTCGGGCTCGCCTGTTGCGCGGTGGAAATGATGCACGCCGCGGCGTCGCGTTACGACATGGACCGCTTTGGCATCGTTTTCCGCCCCAGCCCGCGCCAATCGGATGTCATGATCGTCGCCGGCACGCTGGTGAACAAGATGGCGCCGGCAATGCGCAAGGTGTACGACCAGATGGCCGAACCGCGCTGGGTGATCTCCATGGGTTCGTGCGCCAACGGCGGCGGTTATTATCATTACTCCTATTCCGTGGTACGTTGGTGTGACCGCATCGTACCGGTGGATGTGTACGTACCCGGTTGTCCTCCCACGGCGGAGGCGCTGTTGTACGGCATCATCCAGCTACAGAAAAAGATTTGTCGTACCAACACCATCGCCCGCTGAACTGCCAAGAGAACTTGAATCATGACGGATGGGCATCAGGACATTGTGGCGCGCGCGCGAGAGCTATTCGGCGAGGCGCTCGTGGAAGTCTCGGGGCAGACGGGTGAGCTGACTTTTGAAGTCCGGCGCGGGAAGCTGGCAGACGTTTGCCGGACACTGCGTGATGACCCGGTCTTTTCCTTTGAGCAACTTATGGACCTGTGTGGCGTGGATTACCTCGACTACGGGCGTGAGTCGGACAAGGGGTCGCGGCAGGGTCCGCGTTTTGCCGTGGTGTGTCATCTGTTGTCGATCAAGCATAATCGGCGGCTGCGGTTGCGCACTTATCTAGACGATGCCATGCCGATGGTAGCTTCCCTAACTGATATCTGGAATTCCGCCAATTGGTATGAACGTGAGGCATTCGATCTCTTCGGTATCGTGTTCGAGGGGCATCCGGACCTGCGCCGTATCCTAACGGACTACGGTTTTGTCGGACACCCGTTCCGCAAGGATTTCCCTCTCATCGGTCAGGTGGAGATGCGTTACGATGCCGAGAAGCAGCGCGTCGTGTATGAGCCAGTCAGCATCGAACCACGCGTGCTGGTCCCGCGCGTGATCCGAGAGGAGGGTTTCGGCCGTGGCTGAGATCCGCAACTACACCATGAACTTCGGCCCGCAGCATCCGGCGGCGCACGGCGTGCTGCGACTGGTACTCGAACTCGATGGCGAAGTCGTCCAGCGCGCCGACCCGCATATCGGTTTGCTGCATCGCGCCACCGAGAAGCTGGCCGAGTCTAAACCCTATAATCAGACGATCGGTTACATGGACCGGCTCGATTACATCTCGATGATGTGCAATGAGCACGGTTACGTGCTGGCGCTGGAAAAACTCCTGGGGATCGAGCCGCCGCTGCGCGCACAGTACATCCGCGTGATGTTCGATGAGGTCACGCGCGTTCTCAATCACCTGTTCTGGCTCGGCGCGCACGCCATAGACATTGGCGCCATGACGGTGTTCCTGTATTGCTTCCGCGAGCGTGAGGATTTGTTCGACGTGTACGAGGCGGCCACCGGGACGCGTATGCATGCGACGTATTACCGTCCGGGCGGCGTGTATCGCGATTTGCCCGACACCATGCCGAAGTATGAGCCGTCGAAATGGCGCAACGCGGATGATCTGGCGCTGCTCAACGCCAATCGTGGCGGTTCGCTGCTCGATTTTATCTGGGACTTCACCGAGCGTTTTCCGAAGCATATCGACGAGTACGAAACGCTGCTCACCGACAACCGTATCTGGAAACAGCGCACCGTCGGTATCGGCGTGGTTTCTCCCGAGCGTGCGCTGCAGCTCGGCTTTACCGGCCCGTTGCTGCGCGGCAGTGGCATCGAATGGGACCTGCGCAAGAAACAGCCGTACGAAGTGTACGACCGGCTCGATTTCGATATCCCCGTGGGCGTGAATGGTGACTGTTATGACCGTTACTTGGTACGCATCGAAGAGATGCGCCAGAGCAACCACATCATTCGCCAGTGCGTCGAGTGGCTCAGGAAAAATCCCGGCCCGGTGATGATCGAGGACCACAAGATCGTGCCTCCTTCCCGCGAGAAGATGAAGGACGACATGGAATCCCTGATTCATCATTTCAAACTTTTCACCGAAGGTTACTGCATCCCGGCAGGCGAGGCCTACGCCGCGATCGAGCATCCCAAGGGTGAGTTCGGTGTCTATCTTATTTCAGACGGCGCTAACAAGCCGTACCGCGTCAAGATCCGCTCCGCCGGCTTCGCGCATCTGTCGTCGATGGATGAATTGACCCGCGGACACATGATCGCAGACGTGGTGGCGATCATTGGTACCATGGATATCGTGTTTGGGGAGATCGACCGGTGAAGCCGCAATCCAAGCCCGCCTCCAAAATCGATCTGCTGTCAGCCAAATCGCGCGTCGAGATCGACCGCTGGATCGCCAAGTATCCACCGGACTACAAGCGCTCGGCGGTGATGGCGGCGTTGCGCATTGCCCAGGATCAGAACGGCGGCTGGCTCTCGACCGATCTGATCGAGGCGGTGGCCGAGTATCTGGAGATGCCACCGGTGGAAGTGCACGAGGTAGCCACCTTCTACACCATGTATGATCTGAAGCCGGTCGGAAGACATAAGGTTTGCGTGTGCACCAATATCTCCTGCCAGCTCCGCGGCTCCGACAAGATCATGGAACACCTGCAGAAGAAGCTGGGCGTCAAGGTGGGCGAGACCACGCCCGGCGGGAAATTCACCCTCAAGGAAGTGGAATGTCTGGGGGCCTGCGTCGGCGCGCCGATGATGATGGTCGATCATACCTATTATGAGGATCTCACCCCGGAAAAGGTGGATGAGATTCTGAAGGATCTGGAGTAGCGGCGATGGCAAACGAACTGCTCTGTTTCCGCAATCTCGGCCGCGAAGAGCCTTGGACGCTCGCCACCTACCAGCGTACGGGCGGGTACGAGGCATGGAAAAAGATACTCAAGGAAAAGACGCCGCCGGAAAAAATTATCGATGAGCTCAAGAAGTCGGCACTGCGCGGACGTGGTGGCGCCGGTTTCTCCACGGGCCTGAAGTGGAGCTTCATGCCGCGCACTGCGCCAGGTCAGAAATACATCGTGTGCAACTCTGACGAAGGTGAGCCGGGAACCTGTAAGGACCGCGATATCCTGCGCTACAACCCGCACTCGGTAATTGAGGGCATGGCCATTGCCGGATACGTCATTGGTGCCACCGTGGGTTATAACTACATCCGTGGCGAGTTCTGGGAGCCCTATGAGCGGTTCGAGGGTGCGCTCAAGGAAGCCTACGCGGCCGGCATGCTCGGAAAAAATGTTCTTGGTTCAGGCGTGGATTTTGATCTGCATACGCATTTGGGTGCCGGCGCCTATATCTGCGGCGAAGAGACGGCATTGCTGGAATCCATCGAAGGCAAGAAGGGCCAACCGCGTTTCAAGCCACCGTTCCCCGCGAACTATGGTCTGTTCGGACGCCCGACCACTATTAATAATACGGAAACGCTGGCCTCGGTCCCGGAGATTCTGCGCCACGGCGCCGAGTGGTTCCTGGCCATCGGCAAACCCAACAATGGCGGGCCGAAGGTCTTTTCCGTGTCGGGGCATGTGAACAAGCCCGGAAATTTCGAAGTCCCGCTAGGCACCTCGTTTGCGAAACTGCTGGAAATGGCGGGCGGGATGTTGCAGGGGCGCAAGTTGAAGGCGGTTATCCCCGGCGGTTCCTCGGCAAACGTGTTACCGGGGGAGATCATGATGGAACTGACCATGGATTACGATGCGCTGGCCAAGGCTGGCACCATGCTGGGTTCCGGCGCGGTCATCGTGATGGACGAAACCACGTGCATGGTGAGTGCGCTCGCGCGTATCTCACACTTCTATTATGAGGAATCCTGCGGTCAGTGCACGCCCTGTCGCGAGGGCACCGGCTGGATGGCGCGCGTGATACACCGCATCGAACACGGCCAGGGCCGGCCGGAGGACATCGACATGCTGACGGACGTGGCCAGCAAGATTGAAGGGCGCACGATTTGCGCGCTCGGCGATGCCGCGGCCTGGCCGGTAAAGAGTTTCGTCAAACATTTCCGCCGCGAGTTCGAGTACCACGTCGAGAACCGGCGTTGCCTTCCGGGAACACACGGAGGTGGGCAGGCATGAGCGCGCAACTGGATAACACGAAGGCGCCGCCGGCCTCGGATACGGTAACGATTGAGGTCAACGGCAGGAAGATTCCGGCGCGGAAGGGACAGATGTTGATCCAGGCCACCGACGCCGCGGGCATTTACATTCCGCGTTTCTGCTATCACGAAAAGCTGTCGATCGCGGCCAACTGCCGCATGTGTCTCGTTGAAGTGGAGAAGGCACCGAAACCCTTGCCCGCCTGCGCCACACCCGTGGCCGAGGGCATGGTGGTGCGCACCCGCTCGGACAAGGCGCACGATGCCCAGAAGGGCACGATGGAATTTCTGCTGATCAATCATCCGCTCGATTGTCCGATTTGCGATCAGGGCGGCGAATGCCAGTTGCAGGACCTGGCCATGGGCTATGGCAAGGACATCTCGCGCTATCATGAGGCCAAGCGCATCATCAAAGACAAGGACATCGGACCGCTCATCGCCACCGAGATGACGCGCTGCATCCACTGCACGCGTTGCGTACGTTTCGGGGACGAGATTGCGGGTGTGACGGAGTTTGGCGGCCTGGGTCGTGGTGAGCATACCGAAATCCGCACCTTCCTGGACCGCAGCGTGGACTCGGAACTCTCCGGTAACGTGATCGATCTGTGCCCGGTCGGTGCGCTGACTTCCAAACCGTTCCGTTTCACGGCGCGTCCCTGGGAACTGCAAAGTGTTGCCTCCATCAGCCCGCACGACTGTGTCGGCACCAACGTCGACGTGCATGTCCGTCGCGGGGAAGTTATGCGTGTCGTGCCGCGCGAGAATGCCGAGATCAACGAGTGCTGGATCGCCGACCGCGACCGCTTCAGTTATGAAGCCCTGAATGGCAAAGATCGTCTCCATGCCCCCATGATTCGCCGCGGCGGCAAGTGGGAAGAGACAGACTGGAATACGGCTCTCGAATTCACGGTTCAGGGGCTGAAGAAAGTGATCGACGCGCATGGTCCCAAGGGTCTCGGTGCCCTGGCCTCACCCGTGGCCACGCTCGAAGAATTTTATCTGCTGCAGAAGCTGGTGCGCGCGCTCGGTTCAGGCAACGTGGATCATCGGCTGCGGCAGATGGATTTCAGCGATGACGACACGGCGCCGCCCTTTCCCATGCTCGGTCAGGCCATCGCCGACCTCGAAAAGCTGGAGGGCGTGCTTCTCATTGGCGCAAATCCACGCAAGGAGCAGCCGCTCATTAACCTGCGGTTGCGCAAAGCTGCACGCAAGGGAGCGCGGATACTCAGCGTGCATGCGATCGATTACGATTTCAATTACAAGCTTGCCGGCAAGATTATTGTCGACCCGGCAAAGATGGTACTGGTACTCGCCGGGATTGTGCGCGCGTTGCATACTCTAAAGAAAAAAGAGCTACCCGCGGCGTTCGGATCGCGCTTCGGTGAGGTGGCGCCGACAGCCGCGGAGCAGGCCATGGCCGATGCCCTGGTAAAGGCCAAGAATTCCGCGGTGCTGGTGGGTGGTTTTGCCGCCGGTCATCCGCAGGCGGCCACGCTGCGGGCGCTGGCGCAACTGGCGGCGGAGTCCATTGGCGCGAAGCTCGGTTATCTCGCGGATGCCAATTCCGCCGGGGCCTGGCTCGCCGGATGTGTACCGCACCGTGGCCCGGTGGGAAGTTTCGCGGCGGTCGGGCAGCATGCGTTGGAGATGCTGCGTGCGCCGCTGAAAGGTTACCTGTTGCTGGCGGTGGAGCCGGAACTCGACAGTCTGGATGGCGCCGCGGCCGCGTCGGCCATGCACGCCGCGGAATTTGTCGTCATGCTGACGCCATTCAAGCCTTCCTTATATAAGACACAGGCCGTGGAGTATGCCGATGTGCTGCTGCCGCTCGCGCCGTTCACGGAGACCGATGGCACGTTCGTCAATACGGAAGGCCGGTGCCAGACATTCCGTGCCGCCGTTCCGCTGACTGGCGAGACCCGGCCGGGCTGGAAAATCCTGCGCATGCTCGGAAATAGGATGGGCGTCTCCGGTTTTGAACAGGCCAGTATCGACGATGTGCGCAAGGAGCTTAATGCCTCCGGCACGGCGACCACCGCCAAAACCCAACCCTGGATACTGCCCGCCTCGCCAAAGGCGGCCGCCCCGACGGCCGGACAGGTGATGCGGCTTGCCGAGGTGCCGATCTACGCCGTCGACATGCTGACGCGGCGTGCCCCTTCGCTGCAAAGAACCGCAGACAATCCGGCGCCGGCGGCGCGCATGAACCAGGCCCAGGCAGAGAAACTCCATCTGCGCGCGGGCCAAGCGGTGGTGGTGACGATGGGGAAGGGCAAGACGCAACTGGAACTTGTCATTGATGCACGCGTGCCGGAGGGTTGCGTGCTGATCCCCGCGGGTTACCCGGAGACGGCGGCGCTCGGGGCGCACGGACCCGTGAGCGTGAGATCCGCGTCATGAAGCATTTCTTCCTCGGCATCTGGAGCTGGTTCCCGGAGTGGTCGCAGATTGCGCTGCTGAACCTTGGCAAGATCGTGCTGATCCTGGTGCCGCTGCTGCTCTCGGTGGCTTACCTCACCTATGCCGAACGCAAGATCATTGGATACATGCAAGTGCGTCTTGGCCCCAATCGCGTCGGACCACGCGGCTGGCTGCAACCGATCGCCGACGCCGTCAAGCTGTTGTTCAAGGAAATCATTATCCCGTCCAAGGCCAACAAGTTCCTTTTCATCATCGCCCCGGTACTTTCGTTCGCGCCGGCACTGGTGGCTTGGGCCGTCATTCCGTTTACCGATGAACTGTGGCTGACGAACATCGACGCGAGCCTCTTGTTCATTCTGGCGCTGACCTCGATGGGTGTGTATGGCGTGATCATCGCGGGCTGGGCGTCGAACTCCAAGTACGCCTTTCTCGGTGCGATGCGCTCGGCGGCACAGATCGTGGCCTATGAAATCGCCATGGGCTTTGCCCTCGTGGGCGTGCTGATGGCGGCCGGCAGTCTGAACCTGCGCGAGATCGTGTTGCATCAGCAGGGCGGAATTCATCATTGGTATTTCCTGCCGCTGTTCCCGCTGTTTCTGGTGTATCTTATTTCCGGCGTGGCCGAGACCAATCGCTCGCCATTTGACGTGGCCGAGGGCGAATCCGAGATCGTGGCCGGTTTTCACGTGGAATATTCGGGGATGGCGTTCGCCATCTTTTTCCTCGCCGAATACGCCAACATGATCCTGATCGCGGCGCTGACGTCGATCCTGTTTCTGGGTGGCTGGTTGTCCCCGCTCGACGGGCTGGTCCCAGCCAAATTCTGGTCGATTCCTGTCGTTGGCCCTCTTCTGGGGAACGGCCTGCACTGGCTATTGCTCAAGATCAGTTTTGTGCTGTTTTGCTTTCTGTGGTTCCGTGCCACGTTTCCGCGTTACCGTTACGACCAGATCATGCGTCTGGGCTGGAAGGTTTTTATCCCGGTGACACTGGCATGGATCGTGATCATGGGTGGTGTGATGTTTCTCACGCCGTGGGGATTTATCTTCCACTGAGCGCACAGGAAAAACGACCATGGTGAAAGTTCTAAAACGATACATCAGCACGTTTTTGCTGTATGAGCTGCTTAAGGGCCTGCTCGTCACCGGACGTCATTTGTTCGTGCGCAAAATCACTGTGCAGTACCCGGAAGAGCGCACGCCGATTTCTCCGCGTTTTCGTGGTCTGCATGCGCTGCGCCGTTACCCAAATGGCGAGGAACGCTGTATCGCCTGCAAACTGTGCGAGGCGGTGTGCCCGGCACTGGCCATCACCATCGAATCCGAACAACGCGCGGACGGCACGCGCCGGACCACGCGTTACGATATTGACCTGACCAAGTGTATTTATTGCGGGTTCTGCGAAGAGGCCTGTCCGGTGGATTCGATCGTTGAAACCCCGATATTGGAATATCATGGCGAGAACCGCGGCGACCTGTATTACACGAAGGAAATGCTGCTGGCCGTGGGCGACAAATACGAAAAACAGATCGCGGCCATGAAGGCGGCGGACGCGAAATACCGGTAGAAACCATGGAATTTAAACAACTCGTATTCTACTTCTTCGCGTCGGTGCTGGTGTTTGCCGCCGCGATGGTGATTACGGTGCGCAACCCGGTGCGGGCGGCGCTGTTTCTGGTGCTGGCGTTCTTCAGCGCGGCCGGGCTGTGGATGCTGTTGCAGGCGGAATTTCTCGCCATTGTCCTGGTGCTGGTGTACGTCGGTGCGGTTATGGTGCTGTTCCTGTTTGTCGTCATGATGCTCGATATCAACCTGGTGCGGCTGCGCGAAGGGTTCGGTGAATACCTGCCCATCGGCGGCCTGGTGGCGACACTGCTTATGATAGAAATGGGGATTATCCTGAGTGCGGACCGTTTTGGACTGCGGCTGATGCCGGAACCCAACGCGCTGCCTGCCGGTTACAGCAACACGCGTGAATTGGGACGACTGCTGTACACGGTCTATGCCTATCCATTCGAAGTTGCCGCGCTGATTCTGCTGGTGGCGATTGTGGCCGCGATCGCGCTCACGCTGCGCCGGCGCAAGGACACCAAGTACCAGGATCCGGGACAGCAGATCGAGATCAATCGAAACGAGCGTGTGCGTCTGGTGAAGATGCGCAGCGAAAAAAAAGTCTAGTTTGCGGTTCAAATCATGAGCAGAGGAAGGGGACGATGATTCCACTCAACCATTACCTGATTCTCGGGGCCATCCTGTTTGCCCTGAGCGTGGTGGGAATTTTTCTCAATCGCAAGAATCTCGTGATTCTGCTGATGGCGATCGAGCTCATGTTGCTTGCGGTGAACATGAATTTCATTGCCTTCTCGCATTATCTGGGCGACCTTGCCGGGCAGGTGTTCGTATTCTTTATTCTTACGGTGGCCGCGGCCGAGTCGGCCATCGGACTTGCCATTCTGGTGGTGGTGTTCCGCAACCGTCAGACTATCAATGTCGAAGACCTGAGCAGCCTGAAAGGATAACGCGTGTCCGAATTTACCTTCGACATGGAGTTGGTTTACCTGGCAATTCCGTTGTCCTGCCTGGCGGGCGCGCTGTTGGCGGGGTTGCTCGGCTGGAAGATAGGCCGCGTCGGTGCGCACACCGTGGCCATTCTTGGCGTCGCCGCCGCCTTTGCCTTGTCTGCCTTTGTGGTATTGCCGGATGTGCTCGCCGGCAATACTTTCAACGGTACGGTCTATACCTGGGGCGTGAGCGGCGGCATTCCGATGGAACTCGGTTTCCTGATCGATCCTCTGACTGTGCTCATGATGGTGGTGGTGACGTTCGTGTCGCTCATGGTGCACATCTACACCATCGGCTATATGCATGAAGACCCCGGCTACCAGCGTTTCTTCAGTTATATCGCGCTCTTTACCTTTGCCATGCTGATGCTCGTGATGTCGAACAACTTTCTGCAGTTGTTCTTCGGCTGGGAGGCGGTGGGCCTGATGTCGTACCTGCTGATCGGTTTCTGGTTCACACGTGAGTCGGCGACCTACGCCAGCCTCAAGGCCTTCCTCGTGAACCGTGTCGGCGATTTCGGTTTTCTTCTGGGTATTGCCGCCATCTACATGACCTTTGGCACGCTCGATTATGGCGCGGTGTTTTCCATGGCCCCGCAACTGGCCACCAAAACGATTCAGATCATGCCAGGCACGGACTGGAGCCTGATGAGCGTGATTTGCATCCTGCTGTTTATCGGTGCAATGGGAAAATCAGCTCAGGTCCCGTTGCATGTGTGGCTGCCGGATTCGATGGAAGGCCCGACGCCGATCTCGGCCCTGATCCATGCCGCGACCATGGTGACGGCTGGTGTGTTCATGGTGGCGCGCATGTCGCCGTTGTATGAACTGTCGGAAACGGCGTTGTCGGTGGTGCTGGTGATCGGCGCGATCACCGCCTTGTTCATGGCTTTTGTGGGCATTGTGCAGAACGATATCAAGCGCGTGGTCGCGTATTCGACCCTGTCACAACTCGGCTACATGATGGTGGCGCAGGGCGCCTCGGCATACAGTGCCGGTATTTTTCACCTCATGACGCATGCGTTCTTCAAGGCGCTGCTGTTCCTGTGTGCGGGCTCGGTAATCATTGCCATGCACCACGAGCAGGACATGCGCAAGATGGGTGGACTCAAGAAATACATGCCATTCACCTTTATCACCGCCTGGGTGGGCTCGCTTGCGCTGGCCGGCATTCCGCCGTTCGCCGGGTTCTTCTCGAAGGACATGATCATTGAAGCCGTCGAGCATTCGCACCTCCGGGGCAGCGGTTTCGCCTATGCGGCGGTACTGATGGGTGTGTTTGTCACGGCCTTCTACACCTTTCGTATGTTGTTCATGACGTTCTATGGCAAACCACGCATGGACAACCACACGCTCAAGCATGTAAAGGAATCGCCATGGGTCGTGACGGTACCGCTTATGCTGCTGGCGATCCCCTCGCTTGTGTCTGGATTTTTTATGATCGAGCCGCTGTTGTTCGGCGGTTATTTTTCCGAGTCCATCAAGGTGTTGCCGGTGCACGACGTGGTGCGGGAAATCGGTTCTCACTATAGTGGCATAGGGCCGTTTATTGCGCAGGGGTTGCAGTCGGCCCCGTTCCTGCTGGCCGTGGCCGGTATCGGGCTGGCTTGGCTCATGTATATCCGCTATCCGTTCCTGCCCGATCAGCTCCGCGCCAAGGCCAACACGCTCTATACCATCCTGTCGCGCAAATATTTTTTCGACGAGTTCAACGAATTCGTCTTTGCCGGTGGTGCGCGCCTCTTTGGCCGCCTGTTGTGGAAAGTGGGCGACGTGAAATTGATTGATGGTATGGCCGTTAATGGCACGGCGCGTGTTATCGGCTGGATGTCGTCGGTGATCCGGCACCTCCAGTCCGGATACGTGTACCACTATGCCTTCGCCATGATCCTGGGCCTGTTCCTGCTCATTACTTTCTTCCTGCACCGGTAACGCCATGCTTGCTGAACACGCCCTAAGCCTTGCCACTTGGTTGCCGATACTCGGTGCCGTACTGGTGTTGCTGACCGGTCGGGATCACAACGCCGATTTTTCCCGGAAACTGAGCCTGGGCGTGGCCATGGCCGCGTTTGTCGCCACGATTCCGCTTTACACCCATTTCAATGTGCATACTCCGGCAATGCAGTTCGTGGAAGATTATTCGTGGATCGAGGCGTTGCATATCCGCTATCACCTGGGCATCGATGGCATCTCCCTGCTCATGATTCTGCTGACGAGCTTCAGCACGGTGCTGGTCATCATCTCCGCGTGGCAGGCGATCCAGAACAAGGTGGCCCAGCACATGGCGGCGTTCCTGATCATGGAAGGCCTGATGATCGGTGTGTTCAGTGCGCTCGACGCCATCCTGTTTTATGTTTTCTGGGAAGCGATGTTGGTGCCCATGTTTGTAATCATCGGTTTGTGGGGCGGTCCGAACCGGGTATATGCCACCATCAAGTTTTTCCTCTACACCTTCCTCGGTTCGGTGCTGATGCTAGTGGCTTTCATTTACCTCTACTTCAAGGCGGGCAACAGTTTTGACATCCTGGATCTGCACCATCTCCGGCTTGGACTTAAAGAACAGATTCTGATCTTCTTCGCGTTTTTCGCGGCCTTTGCCGTCAAGGTACCGATGTGGCCGGTGCATACGTGGCTGCCGGATGCGCATGTCGAGGCGCCCACGGGCGGCTCGGTGATTCTGGCGGCGATCATGCTGAAGATGGGCGCCTACGGTTTCCTGCGGTTCTCGCTGCCAATTCTCCCAGACGCCAGCCACGAGCTTGCCGGCTTCATGATCGCGCTTTCTCTCATCGCGGTGGTCTATATCGGCCTCGTGGCGCTGGTGCAGGAGGACATGAAGAAGCTGATTGCCTATTCTTCCATCGCCCACATGGGCTTCGTGACGCTCGGATTTTTCATCTTTAATGTCCAGGGTATCGAGGGTGGTATCGCTCAGATGGTTTCGCACGGATTTATCTCCGGGGCGCTGTTCTTGTGCGTCGGTGTGCTGTATGACCGGTTGCACTCGCGCCAGATCAAGGATTACGGCGGGGTGGCCAATCGCATGCCGGTATTCGCCGCGTTCATGATGCTGTTCGCCATGGCCAACAGCGGTCTGCCCGGCACGTCCGGATTCGTGGGCGAGTTCCTGGTGATCCTCGGCGCCTTCCAGGTGAACGGGTGGTATGCGTTTGTCGCGGCGACCACGCTGGTATTTGGCGCGGCCTACACCCTGTGGATGTACAAGCGCGTTATTTTTGGCGCCGTGGCCAATAAACATGTCGAGGCGTTGACCGACATCACACCCCGCGAGGGAACCTTCCTCGCGCTGCTGGCGCTGGCGGTGTTGGTAATGGGCCTGTGGCCGTATCCGTTCCTGAATGTAATGCATACCTCCGTCGAGCACCTGCTGCAACAGGTGGCGGTGACCAAACTGTAAGGCCGAGAAATATGAAATTCGTTACCCCCGACATGCTGCCTGCCGTCCCGGAGATCTTTGTGTTCTCCATGGCCTGCGTGATTCTGATTCTCGACTTGTTCCTGTCGGACCGGCAGCGCGTCGTGACCTATTGGTTGACGCAGGCTACCCTGGTTGGCGCCTTTGTCCTTACCTTGAAAGGCATGGCCGTGGCATCGGTGTTTACGTTCAGTCACATGTTTGTTCAGGATCCCCTGTCGAACGTGCTTAAGCTCGCCATCTACGGAATCGCCTTCTTCGTGTTTGCCTATTCGCGCGATTACTTGCGTGAGCGCGGGATGTACCGCGGCGAGTACTTCGTCCTGGGCCTGCTCGGCATCGTGGGGATGATGGTGATGGCCTCGGCCAGTCATTTTCTGACGCTGTACCTCGGACTGGAGCTGCTGTCGCTTTCGCTGTACGCCATGATCGCGTTCCAGCGCGATTCGGGCGAGGCCACCGAAGCGGCAATGAAGTACTTCGTGCTCGGCGCAATCGCTTCCGGCATGTTGCTGTACGGCATGTCCATGATCTATGGCGCGACCGGAAATCTGAATATCGCGGCGGTGAGCCGTGCCATCGCCCGCATGTCGAGCGACGACATTATCCTGATATTTGGGTTGGTATTCGTGATTGCGGGGCTGGCGTTCAAGCTGGGCGCCGTGCCGTTTCACATGTGGGTGCCGGATGTGTATCACGGTTCGCCGACGGCGGTGGCGCTGTATATTGGCACGGCGCCAAAAGTGGCAGCCTTCGCCATGATTATCCGTTTGCTGGTCGGTGGGCTGGAGCCGCTCTCGGTCTCCTGGCAACAGATGCTGACGATTATTGCCGTGCTGTCGATTGCCCTTGGCAACATCACCGCCATCGCCCAGGACAACATCAAGCGCATGCTGGCGTATTCCTCGATATCCCACATGGGCTTTCTCCTGCTCGGCATCCTGAGCGCGAGTCCCAATGGCTACAGCTCGTCCATGTTTTACGTGCTGATTTACGCGGTGATGAGTCTGGGTGCCTTCGGCATGATTATCCTGCTGTCGCGCGCGGGATTCGAGGCCGAGCGCCTGGAGGATTTCAAGGGCCTGAACCAGCGTAGCCCGTGGTATGCGTTCCTGATGATGCTCCTGATGCTGTCGATGGCGGGTGTCCCGCCCACGGCCGGGTTCTACGCCAAACTGCTGGTGATCCAGTCCGTGATTAACGCGGATATGATCTGGCTGGCCGTGGTGGCCGTGCTGCTGGCCGTGGTGGGCGCCTACTATTACCTACGCATTATCAAGCTCATGTATTTTGATGACGCCGTGGTGCATGAGCCAATCGAAGCAGGTTGGGACATGCAGGTGTTGATCGGCGTGAATGCGTTGTTGCTGGTGGGCATATTGCCCTGGGTCGGCATCATCATGGATCTGTGCCGGGAGGCGATCCAGGCGCTGGCCTGAGTGACGGGAATACCCGAAAACTGGATTCCCCTTTCGAGGGGATTTTTTTGAATGCATCAAACATAGTTCCATCTCTGCGTGTCTGATACGATTTCTCACAACCGCCATCTGCATTTTTTACCGATTTTCTGTCTGACGTGGCTGATCTTTTTGTGGCCATCCTTCACACTGTCTGCGGACGTGTCTCCGAAAGCTGAAATGTCAGCCTCGGTGGGTGTTTCGTTCCTGAACTTTCACTACGCGGAATACGATGTTGGTGGCGGGCTTCTGGACTATGAAAACGGTTTGCTTCCGGGGTTCGCGGTAGAGGCAACCCGGATGGAAAACGACTGGTTCGTCACGGGAAAACTGAATTATCACACCGGCGATGTCCTGTACGATGGACACACCCAAACAGGCCTAGCTGTCGTTACTCGGAGCGACGCCATTATCCTCGATGTGTTCCTGCAGGTCGGGCGCCAGTTTCGTGTCGAGGGCAGGCCCAGTTACTCCCTCTATGGCGGTGTGGGACATCATTACTGGCGCCGCGAAATACGTTCCACCGGGGCTGTATCCGGTTTGAGCGAAACCTATCGTTGGGATTATGCCGCTTTAGGGTTGGACCATGTGCTGGATCAAAGCGATCGTCACACATGGAAAGTCGATCTGCGAATACAGCGCACGCTCAGCCCCAGTATGGAATTTAATTCCGTGCAATTCCCGCTTGCTGAGCGGAACGGTGTGCGCATCGCGTTCCCCTGGAGTAATCCGTTGCAAAAAAAACTGCGACTAAACATCGAGCCGTATTATGAGCGCTGGGAATTGGGGCGCAGCCCAGGCAGAGAGGTAATCCTGAACGGAAATACGGTATCCGCCTTTGAACCTGACAGCATCACGAATAACCGAGGGATCATGGTCAGCATCATCGGCTCGCTTTGACGGACAGGTCGTCGTGGTTGCCATTTTTTGTTTCATACGCTGTGGAACCGCGATGCCGTTCAGTTGAGCAGTGCTGACCCCAGAAAAATATCTACTCCTGCCACGGCTGTGATGACGCTTGCCGGAATGCGCCTGCCGGAGCGCCAATCCGCCACGGCCTGACGCTTCGCTTCCCCGCTGACCAGAAAAATCACCGCGCGCGATGCGCTCAAACGTGCGGCGCTGAGTGAAACACGGTCCGCCGGTGGCTTGGGGGCATTGTGCACGGCGATGGTCACGGGCGCGCCGGATTTCTCCCCCCACGTGTGGCCGGGAAAGAGGCTCGCGGTGTGGCCGTCATCGCCCAAGCCGAGCAGGACCAGATCGAATTCGCCGACGGCGGAGAGGGTTTGGGCGTACGCGGCGGCGGCCGGCTCTGCCCCCCGTTCCGCCGGGATCGCATGAATCTGGTGGCGCGGAATCGCCACGTGGTTCAGCCATGTCTCCGCCGCCATGCGGCTGTTGCGTTCGGGATGTTCGGGCGGCAGGCAGCGCTCGTCGCCGAAATAAATATGCCAGGCACCCCAATCGGCCTGGGCCTCGCGTAATAAACCATAGACTCCGCGCGGGGTGGCGCCGCCTGCCAGCACGAGGCGGAAGACACCGCGGTGGCGCACCGCCTCTTGTGCCTGACGCAGGATTTCGTGTGCCGCCGCCTGTTCCAGCTCGGTAATCGCGGCATAGTCATGCCAGCGGCATTGTCGAAGTGCGTCCTTTTTCATTGAAGAAACCATGAATCTGTCCGATAGTTAATAAGGTATCCAACAGCTTATTACGCACTGTACGCGATTTTGCCTATGGCATGAACTGGCTCGCGCAACAGAATGGAATCAGATCAATAGTCAAAAAGAGGAACATTATGCGGCTGGCAATGGTGGGCTTGGGCAAGATGGGCGGCAACATGGCGCGGCGGCTGCGCCGCGCGGGTATCGAAGTCGTCGGCTACGATCGCACACAGGATGTCGTGGCCAAGCTCGTGGCCGAGGCAGACATGATCGCGGCCTCCTCGGTGGCCGACGCGGTGGCGAAGCTCTCTGCTCCGCGCGTGGTTTGGCTGATGCTGCCGAGCGGCGATCCCACCGAGAAACAAATTCATGAACTCGCACTGCTGTTGGCCAGGGGCGACATCGTGGTCGATGGCGGCAATTCCAATTATCACGACAGCCAACGCCGCGGTGCGTGGTTGCAAGAACGCGGCATCGGCTTCATGGATGCCGGCACATCCGGCGGCGTCTGGGGGCTGGAAAATGGTTATTGCCTGATGGTGGGGGCTAGCCCCGACGTGGCAAAAACGATGGAGCCCATTCTGAAAGCGTTGGCGCCCGCGCCTGACCGCGGCTGGGCGCATGTCGGGCCAATCGGTGCAGGGCATTTCACCAAGATGATCCACAACGGCATTGAATACGGCATGATGCAAGCGCTCGCCGAGGGGCTAGAGTTGCTGCATGGCAAGAAAGAATTCGCACCCGATCTGGCGCAGATCACCGAGTTGTGGCGCCATAGCTCGGTGGTGCGCAGCTGGCTGCTGGATTTGACCGCGCAATCGTTACAAAGTGACCAAACCCTCGAGGCGGTCGCTCCCTACGTGGCCGATTCGGGCGAGGGCCGCTGGACGGTGATGGAAGCGGTGGAACAGGGAGTGGCCGCGCCGGTGCTCACCCTGGCATTGCAAATGCGCTTCGCCAGTCAGGACGAGAAGGGTTACAGCTACCGGCTGCTTTCCATGATGCGCAACGCCTTCGGCGGCCACGCGGTGAAACAGACAGGGGTGAAAAAATGAAAACCCTGGACCCGTGCACCTTGGTGATCTTCGGCGCGGGCGGAAACTTGTCGCGGCGCAAACTGATCCCGGCACTGTTTCGCCTGGAGGTGGGGCGGCGGCTTCCCGAAAAAATGGTGATTCTCGCATCCAGCCTAGAGCCGTGGGGACGCGAACAGTGGATCACCGAAGTGTCCAATATGTTGCTGGCCAAATATCCGCACGGGCTGGACGAGCTGGCATTCGAGCGTTTCCGCGCGCGCCTCCATTATCATCCCAACCCGCCCGGCGATACCGAGGCCTACCGGCGCTTGCAAAAAACCCTGGAAGAGACGCCTGGGTTTTCCGCCAATGCGGTGTTCTACATGGCGGTGCGCCCCTCTGAATTTCCCGCCATCGTCGAGAAACTGGGCGAAGTGGACCTGCTTAAACAAAAACACGGATGGCGCCGCGTGGTGATCGAAAAACCGTTCGGCCACGATTTGCTGAGCGCGCAGACGTTGCAGCAGGGCCTGTACCGGCACCTGGACGAACCGCAGATTTATCGTATCGACCATTATCTTGGCAAGGGCACGGTGCAGAATATTATGGTGTTCCGCTTCGCCAATTTACTGCTCGAGCCGTTGTGGAACCGCCATTACGTCGATCACGTGCAAATCACCCATTCCGAAACCTTGGGTATAGAAGGGCGTGCGGATTATTACGATAACTCGGGTTCGCTGCGCGACATGATCCAAAGCCATCTGCTGCAATTGCTGACGCTGGTGGCGATGGAACCGCCACTGTCCATGGGGGCGGAGCACCTGCGTGACGAGAAAGTGAAAGTGCTCAAGGCGATCCGCCCGATTACACAAAACGCGGTGCATGCGCATGCCTTCCGTGGCCAATACGCCAGCGGCAGCATCGATGGCAAGCCGGTGCCCGGCTATATGGAGGAAGCAGGGGTGGCGTCCGATAGCGTCACCGAAACCTATGCGGCGTTGAAATTATTCATCGACAACTGGCGCTGGGCCGGTGTGCCGTTTTATCTGCGTACCGGCAAACGCATGGCGGAGAACAGCTCGGCGATCAGCATTCGCTTCAAGAACCCGCCACAGGATTTGCTGCGCCATACGCGCCGCGAACCGGCACGCCCCAACTGGATATTGCTGGGCATCCAGCCCGACGACTGTCTGAAAATGGAAATGCAGGTCAAAGTGCCCGGCCTTGATTTGCACACGCGCACCATCAGCCTGGATGCGACATACCGCAAGGGCGGGGACGAAGACATCGATGCGTACGAAGGCTTGCTGCTCGATGTGATGCAGGGCGACCATTCGTTGTTTCTGCGCTACGACGAAGTAGAGTGGGCCTGGCGTGTGGTGGATCCGGTGCTCAAAGTGTGGTCCATGGAACGTGATTTTATCAATCCCTATCCGGCGGGCACCTGGGGGCCGCGCGGCACCTACCGCTTATTCGACCGTGATGACCAATTCTGGCGCCATTCGCTGGACGTCGACGGCGCCGATTTGCAGGCATATTGATTTTCCGCCACGGACTGAAATGGAGCCACTGCCAATTAAAGGTGCGTAAAAAAAGCCCCTGTCGGGGCTTTTTTACTTTCAGGACCCTGACTAGAATGAGGGATAAATTTTCAGGTCACTGAGTAATGTATCAGCGGGTTTCTTCGGTTCTTGCACGGCAGTGGTGATGGGCTGATAGACTACTTTTTCAAAAGGTTTTTTCGGCATCGGGACATTCTGGGCAGGCTCATTGTTGGATGAGTTGTTCAGATTGTCCTGCGCCGGCGCATAGCCGGAGAGAACGAGCAGGGCGGCAGCGATGGCCGCGGAGATCCAAATCTTGTTCATGTGTCCCTTTCCTTTGTCTGAAACGTCCATTTCGCACGACTAAAGTTACCATAGCATTCTGGCCAAAAACCACAGGGCGGCGAAAGCGGCATGTGACGAAAGCCCAGGTTTTCCTGACTAGCGGCGGTGTCCTGCCGCGGCTGGCTGGTAGGCCAGGCAAAAAGCCGATTTATGGTAGAGGTTTAGCACCGGATACTATTCCTGTCCAAGGATGGCCCGCATGATGAATATTCCGATCCTTGTTCTCGTCACCGTTTTCCTGCTTATTGCCTTCAGGGGTGTGAAGAATTTCAGGCTTCCGATCTGGCAGGCCATGCTGTTCGGGGCGCTGATCGTGCTGGCGACCGGCCAGATATCCCCCTCGCTGGCGCTTCGTGCCATCAACCCGGATGTCATGCTGTTCCTGTTTGGGGCATTCGTGGTCGGGCAGGCGCTCGAAGAAAGCGGTTACCTGTTTCACCTGTCGTACCGGCTTTTTAATCGGGCCGGGTCGGCAGATGCGCTGATACTCCTGATATTGTTCGGTGCGGGAATGGCCTCGGCGTTGCTGATGAACGACACACTCGCGATCATCGGGACGCCGCTGGTGTTGTTGCTGGCGAAGCAGCATCGGATGTCACCCAAGGTGTTGCTGCTGGCGCTGGCATTCGCTGTCACGCTCGGGAGCGTGGCCAGCCCCATCGGCAATCCCCAGAACCTCCTTATTGCCATCCACGGGCGGATGGAGAATCCGTTTGTGGAATTTTTCCGCTATCTCGCGCTCCCGACCCTGATCAATCTGCTTGCCGCCTATCTTATTCTCCGGTTTTTCTATCGCGAGAGTTTCCATGGTGAGTCATTGGTGCATACCCGTGTCGCCCTGAAAGACAAGAAGCTGGCGCGGCTAGCCAGGCTATCTTTAATGACGCTCATTTTTCTGGTGGCCGCAAAAATCGTGCTGGTATTTCTGGAAGTAAATGTCGATTTCCCCTTGACCTATATAGCGCTGTTGGCGGCAGCGCCAGTGCTGTTGTTCAGTCCGAAACGCTGGCATATCGTCCGGCGCATCGATTGGCACACACTGATTTTCTTTGGCGCGATGTTTGTGCTGATGGAGAGCGTCTGGGCCACCGGTTTATTTCAATCGCTGATGGCGCATAGTTCGTGGGGCGCCGTATCGGTCACGGCCATCCTTGTTGTCAGCGTGTTTCTGAGCCAGCTGATTTCCAATGTCCCGCTGGTGGCGTTGTACTTGCCGCTGCTGATGCATGCCGGAGCCTCCGGCAAGGAGCTGATGGCCCTGGCGGCCGGCAGCACACTGGCCGGAAATCTTTTTATTCTCGGTGCCGCGAGCAATGTGATCATTATCCAGAATGCGGAAAATAAATCCGGCCAGACGCTAAGCTTCCTCGACTTTGCCCGCGTTGGCATTCCATTGACCGTGGTGAATGTGCTGGTCTATTGGATTTTTCTGAGCGCGTCGTGAAGGAGAGACGGTCTTTGTGTGTCCGGCGCATTGCCATGCCATCGTCCGGCAACGTAGAATGGCGGACGCTCTCGTGAGGTCAGGCCATGAATGAAATTCATATCGAACATAATCCTTCACCAAAAAAACTCGATGTCATTGGAGTCTACGACTGGCCGGTCTGGACCAAGGAAGTATCGAGATTTCCCTGGAAGTACGATCAAAAGGAAACCTGCTACATCCTGGAAGGCGAGGCGATTGTGACGCCCGATAATGGCGCACCCGTGCGGATTGTGGAGAGCGACCTGGTCATGTTCCCGGCTGGCCTGTCCTGCACGTGGGAAATCCTGAGTCCGATCCAGAAACATTATAATTTCGAGTGAGCGTACGCCGAGATTTCCTGTGTTTCCTGCGTTGAACCCCTGAATGTCGGATAGCCCCCATCACCTAACCGAGGGCGCACGGCGGCTGCACGCCATCGTCCGTACGGCGCTGAGCCGGGGCATATGGCTTGTGCTTACGGCACAGCTGGCGCTGATCCTGTCACTGCAATGGCGGGTACCCGAAGGGGAGTCTCCCCTTCTCGCTTCACTCGCGATATTCCTGACGGCGCTGGCGCTGATGTTGTTCTTTTATCTTCAGGCCGGGGCCTTTCATGCGCTGGCTCAGGGGCGGGGTGCCCTGTTGGTCGAGGAGGTTCTTCGTGGCGGCAAGGCGGTTTTTTCCGCCTTTGTTTGGCTGACCCTCAAGGCCGGTCTTCTGCTGATGGTGGTGATCAATGTGGTCACTTTTTTCGTCGTTTTTGTCGGGGGGTACGATCTGAAAGCCACGGCCCAGTGGCTGACCTCGGTATTTGGTCCGATGTCAGGGGTATTGTCATTCATCTTTGTTTATTGGCTGCCGTGGGTGTTCGTGCGCCGTGAATTCAGTTTGCTGCCGAGTCTGCGCGCGGCGCTCAAGATGGCATGGACGCGCTTGCCGCAATCCGCCTTTCTGGCGCTGATGATGCTAGCGCCATTGCTGGTTTCCCTGTTTCTCCCGGCGGATGGTCCCCTGTGGCTCGATTTGGCGGTAAGCCTGGTGGGTGGCATTCTCGGATGGGTCGCCTACGTCTATTGTGTTGAGGTACTGCAGGAAGCCTCGTCATAGGGGCCAGGTCCACGCGGTTGCGGGTCGTTAGCCTGCCTGAAGACATCATCATCAGCGCTTAAGTTCCTATTTTTCCTTGAATTAATCTGTCCTCAACGGTAGACTTCGCCGTCCTGCTGCGGGGTGGAGCAGTCTGGCAGCTCGTCGGGCTCATAACCCGAAGGTCGTAGGTTCAAATCCTACCCCCGCTACCAAATCTCAAAGGCCCCGGCGGGGCCTTTTTTTGTTTCCCCGGGTGTCAAAAAGGCCGGCGCAAGCCATGGGCACTTTCCCATTATCGGGGAAGTGCTTATAATCCGACCCGGAATTAGCCAGAAGCAGTAAATAAGAAGTGGGCCGCGTGCCCACTTTTGTTTTATGGGGCAAGAAGTTATGCGTGGCGCACGGGCGGACTTGCGGAAATTGCTCGAACCCGGGGTCAGCGCACTGGGGTTTGAGCTGGTGGATGTCGAACTGGTTGGCAGCGGCCACCATGCGACCCTGCGGGTCTATATCGATAGCCCGAAGGGAGTGAATGTCGACGACTGTGCCAAGGTCAGTCGGCAGCTTTCCGCCATCCTGGATGTCGAGGACCCGTTGCCGGGCAGCTACATGCTGGAAGTGTCGTCGCCCGGTCTGGATCGCCCCCTGGTGACGCCGGCGGATTTCAAGCGCTTTGCCGGCGAGATGATCAAAGTCCGTATGCACGCGCCGATCATGGGCCGGAAAAATTTTACCGGACGGTTGGTTGAGGTGACATCAGACCATGTTGTGGTGGAAGTGGATAACGAGCATATTGATTTGGCGTTTGAAGGCATGGACCGGGCGAAATTGGTCCCCAAATTCTGAGCGCCGGTTGTGACGGGAGAATAATATGGGTAACGAGATATTGATGATTGTCGATGCGGTCTCGCGTGAAAAAGGCGTCGACAAGGAGATCATTTTTCAGGCCTTGGAAGCGGCCTTGGCAACGGCGACGCGCAAGCGTCACAAGGGCGACATTGACGCACGCGTATTGATTCACCGCAATATCGGCTCCTACGATACCTTCCGCCGCTGGGAGGTCATTCCCGATGAAACCGAGCTCGTCGAATTTCCCGACCGTCAGATAAAACTGACCGAAGCGCGCGCGCAGAAGCCGGACATCCAGGTGGGCGAGTTTATCGAGGTGCCGCTGGAGCCCGTTGAGTTCGGCCGCATTGCCGCACAGGCGGCGAAACAGGTCATCATGCAGAAGGTGCGTGAGGCCGAGCGCGATCAGATCGTCACCCAATACAAGGATCGTAAGGGCGAGATGGTCACGGGCGTGGTCAAGCGCCTGGAGCGCGGCGACGCCGTGGTCGATCTGGGCAACGCCGAGGCGTTGCTGTCAAAAAGTGCGATGATCCCACGCGAGGGTCTGCGTCCGGGTGATCGTATTCGTGCGTTCCTCGAAGACGTCAAATCCGTACCCCGCGGACCGCAGCTGTTTCTTTCGCGGACGGCGCCCAATCTGCTGGTGGAGCTTTTCAAGCTCGAGGTTCCCGAGGCCGGCGAAGGCTTGATCAAGATTCATGCAGCGGCACGCGATCCCGGTCTGCGGGCCAAGATCGCGGTGAGTTCCTCTGATCCGCGTATCGATCCCATCGGGGCCTGTGTGGGCATGCGCGGCTCGCGTGTGCAGAGCGTATCGAATGAACTGGGTGGCGAGCGCGTGGACATCATTCTGTGGTCCGACAACCCGGCGCAGTTTGTGATCAACTCGCTCGCGCCGGCCGAGGTGCTTTCCATCGTGGTGGACGAAGAACTCCACAGCATGGATGTCATTGTGGACGAGAAACAGCTCTCACAGTCCATTGGCCGTGGCGGCCAGAACGTGCGCTTGGCGTCCGAGTTGACGGGCTGGGAGCTGAATATCATGACCGAGGAATCGGCACAGGAAAAGGGCACCAGCGAGGCCGCCAATGCCATCAAACTCTTTATGGAGCTGATGGATGTCGATGAAAACGTGGCCACGGTTCTGGTGCAGGAAGGTTTCACGAGCCTGGAAGAAGTGGCCTATGTGCCCAAGCAGGAACTGCTGGCCATCGAGGAGTTCGATGAAGAACTGATCGATGAATTGCGTAATCGCGCGCGCGATCTGCTGCTGACGCGTGCCATCGCCCAGGAAGAGAAGATCAGCCAGGCTCAGCCGGCCCAAGACCTTCTCGAGATGGATGGCATGGACGAGCACACGGCGCATCTGCTTGCTTCCCATGGCATCAAGACCATGGAAGAGCTCGCGGAACAGGCGGTGGACGACCTGCTGGAGATTGAAGGGATGACCGAAGCACGGGCCAAGCAGCTCATCATGACCGCACGGGCGCCATGGTTTGTTGAAAAGTAAAGTATAAGTGTAATGAATCCGGCTTCAACGCAGGGCATTGAATGACACAGATTACGGTTAAGGGTTTCGCAGAACAGATCGGCATCACGCCGGATATATTGCTGCGCCAACTGTCGGAGGCCGGGGTCGACGTCAAGCACGTGGAAGACACCTTGTCTGACGAAGAGAAGGAGAAACTGTTTCAGTTTCTGCGGTCGACACACGGAGCCGACGACGAGGGCGGGGTCAGGAAGAAAATCACACTCAAGCGTAAATCCACCACACAGGTCGTGCAGAGCACCCGCACCGGCAGCACCCGTACGGTGCAGGTGGAAGTGCGCAAGAAACGCACTTTCGTCAAGCGCGCCGCCGTTGATGAGACGCCTGCCGTAGCGGAAGAAGCCGAGGCCGTTCTGGAACCGGTCGCGGTGGCCGCGCCGGCCCCGATCGCTGAAAAAATACCCGTTGTCGAACCAACCCCGGTCGCCGCCGCGCCGACGACCGTCGCTGAAAAGGTGGCGATTCCGGCGCCTGCCGCGAAGCCGGCCCCGGAGAAGGAGATCAAAAAGCCGCACAAGTTCGAGAAGGGCAAGAAAGGCCGGCAGGGAAAGACAGACGAACGTGATCGTGGCGAACTGCATCTGGCTGCGGGCAAGAAGGTGCGGCGTAAGGTAAAGCTGGCGGCCAAAAAGGCGGTCGTCACCAGTATTACCGGCCAGCATGCGTTCGAGAAACCAACGGCGCCCATCGTGCACGAAGTAGCGCTGCCTGAGACCATCACGGTTGCCGAATTGGCCCAGAAGATGTCGATCAAGGCGGCGGAAGTTATCAAGGCGCTCATGAAAATGGGCAGCATGGTGACCATCAACCAGGTGCTGGACCGCGATACCGCGACACTCGTGGTCGAGGAAATGGGTCATGTGGTCAGGGAAGCCAAGCCGACTTCACCGGAAGCGCTGCTGGCGACCCAAGTGGCGGAAGGGGTTGATATCGCGGAGCCGCGCCCGCCGGTGGTGACCGTCATGGGTCACGTCGATCACGGCAAGACCTCGCTGCTCGATTACATCCGCAAGGCCAAGGTCGCGGCCGGCGAAGCCGGCGGCATCACCCAGCATATCGGTGCCTATCACGTGGAAACCCCGAAAGGTGTTGTGACCTTCCTCGATACGCCCGGCCATGAGGCCTTCACCGCCATGCGTGCCCGCGGCGCCAAGGCGACCGACATTGTGGTTCTCGTGGTTGCCGCCGATGACGGCGTTATGCCGCAGACGGTGGAAGCGGTGCATCACGCGCGTACTGCCAAGGTGCCGCTCGTCGTGGCGGTGAACAAGATCGACAAGCACGAGGCGCAGCCAGAGCGCGTGCGTCAGGAGCTGCTCAAGCATGAAGTGGTTCCCGAAGAGCTGGGTGGTAGTGAAATTTTTATCAATGTTTCGGCCAAGACCGGTGAGGGCATCGACAAACTACTGGATGCGATACTGCTTCAGGCCGAGGTGTTGGAACTGAAGGCGCCCAGAACCGGACCGGCTTCGGGCCTTGTCGTGGAGGCGCGGCTCGACAAGGGCCGTGGCCCGGTGGCGACCGTGCTGGTGCAGCGCGGAATGCTGAAAAAGGGCGATGTCATTCTGGCCGGACGTGAGTTCGGGCGCGTACGCGCCATGCTTGATGAAAAAGGACGTTCCGTAAAAGATGTCGGACCTTCGATCCCGGTTGAAATCCAGGGTCTGTCCGGCGTGCCGAGCGCGGGCGATGAGGTCGTGGTGGTGGAGTCCGAACGCAAGGCACGCGAGATCGCGCTTTACCGTCAGGGCAAGTTCAAGGACGTGCAGATCGCGCGCCAGCAGGCAGCAAAGCTCACGAACGTGTTCGATCAGTTGAAGGAAAGCGAAGAGGCGAAGTCGCTTAACCTGATCATCAAGGCCGACGTGCAGGGTTCGGTCGAGGCGCTGACCACCTCACTCGAAAGACTTTCTACCCCGGAAGTCAGGGTCAAGGTTATCCATGGCATGGCCGGTGGCATTACCGAATCGGACGTGAACCTGGCGGTTGCCTCAAATGCTGTCATCATCGGTTTTAACGTGCGTGCCGATGGCACGGCGCGCAGGCTGATTGAGCATCAGGGCGTGGATGTGCACTACTACAGCGTCATCTATGAAGCGGTGGACGAGGTCAAGGCCGCCATGAGCGGGATGCTCAAGCCGCAGTTCAAGGAACAATTGCTGGGTCTGGCCGAGGTGCGCGACGTATTCCGTTCTCCCAAGATGGGCGCGGTGGCCGGTTGTTTCGTGGTCGAGGGTTCGGTGCGCCGCAACCGCCCGATCCGGGTGCTGCGCGACAATGTGGTGATTTTCGAGGGCGAACTCGAGTCATTGCGCCGGTTCAAGGACGACGTAGGCGAAGTGAAGGCCGGACTCGAATGCGGTATTGCCGTCAAGAACTACAACGACGTGAAGGCGGGTGACCAGATCGAAGTGTACGAGAAGGTCGAAGTTCCCCGGACTTTGTAAGATCTGTTAAAGCGACAGGATTAACGGGATTTGCAGGATTAAAACCCGGATCCGTTAAGCCTTTCTCTGTTAATCCCGTAAATCTTGTCTATTTTTTGTAACCATGCACAAAGAGACCAACCGGCCGCAGCGCGTGGCGGAACTGATCAAGCGCGAGCTTGCCATGTTGATTCCGCGCGAACTGGACGACCCGCAGGCACACCGGATTACGCTTACCGGAGCCGAGGTGTCGCGCGATTTTTCTACCGCCAGAATCTATTTCTCCCTGATGGGGGATGTGACGCAGGCAAAGCAAACCGTCAAAAAACTCAACCAAGCCGCGGGTTTCCTGCGGCATATTCTCATGGGACGCCTTACGCTGCGCACGGTGCCAGCACTCCGGTTCATTTTCGACGAATCCGTGGAACGTGGTGCGCGCATCGACAGCCTTATTGATAAGGCCATCGCGCAGGACAAGCCCGGCAAGGAGTGATGGTGCGTACGCGCCGTAACTGTTCACCGGTAAGCGGCGTGCTGCTACTCGACAAGCCCGTGGGGTTTACGTCGAACCAGGCACTGCAGGTCGCCAAGCGGCTGCTCAATGCCTGCAAGGCCGGGCACACGGGCAGCCTCGATCCCATTGCCACGGGATTGCTGCCCTTGTGCTTTGGCGAGGCCACCAAGCTCTCGCAGTTTCTGCTCGATGCCGACAAGCGTTATTGGACGATATTCCGGCTGGGTGTGAGCACGACCACCTATGACAGCGAGGGCGAGGCGACGGCGACCCGACCCGTGACGGTCGGCCGGCGCGAAATTGAGCAGGCCCTGACCCATTTTCAGGGTGATATCGAACAGGTGCCGCCGATGTATTCCGCCATCAAGCGTAATGGCGAGGCGCTCTACAAGCTGGCGCGTGCCGGGATCGAGGTTGAGCGCGAACCGCGACAGGTGCGGGTGCACGAGTTGCGCTTGCTGGATTTTCAGGGCGACGAGCTGACGCTGGAAGTCGCCTGCTCCAAGGGCACTTATATCCGCAGTCTGGCGTACGATCTGGGTGAGCGGCTCGGATGCGGGGCCCATGTTACCCAGTTGCGCCGCCTGGCTATTGGGGATATCCATGTCGATCAGGCGGTGCGCCTGGATACGCTGGAGGCCATGGCGGATCCCGGAGCGCGGGCAACCCGGCTACTGCCGGCGGACAGCGTTCTGGGGTATATACCGGCCGTACACCTGACACCGCTCGCGACCCATTATCTGCGTCAGGGGCAGGCGGTTTCGGCCAAACATAGTGGTGTCCCGGGCGACTGGCTGCGATTGTATGAGGGCGACAGCCGTTTTCTCGGGATGGGACAGGTCCTGGACGATGGCCGCGTGGCGCCACGGCGGCTGTTGGCCGAAAAGGCCTGATTTACAGGGGAGGTGGTCCCTTTGGCCCGGTAATTAATCTTGTCGGCCGGGTTGAGGCCGGATGCCCCCGCAGGTAGAATACGCGCCCTTCAAAGTCATTTTAAACAGTGAAACGAGGTAGGAATTAATGGCCGTCACCGCTCAGTCAAAGGCTAAAGTCATGCAGGATTACCGGACCCATGAGGGAGATACCGGCTCGCCGGAAGTTCAGGTGGCCCTGCTGTCCAAGCACATCGAAGATTTATCCACCCATTTTCAGACACACCCGAAGGATCATCATTCCCGCATCGGGCTCCTGAAGATGGTCAATCAGCGCCGCAAGCTGCTGGACTATTTGAGAAAGGAAGATGGCGACCGCTATCGTTCTTTGATCGAGCGGCTCGGGCTGCGCAAGTAATTTAGGTTTGAGGACAAGGCTTTGGCAAAAATCACGAAATCATTTCAGTACGGCAGTCACACCGTCACACTCGAAACCGGCGAAATAGCACGCCAGGCCTCAGGTGCCTGCATGATCAGCATGGGCGAAACCGTCGTGCTTGCGACCGCGGTGACGATGAAGGAACCGATGCCGGGCAAGGATTTCTTCCCGATGACGGTGGATTATCAGGAAAAAACTTTTGCCGCTGGCCGCATACCGGGCGGATTCTTCAAGCGCGAAGGCCGACCTTCGGAGAAGGAAATTCTTACCTCCCGCCTGATCGATCGTCCCATCCGCCCGCTGTTTCCCGAAGGTTTCACCAACGAAGTCCAGATTATCACCACCGTGATCTCGGTGGATCCGGACATCGATCCGGATGTCGTCTCCATGATCGGCGCCTCCGCGGCGTTGAAGCTGTCGGGCGCTCCGTTCAACGGCCCGATCGGCGCGGCGCGCGTGGGCTACAAGGACGGCAAGTACCTGCTCAACCCGGGCAAGAAGGAACTCGTCGATTCACAGCTTGACCTCGTCGTCGCCGGCACCGAGAAAGCGGTGCTGATGGTGGAATCCGAAGCGAAGGAGTTGTCGGAAGAAGTCATGCTCGGCGCCGTGATGTTCGGTCACGAGCAGATGCAGGCGGCGATCAAGGCCATCAACGAACTCGTGAAGGATGCCGGTGTGCAACCCTGGGCTTGGCAGCCGCCAGCCGAGGACACGGCGTTCAAGAATACGTTGCAAACGGAATTCGGCTCATCCATTGCCGGGGCCTATCGCATTAAAGAGAAGGGAGCACGCCAGGACCGCGTGGCCGAGATCCGCGAGATGGCGGTCGGCAAACACGCTGCCGAAGGCGCGCCCGCGGGCACGAAGGAGAAGGTGCTCAAGATTATCGGCGATATCGAATACCGCACCGTGCGCGATCAGATTCTTTCCGGTGAGGCGCGCATCGACGGACGCGACACGCGCACCGTACGTCCGATCACCATCCGTACCGGCGTATTGCCGCGTACCCATGGCTCGGCGCTGTTCACGCGTGGTGAAACCCAGGCGCTGGTCGTGACCACGCTGGGCACGGGTCGTGACGCACAGATTATCGATGCCCTCGAAGGCTCGCGCAAAGATCCGTTCATGCTGCATTACAATTTCCCACCGTATTCCGTCGGTGAAGTGGGCCGCGTCGGCAGTCCGAAGCGGCGCGAGGTTGGCCATGGTCGTCTCGCGAAGCGCGCGATGATTGCGGTGCTGCCGAGCATGGACACCTATCCCTATGTGTTGCGCGTGGTGTCCGAGATCACGGAATCGAACGGCTCGAGCTCGATGGCGAGCGTTTGTGGTGCCTCGCTGTCACTGATGGATGCGGGCGTGCCGATCAAGGCGCCGGTTGCCGGCGTGGCGATGGGCCTCATCAAGGAAGACAAGCGTTTCTCCGTGCTGACCGATATCATCGGCGATGAAGATCACCTCGGCGATATGGATTTCAAGGTTGCCGGAACCACGAGTGGCGTGACTGCACTGCAGATGGACATCAAGATTGAAGGCATCAACCGCGAAATCATGGATGTCGCGCTCAAGCAGGCGAAGGAAGGGCGGTTGCACATCCTCGGTGAGATGAGTAAGGCGATTTCCGCGCCGCGCGCTGAGCTTTCCGAGTACGCGCCGCGTATTCTCACGATGAAGATCAATCCGGAGCGTATCCGCGATGTCATCGGCAAGGGTGGGGCCACCATCCGCGCGTTGTGTGAGGAGACCGGATGCACCATCGATATCGAGGACGACGGCACGGTGAAGATTGCCTCCGCCGACAACGCCGCGGCCCAGGAAGCACGCCGGCGTGTCCAGCAGCTCACCGCGGACGTCGAGGTGGGGATGATCTACGAAGGCAAGGTCGCCAAGCTCATGGACTTCGGTGCCTTCGTCACCATCATGCCCGGCAAGGACGGCCTGGTGCACATCTCACAGATCTCGCGTGAGCGGGTGGAGAACGTCGCCGACAAGCTGCGTGAAGGCGAGGTGGTGCGGGTCAAGGTACTGGAAGTCGACAAACAGGGCCGTATCCGTCTCTCCATGAAGGCGCTGGAAGAAGAAATACCGGTGTAAGCTTTCAGAAAACGTTGGAAGAAAAAAAGGGGGCTTAGCCCCCTTTTTTATTTCTCGCGCCATGGGTTCCGGAGAGAAATATCTCTGCCTTTTCCAGATCCGCCGGCGAATTGACGTTGAACTGGATGTCGGCATCCGGCGCGGGATGAAAACGCACGGGCTTTCCATGCAGGGCGAGCCAATCGCGGATGCTGTGTTTTCCTTCTTTGAGAAAGTTTTCCACGGCCACGGCCATGCCCGGTGGCCACAGGATGGCCAGCGCGTGGTTTTTTCCATCGGTGGCATAACAACAATGTGAGCCATCGGATTGGGCTTTGAGTCTTGTCGCCAGATCGTGGGGAATAAAAGGCAGGTCAACAGCCACCGTCAAAAGATAATCCTCGGGAAAGACCGTGAGTCCGGCGTGAATCCCGGCAAGGGGTCCAAGGTAGCCGCGCAAGCGGTCGGGAATAACCGATGTGCCAAATTCGTGGAAGCGCTCCATGCCAACGTTGCTGTTGACGACGACCTCATCCACTTGGGGCTTGAGACGGTCAAGGAGGTGCGCGAGGAGCAGCTTACCCTTCAGGGCAATAAACGCCTTGTCGCTGACACCCATGCGGGTGGAGCGGCCGCCGGCGAGAATCAGGCCAATGGTTTTGGTCATGTGCAGGAAAACCTGACCCAGTGTACCTTTTTCAGACGGTTTTCAGAACGCACACAGAAATGCCGGGTACCGATGATAAAAGCCGGTCTTGTGCCCCATCCGGCAAGGCGTTACAACTAGCCTTGATGCGACACAGGCAGGATACAGAATGTGGCCAAGGCGATTCGTTCTTGTGGGATCCATGGTATTGGTAGCGGCGGTATCGCTGGTCTTGGCTGTCGAGAATGGCATTGGCGAAACGGAGGTACGCATGTCACTGACCCTGAGTTCTTCCGCATTTCATCACAATAGCGAAATCCCGATCCGCTACACCTGTGACGGGCAGGATATCTCACCACCGCTGGCCTGGTTGGGCACGCCGGCGGGTACGAAAAGCCTGGTGCTGATCGTCGATGACCCGGATGCGCCTGACCCGGCGGCTCCACGTATAATCTGGGTGCATTGGTTGCTCTATAACATTCCACCGGACAGTGCCGGATTGCCAGAAGCCGTTATCCCCAAGAATCTTCCCAAGGGGACACTTGAGGGCATCAATGACTGGAAGCGCACGGGCTACGGCGGCCCCTGCCCGCCCATCGGACGCCACCGCTATTATCATAAGCTGTATGCGCTAGATACGGTGTTGCCGGATCTTGGCAAGCCGACCAAGGCGAAGCTGGAAAAGGCCATCCAGGGCCATGTCCTCGCCAAGGCAGAGGTTATTGGTACTTACCTGCGTGCCCGCTGAGTGGCGATTCCTGAGTCCTTGTGTGGGCATAGGCGGTTTTCCGGAGTGCGTGATGTGTTGGCATCCTGCCGAATCGATTTTTACTTTACACGAGCACCGGGCTTCCATTAGCCTTAGTGCCGGTATGCGCTTTTGATGCGCGGTGAGTGAAAAAATAAATAATGATCAGACGTTCCTGCCAGATATTGTTGATTGGACTCTCGTTTTTGTTCCTTGGCGCCTGCGGGACACTCCAAAAATCCGAGAACCGTCCGGCCTCCGCGAACACTACCACCTCGCCGGAAAGTACCAGCCAGGATGCCGCCACGGCTGACAATAGTCCCAAGCCAAAGGCGACCCTGGAGAAGGAGAGCAATCCTGATCCGTTCGAGGGGTTTAACCGGGCGATGTACACATTCAATGACAAACTGGATGTGTATATCCTCAAGCCTGTGGCGAAAGGTTATCGTGCTGTAACGCCCATTCCGGTGCGGAAGAGCATCTCCAATTTCTTCAGCAACCTGCATGACCCGATGGTGATGCTGAACAATTTATTGCAGGGTAAACCGGGGCAGGCGGCTTCAGATCTCAGCCGTTTCCTGACCAACTCCACTGTCGGTATTTATGGCCTGTTTGATGTAGCGACCAAAATTGGTCTGCAAAAACACAACGAGGATTTTGGCCAGACCCTGGCGGTGTGGGGCGTGGGCGATGGTCCTTATCTGGTCTTGCCGTTCTTCGGCCCGAGCAACCTGCGTGACGGACCAGCGTTGATTGTCGATTGGGAAACCTATCCGCCGAACTATATGCAAGACAGCGGCACACGCGACAAATTGTTTGTGGTGGAGGCGGTGGACAAGCGTGCCCAGTTGCTCGATGCGACCGATATCTTGGAGCAGGCCGCGGGTCGGGACCCTTATGTATTCGTACGTGAGGCCTATCGCCAACGGCGCCGCAGTCTGATTTATGACGGCAATCCGCCGCAGGAAGCCCCCGATCCGTCCTTGTTCGAGGAGGATACGCCGGCACCGAAGACCCCTTCAATATAACCCTCGCCCCAAAGCGAATCTCAGTCGAGATAGTCGTAGCAGAAGAGTGTCAAAAACTCCGGCAGCGGGTCGGCACTGATCAGTTTTTCGAACATGCCGGAGGCGAATTCATATCTGCCACTGGCGTATGCCGCTTCCCCGAACGATGTCCGCAGGCGTCCCAGTTCCTCCGGAATCATTTTGCGCACCATATCAAGCGTGATCTTACGGCCGTCGGCGAGCACGCCGTGGCGGCTGCGAAGCCAGTGCCAGACCTGTGAGCGCGAAATTTCCGCCGTCGCCGCGTCTTCCATCAGGTGGTGAATCGGCACGCAGCCGGCGCCCGCGAGCCATGATCCAAGGTAGGCGATGCCGACCTCGATATTGAGCCGCAGTCCCGCTTCCGTGATCGGCGTTTTCGGCGAGAAGGCCAGGAGATCCGCCGCAGAGACGCATACGTCTTCACGCTTGCGCGCAATCTGGTTGGGCGTTTTCATCAAGCGGTCGAAAACCTCCTGCGCCACCGGCACGAGACCCGGGTGTGCCACCCAGGTACCGTCATGCCCATCGTTGGCTTCGCGCTCCTTGTCGGCGCGCACTTTGGCGAGAGCCGCTTCATTGGCGGCCTGGTCGTCTTTGATCGGAATCTGTGCGGACATGCCGCCGATGGCATGTGCATTACGTTTGTGGCAGGTCTGGATGGCCAGCAGCGAATAGGCATGCATGAACGGTGCGGTCATCGTCACGAGGGCGCGGTCGGCGAGCACGAATTCCGGATCGCTGCGAAATTTCTTGATGCAACTGAAAAGATAGTCCCAGCGCCCGCAGTTCAGCCCTGCGGAGTGCTCGCGTAGTTCATACAGGATTTCGTCCATCTCAAATGCCGCGAGGATGGTTTCGATCAGCACCGTGGCCTTGATGGTGCCGCGTGGGATCCCAAGCTGTTCCTGCGCCCACACGAACACATCGTTCCACAGCCGTGCTTCCAAATGGCTTTCCATCTTGGGCAGATAGAAATAGGGACAGGTTCCGCGGTTGAACAGCGCTCTGGCGTTATGAAAAAAGTACAGCCCGAAGTCAAACAAACTGGCCGAGACGGGCTCGCCATCGACCAAGGCATGTTTCTCGACCAGATGCCAGCCGCGTGGACGCATGAACAGGATTGCCGTGGTTTTGTTCAGTTGATAGGTTTTTCCCTCGGGGCTCACGAAACGGATACTGCGGTCAACCGCATCGCGCAGGTTGATCTGGCCCTGGATCAGGTTATGCCAGGAGGGAGCCAATGAATCCTCCAGGTCGGCCATGAATACGTTGGCGCCGCAATTGAGCGCGTTGATGATCATTTTTCGCTCTGCCGGGCCGGTGATCTCGACACGCCGGTCGGAAAGCTCCGCCGGTATCGGCGCAATGGTCCAGTTGGCCTCACGGACAGACCGGGTTTCCGTTAAAAAGTCCGGCTTGACCCCTTTCTCCAGCCTGCCCTGACGTTCTGTCCGCCGAGTCAGGAGTTGCGCGCGTTTGGTGTGGAAGGTCCTGCTGAGGCCAGCTACGAAGTCCAGGGCCTCCGGAGTGAGGATATGGGCATATTCAGCCGGAACGTCGGCCTGAATGGTGACGGCGGCGGGGGAGGGTGATGGGTTGCGCATGCATTACCCCTGGCCATAAGCCGATGTGGAACCTGATTTAACTATCTGCCCGGGACGGGGAATATGCAAGTTTGACCCCCCTGAGAGGAAATCAGCGGTTTCCATGAGCAGGTTGGGGCAGGGCAGGGATTTCTACTGTATATCCGGCTCAAAGACTGGATTTTCGATGGGGCAGCCATTTTCCAGGAGGAACCTCTTCTTTTCCCCGGTGATCAAGGGTAAAATCGCGCGCTTTCGTGGGCCGTCGCCGTGGCTTTCGCCCGGACCGACGCCTAAATGGATACGAGGAATAACTGAATGGTAACCATACGTCTGGCTCGCGGTGGCGCAAACAAGCGCCCCTATTATCGCATCATCGTTGCTGACCGGCGCCGTGCGCTGAATGGCAACAACATCGAGCGCATTGGTTTTTACAATCCGCTGGCCAAGGGCAAAGAAGAGAAAGTGCGCGTTGACATGTCGCGCGTGCAGTACTGGTTGAGCAAAGGTGCGAAGCCGACCGATCGCGTGGCGCAACTGCTGAAGCAGGTCGCCGCTTCCTGAATCCCCGCATGACCGATCCGTCATGCCCTGACGGTTTGGTGGTTCTCGGCCGGATCGACGGCCTGTTCGGAGTGCAGGGTTGGGTAAAGGTGTATTCCTATACTCGGCCGCGCGAGAAGATCCTTACCTACACGCCGTGGCTGGTGGGCACGCCGGATGGTTGGCGGGAAATCGCCATCGAACAGGGGCGTGCGCAGGGCAAGGGCATCGTCGCCAAGTTCATGGGCTACGATGACCGCGATCAGGCAAGTCGCCTGGTGGGTGTCGAGGTGGGTTGTCTGTCGACGCGGTTGCCGCCGGTAAGGAAGGGCGAGTTTTACTGGGCGCAGCTCGAAGGCCTTAAAGTAGTGAATCTCTCGGGACAGGAGTTGGGTGTGGTGAGCCACCTGCTCGAGACGGGCGCAAACGATGTCATCGTGGTGCGCAATGGGCGTGAACGCTGGATACCGGCCACGCCGGGTGTTCTGCAGGATGTGGATCTCGAGGCAGGTCTTATCCGGGTAGACTGGGACGCGGATTTTTAGCGCGCCATGAAAATTGATGTGATAAGTCTGTTCCCGCCGATGTTCGAGGCCGTTACGAACTACGGCATTACCGGGCGGGCGATCAGGAACGAATTGTTGTCACTGCGGGTGTGGAACCCGCGTGACTACACGGACGATAAACACCGTTCCGTGGATGACCGCCCTTATGGCGGCGGTCCGGGAATGGTAATGATGGCCGAGCCGCTGACGAAGGCACTGGCGGCGGCGCGCAGCGGGCAAGTGAGCGGTGCGAAGGTGATTTACCTGTCGCCGCAGGGACGCAGGTTGGATCACGAGGGTGTTCTCGAACTCTCGCGGCGTGAAGGCCTGATCCTGCTCACGGGCCGTTACGAAGGAATTGATGAGCGTCTGCTGGAGACCGAAGTAGACGAGGAATGGTCCATTGGTGACTACGTCCTCTCCGGCGGTGAACTCGCCGCAATGGTGGTCATCGACGCGATTGCACGGCAGTTGCCCGGTGCACTCGGGGATAAAGATTCAGCGCAGCAAGATTCGTTTGTGGACGGGTTGTTGGATTACGAGCACTACACACGGCCGGAAACGTATCTCGGCCGGATGGTTCCGGAAGTGCTTGTCTCCGGCGATCACGAGAAAATCCGCCGCTGGCGGTTGAAGCGGTCGCTGGGAAGGACTTGGTTGCGCCGGCCGGATTTATTGGAAAAGCAGAATTTGAGTAGTGAACAGCAGCACCTGCTGGAAGAATTCAAGCAGGAATATTCTAGAGAGTCGGGAGTCAAAAAATGAGCAAGATCATGCAGGAACTTGAAGAACGGATGGCGAACAAGAATGTTCCGTCTTTCGCCCCGGGTGACACCGTCGCCGTCTATGTAAAGGTACAGGAAGGTGAACGCGAACGCCTTCAGGCCTTCGAAGGCATGGTGGTCGCGCGCCGCAACAGCGGTTACAACTCCTCCTTTACCGTGCGCAAGATTTCTTACGGTGAGGGTGTGGAGCGCGTGTTCCCGCTGCACAGCTCGGCCATTGCCAAGATTGAGGTGATGCGCAAGGGCGACGTACGCCGCGCCAAGCTCTATTATCTGCGCGACCTCGCTGGCAAGGCGGCGCGTATTCGCGAGAAAGTTTAATCGCCAGGTGTTCAACCATAACGGCCGGCATGGGCTCCATGCCGGCCGTTTTGTTTTTCATGCCGCCGGTATAAACTTGAACCATGGTTCACCGAACTGAACGCTACCATGTTGTGCTGGCGGTGCCCATGGGACGGCTGGGCGTCGTGATCCATGACGATGGCCTTGAAGATGTCAGTTTTTTGGGTCAGCGGGCTAGGCTCAAGTCGCCCCGCACACCCCTTGAGCGGCGCATCTGTCGGCAGTTGCGTATGTATTTTGCTAACCCTCGCGTTTTATTCGATATCCCGCTGGCGACCGGTGGTACGCCATTTCAACAACGTGTGTGGCGGATGTTGCGCAAGATTCCTCCCGGTGAGACATGGAGCTATGGCGAATTGGCGCGCCGGCTGCGCACTAGTCCACGCGCGGTCGGCAACGCCTGCCGCGCCAACCCTATTCCTATCGTTATTCCCTGTCATCGTGTCGTGGCCGCCGGCGGCATTGGTGGATTTATGGGAGAGCGTGGTGGAAAGGCGGTGCGTCTCAAACATTGGTTGCTCGGGCATGAGCGGACCCGATAAGGAAATCATCGAGCGTTTCGGTGACTCCCTCTGGCTACAGGATGGTCTGAGTGCCAATACCCTGAATGCCTATCGGCGCGATGTCGAAGGTTTGGGCCGGTGGCTTTTCAGCCGGGGTATATCACTAATTAAGGCGACACGGGCGGATCTACTGGAATACCTCTCGGTTTGTGTGGGCCAGGGCGTGCGGCCGCGCACCACGGCACGACTGCTTTCGAGCCTGCGGCGGTTTTACGGCTATCTCCTGCGTGAGGAGAAAGTTCGAACCGATCCCACGGCATTGATCGATTCCCCCAAGATTGGCCGGCCGCTGCCCAAATCACTGACCGAGGAACAAGTGGAAAAACTCCTGCAGGCGCCAGATATCTCGGCGCGACTCGGCCTGCGCGACCGGGCGATGCTCGAGACGTTGTACGCCACTGGCCTACGTGTCTCGGAGTTGGTGGGGCTCACGTTACCCCAGATGAGTCTGGGGCAGGGGGTAGTCAGGGTCATCGGCAAAGGCGACAAGGAGCGGCTGGTTCCACTCGGCGAAGAGGCGATATCGTGGCTTAATCGCTATTTGTCCGAAGGGCGTCCTGCGCTGGTGCGCCGACGCGCTACGGATGCCGTGTTCGCCACGGCCCGCGGGGGTCCCATGACGCGGCAGGCATTTTGGTACAACCTCAAGCAACATGCGCGTACGGCGGGAATCCGGCCGGCGATTTCACCGCACACCCTGCGCCACGCTTTCGCCACACACCTGATGAATCACGGCGCCGACCTGCGCGTTGTCCAGATGCTGCTGGGGCACGCAGACCTTTCCACCACGCAGATTTATACGCATATTGCACGTGCACGATTGAAATCCCTGCACCAGCAACACCATCCAAGAGGGTAGTCGCCGGCGGCAACAGGGATGCGGGTGGAACAGCTGAGGTAAGGTGGATTTGGCGATTTTTACCGCGACCTGCGGATGACGCTAGTGGTAGACGTGTGAGTTGCCATGATAATCGGTGTCGCTGTCGATATGGAATACCTCGATGCCGGGTACCCGTTTGTAGCCCAGAACCAGCGCGAGTTTGTGGATCAGTGTTTTCCAGTTCAGTGAACGCACACGCCGGCGCAGCACCTCGTTGAGATCGGCCGTCAACCTTTCCATATTCGCGTCCAGCCCCGGCAGCTTGTGAAAGTAGCGCCAGGCAATATAACTGTAAGCGACCGGCAGCCACTTGATGGCCCAGTGCGGATTCTCCATGCCGGCCCAGAAAAGGCAGAACGTAATACCCGCGAGAATGAAAAAGAGTCCATAGCGAACGGACCGGTCGCGATCCACGCGGATTTCCTCCATGGTTTGACGCAGTTGTTCTTCGGCGTTGCGAGAATCAATGCTGTGTGTGTAGTGAATGTCGCGCAACATGCTTAATATTTTCAGAAGGCGCTCACGGTGGCGCGGGTTGTCCACGGAGAATGAGGCCAATGCACTCTCCAGGCTATCAAGGAATTGGCGGTAATCGGAAGTTAATGCCGGCTCTTTGTACTTATCGGCCGCGTGATTGATCAGGTAACGCAGTTCCAGCACATGCGCGACTTGCATCGGGAAGCGCAGATTGATGAATTTAGTGTAGAACGCATGAAAACTGTCCGGCGTCAGATTGAGCGCCGAAAAATCGTGGGCCACATCCCGTGTTTTATTTTTGTTAGCCATGTCTGGATACTCAGGATACGTATTCTACCTTGGTGGTGCGTTGGCGGCACATATATAGGTAAGGATAGCGGGGCCGACGGCGGACGAGAACGAAAAATATCTGGCAAAACAGGGTTTTCAGGTGGTAGGGGTGTTGGTCGGTGTTCTGACGGAAGTGCCCGCGGGATGAAAGTTAATTATTACCCAGCATCGACCGCAGGTTGGCAAGGTAGGCATCGGCGCGGCCGAGCATGGCTTGTGGATCGGTGTCACTTTCCGGATCTTCCCAGTGCAGATCGTCCGCGGGTATTTCCTGCAGGAAACGGCTGGGTTCACAGACCATCACTTCGCCGCCGCGTTTGCGCCGCTCGGAAAACGAAAAGGTGAGTGTTCTTTGCGCGCGCGTGATGCCGACATAGGCGAGCCGGCGTTCTTCCACCACACCGATGTCCGATTGACTCTGGTGATGCGGGATCAGTCCTTCTTCCATGCCGATGATGAAGACATGAGGGAATTCCAAACCCTTGGCGGAGTGCAGCGTCATGAGCGACACCTGATCTCCGGGGTTGTCCTCGCTGCCCTTATCTAGCATGCCCACGAGGGTGAGTCGCGCGACCAGGTCGCTAAGCGATTTTCCCTCTTCTCCCTGGCGCATGAGCCGCTGCGCCCAGGCGACCAGTTCCAATACGTTTTCCATTCGCCGCTGGGCGATCTTGTGATCGTTACAGGTGTCCTTGAGCCACTCCTCGTAGTGCAGTTCAGAGAGCATGTCGCACATGAGCTTGGCCGGGTCGGTCTCTTCCACCTTGGCGATGGTATCCATCAGCCACTGGGTGAACACACGCAGCATCGCCACCTGCCGCGGGTTGAGGCGTTGTTCGATGCCACTGTCCATCGAGGCTTGTAACAGGCTGGATCCCAATTTCGTGGCATGCTGGTTCAACTGCTCGAGTGTGGCGGTCCCGATTTCACGCCGCGGTGTGTTGATGACGCGCAGGAAGGCATTGTCATCCCCGGAATTGCAGAGCAGCCGGAGATAAGCCATGACGTCCTTGATTTCGGTCTTGTCGAAGAAAGATGTCCCCCCGCTCAAATGGTAAGGGATACGCCGTTCACGCAGCACGCGCTCTAGTACGCGTGCCTGATGGTTCTCCCGGAACAGGATGGCGTAGTCGCGGAAGTCGGTGCTGTGTTTGAACTTGTGATGCAGCAAATCAGAGATGACGCGTTCAGCTTCATGCTCTTCACTGCGTGCTTTTAGGACCCTCAGGGGTACGCCGTAGTCACGATCGCACCACAGTGCTTTCTCGAAGATGTGCGGGTTGTTGGCAATCACGGCGTTGGCGGCCTTCAGGATTCGTCCGCTGGAACGATAGTTTTGTTCGAGTTTGATGACGCGCAGAGCGGGGAAATCCTGATGCAGCTGTTTGAGGTTTTCCGGTTGGGCCCCACGCCAGGTGTAGATGGACTGATCGTCGTCCCCGACGACGGTGAGCGCGCCGCGGCTGCCGGCGAGGAGCTTGACCAGTTCGTACTGACACAGGTTGGTGTCCTGGTATTCATCCACGAGCAGGTAGGACACGCGCCGACGCCATTCCTCCAGGATTTCCGGGTTTTCCTGGAACAAACGGACCGGTTTCAGGATGAGGTCGTCGAGATCCATGGCATTGTAGGCCTGCAGATGCTGTTCGTACTCGCCATAGACCCGTGCAGCGAGATCATGGACGGTCTCGCCTTCTGCCGCGGGGGGAATCGCCGACGGCGAAATCAGATTATTCTTCCAGCGTGAAATCTGGTACTGCACCAGTTGCGCGGGATTGGTCTTTCCCGAAAATTGACCACGCAGGAGTTTCGACAACAGCGCTTGGCTGTCTTCCGGATCGTAAAGCGAAAAACCCGGGCGGTACCCCAATTCCGCCAGATGGCTGCGCAGAATTTTCAGGCCGAAGGTATGGAAGGTGGAGATGAGAAGATCCTTCATGTGATCGCCATGCAACAGGTCGGCGATACGGGCCTTCATTTCGCGCGATGCCTTGTTGGTGAAGGTGACGGCGACGATATGCCGCGGCGCAATCCCATAATTCTGGATGAGCCAAGCGATCTTCTTTGTGATAACGGAGGTCTTGCCGCTACCCGCACCGGCCAGCACCAGCAGTGGGCCATTGACATACTGTACAGCGGCTTTTTGTTGCGGGTTCAGATTGGGTCAGTCCGTGAATGCGATACAGAATATTTCATTTCTGGGTGGGCATTCTAACCGTAAATGGACACAGGTCAAAATTCATTTTCATGATTGAGCAGTGCAGCGGCAGCACCGGTGATGGGG
>JBGPBL010000002.1:0-97333 GCA_041481225.1 Sulfurifustaceae bacterium | reverse complement strand
CGTGGTGCCGCAGTCGCTCGAGGGCAGCGCGACCATCCAGTTCCGCTGCCGCAAGGGCATCGACTGCTGGAACGCCTGTTGCAGCAATATCGACATCTCGCTCACCCCTTACGACATCCTGCGCCTGTCGCGCCTCCGCGACATCAGCACCACGGAGTTTCTGCATCAGTACACCTTTCCCTACGAGATGGAAAAGGACGGCATCGCCGGCGTTAAACTGAAACCGGTTGAGAACGGCACGGCCTGCCAGTTCATGGTCCCGGAGGGTTGCAGCGTATACGAAGACCGGCCCACGGCCTGCCGCTATTACCCGGTGGCGCTGCTGTCCATGCGCCGTTCAGACGAGAGCACCGACCGCAGCTCCTTCGCGCTGGTAAAGGAATCGCACTGTCACGGCCACAACGAGCCGCGCCGGCTCACCATCGACGAATACCGCAAGGAACAGGGCATCGAGGAATACGACGAGATTGCGCGCGGCTGGCGCCAGCTGATCCTGAAGAAAAAATCCTCCGGCCCCACGGTCGGCAAGCCCTCCAAGCGCAGCCTGCAGCTCTTCTTTATGGCGTGCTATGACCTCGACCGCTTCCGCGCCTTCGTGGCGAGCGAGCCATTCGCCGAGGCCTATGACCTCCCCGACGAGGAAATGCAGAAAATCCTCCTCGACGACAAGGAGACGATGCTCTTCAGCTTCCGTTTTCTGCGTCAGGTGATGTTCGGCGAGGAAACTATCCCGATGAAACCCGACGCATTCGACAAACGCCTGGCCCGGAAACAGGAGCGGGAGGCGCAGGCCGAGGGCAAGGATGTTCCGACGGGGGGAGAGTAAGCGTTTTCTGCCAGTTAGATCGAAGAAGCCGCCCGTTAGGCGGCTTCTTCTTTTGGTGGACCACCTCGACGGCGTGTATGAATGTAGGCTCCCCCGCCCGCACGGCGGGTCACTTTACCTTTCGGGAAAAATTATCCGAAGCCATTTCCCTGGTCGCTTTACTGTCATGGCGTTGCCGCCAATGCCACAACATCAGCTCGTGACGTACTTCGTGAGCTGACGAATAAGTTCCTCCTTCTCATCCAGCAACAGCACCAACAGATCGCGCAGCGAAATAATGCCGACGAAGGCATCGCCGTCGTAGACCATGAGATGCCGGCACTGGTGTTGCTTCATGAGTTCGATACAGCGCTCGCCGCGTTCGTCCGGGGCCACCCGCGCGTAGTCCTTGCGCATCACGTCTTTAACCTTGGCGGTGGCCGGGTCCTGGCGCTCCCGGGCCACGCGGCGCATCAGATCGCGCTCGGTGAAAAGACCGATAATCTGGGATGCGCGCGTCACCACCACCGACCCGATGTGTTTATCGCACATCAGCACCGCTGCGTCGTAGGCGGTTTTGTTTTCGTCCAGCAATACCACCTGGTGTTCGATCTTTCCATTAATGGTTGCCATGGCGAGACCCTCCTTGAATGGGTGAAAAGGGCGACGGGCGGGAGGTCCACTGAAGCCGGGCCGACAACCCGGTCGCCTCAAGACCTGAGACCACAAGCATACGCCCGGTGGCGCGGCTTGCCGAGCCCGCAACAATGTCCCGGAAATCCAATACCCGGGCGGTTATAGCGCGGGCATGGCGATTCATGGCCCGACGCAATCTGGGCGATAATAGCAACCTCGTGGAAGACTAAGGGAGATTTCAATGAGTGAAACAGTGCGCGTCGGTATCGTCACGGTCTCGGATCGCGCCAGCCGCGGCGAGTATCAGGACCAGGGCGGTCCGGCGATTGTCGAGTGGTTGAAACAGGCACTGGCAACGCCGTGGCAACCCGTCGTGCGCCTGGTGCCGGACGAACAACCGGAAATCGAAAAGGCGCTACGCGAGCTGTGCGATACGGAAAAATGCTGTCTTGTCGTCACCACCGGCGGCACCGGCCCCGCGCCGCGCGACGTCACGCCCGAGGCGACGCTCGCGATTGCCGACAAGGTGCTCGATGGCTTCGGCGAACAGATGCGCGCCGTGAGCCTGAAATACGTACCCACCGCCATCCTCTCGCGCCAAGTCGGCGTGGTGCGCGGCAACTCGCTCGTCATCAACCTGCCTGGCCAGCCAAAGGCGATCAAAGAAACGCTCGATGGCGTCTTCGCCGCCGTACCCTATTGCATCGACCTCATCGGCGGTCCGTACCTCGAAACCCACGAGGACGTCATCAAGGCCTTCCGGCCAAAATCGGCGATACGACCCAAGAGCTGAAACCGGATTTACGGCTTTTTCTGGCGGGCCGGAAGAACGTCTTTCAGCTTCGCGCGCGCGCTGCGCAGAAGCTTTTCGGTGGTCACCCAGTCGACGCAGGAATCCGTCACCGATACTCCGTATTTAAGCTTCGACAAGTCCACCGGGATCGGCTGGTTGCCGGCATGGAGATGGCTCTCCAGCATGAGCGCCACAATCGAACGGTTGCCCTCGAGAATCTGGTTCACACAGTTCTCGGCCACGAGTGGCTGCAACGCCGGATCCTTGTTCGAGTTGCCGTGGCTACAATCGACTGCGATGTTGCCCGGCAGTTTGGCGGCCGCGAGTTCTTTTTCCGCTACGGCGATGGAAACCGAATCGTAGTTCGGGCGGCCGTTGCCGCCGCGCAGGACGATGTGGCCATAGCGGTTGCCGCGGGTACGGAATACCGCGCACTGGCCATCCTGGTTGATGCCAAGGAAATGGTGCGGGCGCGCGGCCGAATGCAGTGCGTTGATCGCCACCGTGAGGCCGCCGTCAGTGCCATTCTTGAAACCGAGCGGCGTCGACAGGCCGCTCGCCATCTCGCGGTGGGTCTGCGATTCCGTGGTGCGCGCACCGATCGCGGTCCAGGCAATGAGGTCGGACAGGTATTGCGGCGTGATCGGATCGAGCGCCTCGGTCGCGGTCGGCAAACCAATCTCGGCGAGATGCAACAACAGCTCACGCGCGAGATAAAGGCCCTTCTCGATATGGAAGGAATCGTCCATGAACGGATCGTTGATGAGTCCCTTCCAGCCGACGGTGGTGCGCGGTTTCTCGAAGTACACGCGCATGATGAGATAGATCGTGTCGCCCACCTCTTCCGCGAGCTGTTTCAGCCGGGTGGCGTATTCCTTAGCCGCCTTGATATCGTGGATCGAGCAGGGTCCAACAACCACGAACAGGCGGTGATCCTGGCGATCGAGGATGCGGCGCACGGTATCGCGCCCACGCAGTACCGTCGCCTCCGCGCTCTCGGTAAGCGGCAAGGCGCTCTTGACCTGGCGCGGGGTCGGCAGCAGGTCCTGCGAGAGGACGTTGACGTTATTGATCGGGTCGCCGGTCATGGTTGTAAGCTTGGCTTGGGAAAAAACCGCTAGTTTAACGTGGCGGGCGGCGCTTGTCCGCCCTGAATTTGCAGAGAGGCCTGTTTACTTACCCGCCCGCGCCACGGCCGTGCTGCGCGGCGGCTCCAGCAATTGCAGTCGCTTCTCAAGGTCGGGTGAGACCCAGAGCTTGCCATCCTGGTCGACCATGAGACCCTGAACGCCGGGTGACTGGGCGATCAATTCGCGCCCCGGCACAGGACCGAGCACCATGATGGCCGCGCCCAGACCATTCACCTGCGCCATTTCCTCCGCCACCAACGTCACGCCGTGCAATCCCTGCGTCGGATAACCGGTTCTGGGATCGAGGATGTGGTGGTAACGTCGGCCGTTCTTGATGAAATAGCGCTCATAGTCCCCGGAGGAGACTACCCAACCACGCGAAAGCTCGATGACGGCGAGCAACTTCTCGGGCGCGTTCGGATCGCGGATGCCGACGCGCCACGGGTGTCCCTGTGTGGTTCCCAGCACCACCACATCCCCGCCACCATTCAACATCGCGTGCTCCACACCATTTTTTCTGAGCGCCTTCAGACCGGCATCGAGAATATAGAGTTTGGCAATGCCTCCGAGGTCCATGCGCATGCCAGGCTGTTCCAGAAACACCGTGCCCGCGGTTTCGTTCAGGATCACGTGGCGGTAATTCACCAGCGGCAGCTGTCTCGTGATCTGTGCCGGCGTGGGCAGCTCGGGATGTTCCAGATTGAAGCGCCAGCCCTTGAGTGAACCGACGGTGATATCAAAGGCGCCGTGGCTGCGTTCGGAAACCGTGTGTGCCATCGTGAGCACCTGCATCAGCTCCGGCGGCACGGGTACCGGCTGCCGGCCGGCGGCATTGTTGATCGCGCTCACCACGCTCTGCGGGTTATAGTGATTCATCATGTCCGACAGGCGCGACATCTCCTGATAGGCCGCATCGGTGGCGCGCTTAAGTGTTGCCTCGTCGGTTCCTTCCACCGCCACCTGCACCACCGTGCCCATCAACGGGCGCAGGTCGCGGTGCTGAACCGGTTTGGCGGGTTGGCAACCGATCACTGCCCATATCAGCACCATGCCTGGCAAGGCGCTCCATCGGGAAATTGTTCTTGCGCGTTTCATCGGTGAATACTGTTTGCGGCCGGGTGTTCCGTCTCATGAGGAAGAGGCCCACCAGAATGGCCCAGGTGCGCATTCGGCGCAAACAACATATACAGACCGAAAAACAGGATCAACACGCCGGCACCACGGCGCACCCACGGTTGACGCGCGACATGGCCCAGCCAGCGCGCCGCCGCTCCCATGGCGAGCAGCATGGGCAAGGTGCCGAGACCGAAGGCCGCCATGAGCAACGCGCCGTCCGCGGCGCTACCGGAGGCCAGCGACCAGGACAGTGTCGAATACACCAGGCCACACGGCAACCAGCCCCAGACCAGACCCAGCACCAGTGCCTGCCAGGGCTTGCGCACCGGCACCACACGCCGCCCCAGCGGCTCAAGGTGACGCCACAGGTGCGTGCCCAGCTTTTCCACGAAAACCAGTCCCTGCCACCAGCCGGCGAGATAAAGCCCAAGCACCACCATAAAGCCGCCGGAGAGAAGGCGACCCACCAGCCGGGCCTGGCCCAATGTCAGCGTATCGAGCGCCTGCGAGCCGACCCAACCCATGAACGCGCCGGCCGCCGCATAACTCGCAATGCGCCCGGTGTTGTAGAGCAGTTGGTAGGGGAAGAGAGAAAACGGGGTGCGGTGGACATCTTCTTTAAGCCCAAAGGTCAGCGCACCCACGATGCCGCCGCACATACCGAAACAATGCAGCGAACCCAGCAGTCCCACCAAAAAAGCCGAGGCAAGCGTTACTTCCACGGCCATACCGTCAGTGGCAACTCAGAGGCCGGAAGGGAAAACGGTCAGTTGCTGTGCACCGGGTACATACAACGACCCGGTGAGGCGCCAGTTCTGCGCCACGAGCTGCACATTCCAGTGTCCAAGAACCAGGTCGGGCAACGGTGCACGGTAAGTACCATCGGCGTGGCGCGATAAGATCAAGGAGCGGTCTAGACCCGAGCGCGTGGCGTACAGAAATTTAAGCTCTACCTGAGCTGGCCAGTGCACATCCTTCTTGGCGGTCAGACGCAATGCCAGTGTGTGGTGTTCTTGGCTCATTTCCAGCTTACCCTCCAAGCCGAGTTGCACCGCGACCTGGTCACGCTCCAACACACGGTTAATCTCTGTGCCACGCCGGTAATAATCATCCTCGACCATGCCGTCGTCTGTGACGATGGCAAAACCCAGAAAAATAAAACTCTCGATCACGGCCACGGTCGGCAAGGCAATCAACAGCCACACCATGGGCTCGCGGTACCAAGGGTGTTTTGGTTGTATCTTCGGAGTCATCTGCCGCTCATCGGGCCGAGAAAACGACCCTGCTCCTCAATGCGCAGATCCGGGTTGTCTGTTGCCTGCAACCGGAAATATACGGGACTGCTGCGCTGGGTCAGATTATACCGGTCGACCTGCAACCGCGCAGGCACATCGATCACTTCACCGGCCGGGGCGCGAATCACCTTGTCCACACGCATCTCCATACCCTCGATACCATGGGCGGCCAGCGTGTAGGTATGCTCCTGGCTATCCATGTTCATAACCTTCAGGATATACACGTTCTCAATCATCCCATCGGGGGTCTCGCGGTAAAGCGAATTGCGGTCGCGGATGATGTCAAGTTGGAGCGGCACACGCAAGAGTACGGCGATAATGAGCGCCACACTGATGGCGGCCAGCAGCGCGGAATAGATCAGCACGCGCGGCCGCAGCAGCTTCCAAGACTTTCCCTCCATGGCACTCTCGCTGGTGTAACGGATCAGGCCCTGCGGATAATTCATCTTGTCCATCACCGTGTCACACACGTCCACGCACGCGGCGCAGGCGATACAGCCGACTTGCAGGCCGTTGCGGATGTCAATGCCAGTGGGACAAACCTGCACGCACAGCGTGCAATCGATGCAGTCGCCCTTGTCTTGAGCCTTGTGATCCTCACCGCGTTTGCGCGAGCCGCGCGGTTCGCCGCGGGCAGGATCGTAGGAAATGATCAGCGTGTTGCGGTCGAACATGGCGCCCTGAAAGCGGGCATACGGACACATGTACAGGCACACCTGTTCGCGCAGCCAGCCGGCGTTGCCGTACGTGGCAAAACCATAGAACAGCACCCAGAAAATTTCCCACGGACCGAGGGTGGAATGCACAAACGACACCGACAACTCACGTATGGGCGTGACATAACCCACAAACGTGAATCCGGTCCACAGGGAGAATAATATCCAGATAAGGTGCTTGGTGCCCTTTTTCGCGATCTTCTCGCGCTTCCAGGGCAGGCGCGCGAGCCTCATCTGCTGCGAACGATCACCTTCGACCTTGCGCTCGATCCACAGAAAGACCTCGGTCCACACCGTCTGCGGACAGGTGAACCCGCACCACACGCGTCCGGCGATGGCCGTGAACAGGAACAGTGCCAACGCGGAAAGAATAAGGATGGTAGTGAGGTAAAACAGATCCTGCGGCCAGAATGTCCAGGAAAAGAGATTAAACTTGCGGTTGGGCAGGTCGATCAGGAAAGCTTGGCGGCCATCGCCCCAGTTGATCCAGGGAAGAAAATAATAGATACCGAGGGTAAGGCTCACCATCGCAGCGCGGAGGTTCGCGAAAAACCCGTGCACTTCACGTGGATAGACCTGCTGGCGCTTGGCGTACAACGCCTCCTGCACGGCGTCGGCCTCGACCAGCGGAATGATACGCTCGATCGTCCGGGGCTTGGGTGCGGGCGGCATCCCGCCGCTTTCCCTGGCCGAAGCATTTTTGCCAACGAGCGTGCGCGCAACCTCCTCTTGGGACTCGATTAAAGAGGGAATGCGCTTTGTTGTCTCTTGGCTTTTCTTTTCTGTCTCCTCCCGCCCCGTGTCATCGGTATGCGGTTTCACCTTCAATGTTTCTCCTGTCCGTCCTCATCCAGCGGATGCGACAGGCTGAAGACGTAGGCGGCCAACAAATGTACCTTGGCCTTGCCGAGGAATTCGGCATGCGCCGGCATGCGCCCGGCACGGCCCTTCTCGATGGTCTCCATGACCGTCTTCTTCGAACCGCCATAGAGCCAGATATTGTCCGTCAGATTGGGCGCGCCCATGGCGACATTACCCTTGCCTTCCGGGCCATGACAGGCCACGCACAACTGCAGAAATTTCTCCTTACCCGCCGCCGCGGCCGTTTCATCGACCTTGCGCCCGCTCAGGGAAATCACATATTCGGCTGCGTTGGCGACGCCATCTGGCCCGAGTACCGCGCCCCAGGCGGGCATACCGCCGGTGCGTCCGTTCATGATGCTCGCCTCGATGGTCTCGGGCTCGCCCCCGTACAGCCAGTCGTCGTCACGCAAGTTGGGGAAACCCGGGCCGCCGCCGGCATCCGAACCATGACAACCGGTGCAGTAATTGATAAACAGGCGCTCACCGGTTTTAAGTGCCTCGCGGTTGGTCGCCAACGTTCTCAGGTCTTCCTTCAGATATTTCTCATACAACGGATCGAACTGGGCATTGGCGACTTCGATCTCTTTCTCGTATTGACCTTTCGCCGACCAGCCCAAGACACCGGCAAACGAACCGAGTGCCGGATACAGAGTGATATACCCGAGACCGAACACGAGCGTGACGTAGAAGAGGTTCAGCCACCAGCGGGGCAGCGGATTATTGTATTCCTCGAGGTCCTCGTCCCAGACATGACCCATGGTCTTGACCTTCTCGCTGTCCTTGCGCCCAGGCTCGGACATCCAGCGATTAAGCAAAAACATTGCGAGGATTCCGCCGATCACCACCACGGTAATGAACCAGCTCCAGAAGCTGCTCGTAAAATCAGCCATGTTTCTTTTCTCCGGTTGGAGGCGCGATTACCGCGTCATCGTCTTCCAGCGGCAAGCGTGCAGCTTCTTCGAACCCGGGCTTGCGCTTGCTGCTCCATGCCCAAACAATAATGCCGATGAACAACAGCACCATCAATACGGTCCAGACAGAATGAATAAGAGCGAAATCCATTGTCTTATCTTCTCACCTTGATCGCCGTACCCAGATTCTGGAGATAGGCGATGATTGCATCCATCTCGGTCTTGCCTTCGAGCTCGGAAGGCGCGTTCTTGATGTCCTCGTCGGAGTACGGCGTACCCGGCCCGAACATATTCAATACCCGCATCTTCCTTTGGATATGGCTAGTATCGAGTTTGTTCTTGGCGAACCAGGGATAGCCCGGCATGATGGACTCCGGCACCACATCGCGCGGATTAATGAAATGCACACGCAGCCAATCGTCCGAGTAACGCCCACCGACGCGATGCAGGTCCGGCCCGGTGCGTTTGCTGCCCCACTGAAACGGGTGGTCGTACACGAATTCGCCGGCGACCGAATAATGACCATAGCGTTCGGTCTCGGCGCGGAAGGGGCGGATCATTTGCGAATGACACAGATAACAACCCTCGCGCACGTAGATGTCGCGCCCTTCCAGTTGCAGCGCCGTATAGGGCTTGAGACCGGCCACGGCCTCCGTCGTCGACTTCTGAAAAAAGAGTGGCAGGATTTCGACCAGCCCGCCCACAGAAATCACGAGAACCGTGAACACCACCAGCAAGCCGACGTTTCTTTCAACTTTGTCATGTCCTGTCGCCATGGTGGTCTCCTTAGTGCGCGGCGGCCGGGGCCGGGATGGGGGCTTCGATCGGCGTACTGCCGGCCACGGTCTTCCACACGTTATACGCCATGATAAACATGCCGCTCAGGAAGAAGAGGCCACCCAGCGTACGCACGATATAGAACGGATGCATCGCCTGCACCGACTCGACAAAGCTGTAGGTGAGCGTGCCATCGGCATTCACCGCGCGCCACATGAGGCCCTGCATCACGCCGGAAATCCACATCGAGGTGATGTAGAGCACGATGCCGATGGTGGCGACCCAGAAATGGGTTTCAATGAGCTTGACGCTGTGGATCTCGCGCCCGAATAGACGAGGGATCAGAAAGTACATCGCGCCGATCGAGATCATGCCGACCCAGCCGAGCGCGCCCGAATGCACATGACCGATGGTCCAGTCGGTGTAGTGTGACAGCGCATTCACCGTCTTGATGGACATCATCGGACCTTCAAACGTGGACATGCCATAGAATGACACCGACACAATCAGGAACTTGAGGATGGGGTCGGTGCGCAGCTTCTGCCATGCCCCCGACAGCGTCATGATGCCATTGATCATGCCGCCCCAGGAGGGGGCGAGCAGAATCAGAGAAAACACCATGCCGAGCGACTGGGTCCAATCGGGCAGTGCCGTATACATCAGATGGTGCGGACCGGCCCAGATGTAGGTAAAGGCCAGCGCCCAGAAATGCACCACCGACAGGCGATAGGAATACACCGGTCGCCCCGCCTGCTTGGGGAGAAAGTAGTACATGATGCCAAGGAAACCGGCTGTCAGGAAGAAACCCACCGCATTGTGGCCATACCACCACTCCACCATGGCATCCTGCACGCCAGCATAAATGCCGTAGGATTTGGTCCACGATACCGGTATTTCAAGATTGTTGACAACGTGCAGCACCGCAATCGTGAGGATGAACGCACCATAAAACCAGTTCGCGACGTATATGTGGCTCACCCGGCGCTTGACCAGCGTGCCAAAAAACACCACCGCGTAGGACACCCACACCAGGGTAATTAAAATATCGATGGGCCATTCGAGTTCGGCGTACTCCTTGGAGCTGGTAATGCCCAGCGGAAGCGTCACGGCCGCCGCAACGATCACCAGTTGCCAGCCCCAGAAGGTAAAGGCCGCCAGTTTGTCGCTGAAGAGCCGCACATGACAGGTACGTTGCACGACATAATACGACGTCGCAAACAGCGCCGATCCGCCAAAGGCGAAGATCACCGCATTTGTATGCAGCGGACGCAGCCGGCCGAAGGTCATCCAGGGGATGTCCATGTTGAGCGCCGGCCACGCCATTTCCGCTGCAATCCAGACGCCCACCAGCATGCCAACAATGCCCCAGACCACGGTCATGATGGCGAACTGCCGGACGACCTTATAGTTGTAGGTTTCTTGTGCGACCATGATTCTCCCGCTACTCAGCGTGAATGGTTAAAAAGAAATCGACGTTACCCCGCAAAGACCGGCCCGGCGCCGATATCCCAGAGGATAACCGTCGCGGCCAGCACCGCCACGAGCGCCACCAGTCCCACCGCCATCACGGCGCTCGAAAACAGAAAACCGCGCTCCTTGGTGATACCCATAATAATTGGCACGCCGGTATAAAGCAGGTAAACGGTGTAGGCCAACACGGGCAATCCGAGCAGCAGGTTCAGCCACAGCATCGGATAAAGCAGCATGACGCCAGAGAGGAAGAGCGGGGTGGCGGTGTAGGCCGCGAGCGCGATGCATTGGGGCAGCCTCTGCTTGGAGCCATAGGTTTTGCCCATCCAATGGATTAACTTGCCAATGGTGATCACGGCCACCAGGATGGTGAGGTAAGACAATATACCGATCCAGAGCGCGCTCTCGGGCGTGAGCTTGTTGACCTCGCGGCTGACGACCTGCCAGCCTACATGGGTGGTTCCGAAATAACCGGCAATGGGAGGAATCGCCGCCAGCACAAACACATGGGAACAGTAACATTTACCGATCGTGCAATTCTCTTTGCGTATCGACTTCCATTCCTTTTCCGGATTCGTCAACAAACCCCAGACGTGACTTAACAACATGCTGTTTCTCCCGTGTGGCCGTAATTATTACTGCGGCCAGTTTCCTGCAAACTGCCATAGGCGTCAATGCCAGCATCTACCATATTCGGCGGCGAAAAACCGGTAAACGTCGTTGTTTCCAGCACCGTTTGCTCCGAGTAAAATTAGCGCCGGACGGCAGGTTATATCTCACTACACCATGCCACAAAACCGCCCCATCACGACGAGACATCCCTCTCTGGCCACCGACATGGTCGTGGAGCAAAGATGCAGTCCACAAGTTGCCTCATTCCAACCGTCACGCTTTACTTCACTTCCCATGACGCCACAAACACCATCGAACCGTAGTGTTTTCCAGGTTGTCGCCGGGGCATCCTGGATCCGATCCGAACGAGATTTTTTACTAATTTATGAATGGGTCGCTTGATCTAGATCAAGTAAATATTTAATAAATATTGATTTAAATCAACTGATGAGCAAAAAATGCCATTTAAGCGTGATAGGCAGGGTGTGCCAGAAAAATCAAAAAAATCTCTTTGGCTATGGCCAGATTAGTCAATTCACTCCGGTAAATTCACCATGCCCGTCAGGCGTGGCACATCCATAAGGTGGATGCGTTTGCGGACCACCCCAACGAGTCCCTGTTCCTGGAAGCGGGTGAACAGGCGACTGATCGTCTCTTCCGCCAGACCCAGATAACTCGCAATGTCTTGGCGCGACATGCTTAACTGGAATTCAAGCGCGGAGAAATGGCGTCGTTGATAGCGATGTGACAGGCTCAACAGAAACGCCGCCAGGCGTTCCTCGGCACTTTTCTTGCAAAGCAGCACCTGCAGCGTCTGGTCGTGCATGATTTGCTTGCTCATGACACGCAGCAGTTGCCGCTGCACGCTGGCCACCACTCTTCCAGACGGTTGAGCGGCAACTCGCACAGGCTGGTTGTCTCAAGCGCCATGGCACCACACTGATGCACTTCGGTATTCACCGCATCCAGACCGAGAAATTCTCCCGGCGGATGGAAACCCATCACCTGATCGGAACCATCGCGCAATGACGTGAAGATCTTGAGGGAACCGGATTTGACGGCGTAGATAAACAAAAACGGATCGCCCGAGAGGAACAGACACTCACCCCGTTTGAGCGTGCGGCTGCGCTTGATAATCCTTTCGAGCAGGGCAAGATCGGCGTCGCCGACACCGACGGGGAGACACAGCTGGAACAGGTTGCAGTCCTTGCACGCAACCTTAAGACCGTCAAGATCACCCGTCGCACCAGGAATGGAACGTGGCATGGATATCTCGCGTGACAGAAACGAGGACTTCTGTTTCCTACCAATGGCTCATAGCCAAGCACTGATAGAATTATTAGCATGGGCACAAAGCATCGGCTCAAACACCAGCCGTCTGGCTGTTTTCCGTACCCGGCCTGCAAATACCCTGCCGGGGGAATCGTGTAGAATGGCCCAATCGGAAACACGCTGATGCGACCCACGTTTCCATCATTAAGGCCATCTCCGTTCATGTCAGCCACGAACAGCCCCGCCAATCACCCTGAACCCCTCATCTGTTTTCACTGCGGCCTGCCAGTGCCCGCGGGTGCTGATTTTTCCGTCAACCTCCTCGGTGCGCGCCAGTCGATGTGCTGCCGCGGCTGCGAGACCGTGGCACAGGCTATCGTCAATGGCGGCCTGGATGACTACTACAAACACCGCACCGCCACCGCACCCACGGCGCGCGAGGTCGTGCCGGAGTTTCTGCGTCAAGTCGCACTCTATGACCATCCCGAGGTACAGAAAAGTTTTGTCCAGGTCACGGATGCGCACGCGCGCGAGGCCGCACTGATTCTCGAGGGCATCACCTGCGCCGCCTGCATCTGGCTCAATGAGCGGCATCTTTCGCGCCTGCCCGGCGTGCTGTCCGTGCACATCAACTACGCTACGCATCGCGCGCGCGTGAAATGGGACGAGCAGAAAATTCACCTGAGCGACATCCTCACGGCCATCAGCCACATCGGTTATCTCGCCCACCCCTATGATCCGGGACGCAGCCAGCAATTGCTGGAGGCTGAGCGCAAGCAGTTGTTGCGCCGTCTGGGTGTGGCCGGTGCGCTCACGATGCAGGTGATGATTCTGGCGGAGGCGTTGTATGTCGGCGGCTGGACCGGAACGGAAACGCAATACCGCGACTTCTTTCGGTGGACCAGCCTGCTGCTGACGCTGCCGGTGTTGCTGTATTCGGCGCAACCTTTTTTCCAGTCAGCCTGGCGCGACCTCAAACAGGGGCGAACGGGGATGGACGTGCCGGTCAGTCTCGGCATGGTTACGGCATTCGCAGCCAGTGTCTGGACTACCTTCACCGGACAGGGCGAGGTGTATTACGACTCGGTTACCATGTTCGCATTCTTCCTGCTAACGGGACGCTACTTCGAACTGCGGGCGCGCAGCCGCGCGGCCGAGGCCTCGGAAACGCTGGTGCACGCCACCCCGGCCATGGCCACGCGACTGAACGCTGGCGGAGGCGAACCGGAAATCATCCCGGTGGCACAATTGTGTCCGGGTGATCGGGTCATGATCCGCCCCGGCGATACCATCCCGGCGGACGGCATCGTGCTAGAAGGCCGCTCGAGCGTCGACGAATCCCTGCTCACCGGCGAGAGCCGGCCGATCACCAAGAATCCGGGGCAATCGCTCATTGGCGGTGCGATCAACATCGAAAGCGTATTGATGGCACGCATCGAAAAAACCGGCCCGGACACCGTGCTGTCCGCCATCCTGCGCCTGCTGGACCGCGCCAGCGCTGAGAAGCCGCGGCTGGCACAACTCGCCGACCGTGCCGCCGCCTGGTTTGTGGCGGTGCTGCTGCTGCTCACGGCAATCGTCGCGTTCTACTGGTGGCGCCACGATTCCGCCCAGCTTCTTCCCATTACCATCGCCGTGCTGGTAGTCACCTGCCCCTGCGCCCTGTCGCTGGCCACGCCCACGGCGCTGACGGCGGCCACCGGCCGCCTGACTCAACTTGGCATCCTCACCACCCGCGGTCATGCGCTGGAAATCCTCGCGCGCGCCACACATTTCATCTTCGACAAGACCGGCACGCTTACGCTCGGGCGCCTGCGTCTGCTCCACACCCGCACGCTTTCGGAAGCAGGGGCGCAAGACTGTTTGCATATCGCGGCGGCGTTGGAACGCCATTCGGAACATCCGGTCGCACGAGCGCTGACAGAGGCCCTTGGCAAAGCTGGGTCGCCGCAAACCTCCGACATCATCAACACCCCGGGCGCCGGCATCCAGGGAAAGATATCTGGAAAAGAGTATTATCTCGGCACCCCTGACTTCGTCGCCACGCAAACGCGCATCGCCGCCCCGGAAGCTATCCTGCAAGACCTGCGGCGGAAAGGCGCCACGCTGGCGGTACTGGCAAGCCCGGAACACTGGCTGGCAGTCTTCACTTTGGGCGACGAACTGCGTCCCGGCGCGAGCGAGTTGATCACCGAACTCAAACGTCAGGGAAAATCGGTATGGCTCCTGACCGGCGACCATGAGCAGGCGGCGCGGCGCATCGCTCACGAACTCGGCATCACGGAACTGGCCTGGGACCTCAAACCCGGCGACAAGCTCGAAAAAATTCGCGCCCTGCAACAACAGGGCGCGGTCGTGGCCATGGTCGGCGATGGTGTCAACGACGCCCCGGTGCTGGCGGCCGCCCAGGTGTCCATTGCGATGGGCAACGGCGCGCCCATCGCAGCCACAACGGCGGACATGATTCTGCTGTCGTCGCAACTCGACCGGCTGGTGCAGGGGCTGGATGTCGCGCGTCGCACGTTACACGTCATCCGACAAAATCTCGTTTGGGCGCTGGGCTACAACCTGGTTGCCGTACCCGCGACCGTCATGGGTTACGTGCCGCCCTGGCTGGCGGCGATCAGTATGTCCGCGAGTTCGCTGCTGGTCGTGGTCAATGCCCTGCGGCTGACCCGGCGTTCCTCCCAGAAGAATTCCTCGCCAGCCGCCGTGGTTCCGGCCACACTCTGAGCCATGGAGATTCTCTACCTGCTGGTGCCGCTCGCCGTGATCCTCGCTGGGGTCAGCATCTGGGGATTTTTCTGGTCGGTAAAATCTGGTCAGTTCGATGACCTCGAAGGACCGGCGCACCAGATCATCATGGATGACGACAAGATCACCAAGCCGCCATCCCACGGCACTTCCCGTCAGCACCGCGCGCCGCGCCAAGGCAAAATAAATCGCCCCTGAGTACGGGTTTCTGGCATCGACTCAGTAGTGCTTTGCCATCATCTGGAATACACTAATTGCGCCTGAAAACAGGGATGGCCATGCGCGCAATCTGCAATACAAAATATACTGCGCCACACCCACGCTGCTACTGCCGTGGTTCGCTGTCCGTCACCGCCATTCCCAACTCCATCCACCGAATGCGTCCGGCGTAAGGAGAGACCATGCGCAAGATTATGCTGCTCAATGCGAAAGGCGGTTGCGGAAAAAGCACCATGGCAACCAATCTCGCTAGCTACTACGCCTCGCAGGGAAAATCGGTGGTCATCGCCGACTTCGACCCACAAGGCTCGAGCCTGGAGTGGATCGAGGCACGCGCGCAGGATAGGCCGCCGATCATTGGCATCGCCGCTTGGCGCGAGCCGCTACGCGTGTCCCGCTTCACCGACTACGTGATCATGGATGTGCCGGCGGGCAGCCGCGGCGCGGCGCTCACGTCACTGGTACGACGTGCCCAAACAGTCGTCATCCCGGTACTGCCGTCGCCGACCGACATCCGCGCCTGCGCCCATTTCATCCGTGAACTGCTGCTGGTTGGACGCGTGTCGCGCGACGAAACACGGCTCGCCGTCGTGGCCAACCGCGTACGCGAAAGCACCGGGGTTCAGGGTGCCGTGGAGCAGGTTCTGGGCAGCATCAAAATCCCCTACACCTCGCTCAATACCCAGATCTACCAGAACCTCGAACGCTTCCTGACGCGTCTGAAAATTCCCTTTGTCGCGACCCTGCGCGAGAGCCACAACTACCTGGTGGCGGATGCACGCGGTATGGGCATCTTCGATCTCCCTTCCGCTACCGCTGCGCAAGACATCGAGCAATGGGAGCCACTGCTCAAGTGGCTGGAGAGCAAACGCAGTATTCCCTCCCCCGACTAGCCCTAGCCCCACCAATCCTGCATTTCGTCTCTATTTATAGAGACGCGGCCCTGATTTCATCGTAGCCGATCACCTATTTAACTTTATGTAGTTAAACACTTTTCTGTTGACGTCTCTGGCCCTGCTTGACAGTCTCTTACTTAGTTGATACTAAGTTAGTCATGACTAAGAAGAAACGCGAACGCCTGAGTGCCGAGCAGCGCCGCGATCTGATCGTGCGCAAGGCCATTGAACTGTTTGCCCAGCAGGGGTTCCGCGACACCCGCGTCAAAGATATCGCCGACCGCGTCGGCACCAGCGACGCGCTGGTGTTCCAGCATTTCCCAACCAAGCGTGATCTCTACAGCGCGATGCTGGATGAACTCTGTGCGCGCCGGCACTTCACCGAAGTCGAGCAACTACTCTATTACGCGCCGGAATACGACCTCGAGGACGTGCTCACACGACTCTCCGCCTGGGTACTGGAACAGACCGAAGCGGAACCGGCCTGGCTGCGCCTGATTCTCTACGCCGCGCTCGAACAGGACGACAGCGTATCCGATCTCGTCGAGGAACACTTCCGCCGCATCATCGATTACGTCGCCTACGAGATCATGGAGGGTCAGGCGTCGGGGCGTTTCCGTTCAGGCGATGCCAATGCCTATGCCCGCAACTTCTTTGCTGGCCTGTTGGGCCTGGGCCTGATGCGCACGGTGGTGCGCGACACCGACTTTCGCAACGACGGCACGCGGGCCGCAGCCACCACCCATGTGGCGCTGTTCCTCAGAGGCCTGGAAAAAAATCGGGAGAAAAAATAATGCAGCCCATTGCCACACCCATTATCGGCAAGGAATGCTTGGTGACTAATCAATCGGCGCTCTACGCCCTGACCGGCTTTTACAGCGCCTTCAACAGCCGCGACCTCGCCGCCATGAGCCGCAATTGGGCCCAGACCGCCGATGTGGTCATGGACAACCCCATCGGCGGCATCCGCCGCGGCTGGGCCGCCATACGCGAGGGCTACGAACGGCTTTTCACCGGCCCCGCTGAGGTGTACGTGGAATTTTACGACTACACCCTCCATGACGTGGGCGACCTCTTTTACGCCGTCGGCCGCGAACGCGGATATTTCCGGGTTAACGGCAAACAGCTCGGCCTCGCGATCCGCACCAGCCGCATCTTCCACAAACGGGAGGGCCGTTGGCAGCAAGTGCATCACCACGGCTCCATCGAAGACCCGGCTCTGCTCGACCGCTATCAGAAGGCGGTGCGTGGGGAGCCTATCTGAAACGGGCTATCACGGCCCACTTCCAAACCAACTAAAGGAGCAAACCATGAGCACCGTAACACTCGACTGCGCCAACCTTAACTGCCCGCTGCCAATCCTGCGCCTGTCCAAGGCCATCAACATCGCCGCCTCCGGCGCCACTATCGAGATGGTAGCCACCGACCCGGGCTCGGTGAAAGACGTGGAAGCTTGGGCCAGGCAAACGGGACACAACCTCATGGAAAGCCGGCAGGAGGGTGGACGTTTTACATTTGTGGTCCGCAAAAACTAAATCGATTGCATGGACGTGACAGAAAAGCCTGCGTGAGCGGGCTTTTCTGTTTCAGGCAATCTCGACACACCGGGAATCATGGGGTGGATTTAGTAGCGCTTGAGCCATTCGTCGGCTTGCTCCGGCAACAGACCACCGGCGGACAGAGGTCATTCCGCAGCAGATGGTTGAACTCTTCGGCCGGCACCGGTTTGCCCAGATAAAAACCCTGCACTTCGTCGCATTGATGCTGGCGCAGAAACGCCAGTTGCTCCGGCGTCTCCACGCCCTCGGCCGTCACCTTGAGGTTCAGGCTGTGTCCCAGCAGGATCACCGTCTTGGCAATGGCGGCATTATCGGGGTCGTTCGGAATATCGCGTACGAAACTGCGGTCCAGCTTGAGCCGGTCAATGGGGAAGCGCTTGAGGTAACTCAGACTGGAGTAACCCGTGCCAAAATCATCCACCGAAATCTTTACGCCCAGCGCCTTCATTGATTCCAGTTTGCCGACGAACTCTTCGGCGTTACCCATCACCAGACTTTCCGTGAGTTCCAACTCGAGACACCGCGGTTGCACCCGGGTTTCCGCCAAAACACGCGCCAGCATGTCGATGAGGTTCCTGTCCCGGAACTGACGCGCCGACAAGTTCACCGACAAACGGGTACCGGGCAGGCCGGCATCCTGCCAGGCCCGGTGCTGGGCGCACGCGGTTTTCACCACCCATTCGCCGATCGGAATAATAAGACCGGTTTCCTCTGCAATCGGAATGAAGCGATCAGGGGGAATCAGGCCCAGCACCGGATGCTGCCAGCGGATCAGCGCTTCCATCCCGCTGAGCCGCCCGGAAACCGTCTCCAGTTGCGGCTGGTAGTGCAGCAGGAATTGGCCCTGCTCGAGGGCCTGACGCAGGCTGGCCTCCAGCAGTAGCCGTTCGCTGATCTGCGTGTTCATGTCGGGCGTATAGAGCTGGAAATTATTGCGCCCCTGGTTCTTGGCGCGGTACATGGCGACATCAGCATACTTCAATAGCGTTTCCACGCTCTGGCCGTCCTGGGGATAGAAACTCAGCCCCATGCTGCCGGTAACATAGAATTGACGCCCCTCGATCGTGTGCGGCCGAACCAACTCGTCGAGCACCCGCTGGGCCAGATACGAAATGCTCGCAACACTCTCCTGGTCACCGAAAATCAGCACGAATTCGTCGCCGCCGAGACGGGTCACGGTGTCACCTTCGCGCATGCATTGCTTCAGGCGATCGGCCACCTGTATCAGTAGCTGGTCACCGGCATCGTGGCCGAGACTGTCGTTAATGAGTTTGAACTGGTCCAGGTCGAGAAAGGCCACGGCCACGAGGCGTTGGTGGCGATGCGCATAGATCATCGCCTGCTCCAGACGGTCGCTGAGGAGGTGGCGGTTCGCCAACCCCGTCAGGGTGTCGTGCGTTGCCTGATGTTCGAGTTCCTCCTGGTAATGCTTGACCTCCGTGATATCGTTCTGCACCCCGATATGGTGCGTGACCTTGCCCGCCTCGTCGCGCACGGGGGCGATGTGCAGCTGGTTCCAGAAGAGGCTGCCGTCCTTGCGGTAATTGCGCAGAATCGCCTGGCCCTCCCGACCTTCCCGCAGCGCCACGTGGATTTTTTCCAGCTCGGTCTGGTTCGGCTCCTGGGCATGCAGAAAACCCGGGCTTCGGCCCAGCACCTCGGCGGGGGAATAACCGGTCGTGCGCTCGAACGCCGGGTTGACGTACACGATCGGATTCCCCGGCACGGTGTTGTCGGTAATGATGATGGAGTTGACGCTGGACTCAATGGCGCGGTTGCGCAGCTTGAGTTCCTGCTCCGCCCGTTTGCGCTCGTCGATTTCCGTCTGCAGTCCCTGGTTCAGGACCAGAAGTCGCGCCCTTCGGGAGACGAGTGACCAGGCAATACCGAAAAACAACAAGCTGATGAAACCGCCGCTCACCAACACCAATCGCGGTCTGCCATAATCAATGGCCACCTCGAACGCCGGCGTCGAGATAAATACGTATGTCCAGGCATGGCCCCCAATCTTGCCACGGGTCGTCAGGAAAAAAAGCGGTTGATAATTTCTCTTCCGGCGCAATACGCCCTCATCGTTGTCGTACAGGAGCGCCGTCTCCGACATGTCGTCGCCATCAAAAATATGCAGATCAAGGCCCTGCCCATATTCGTGCGCAATAGGCTCCGTCATTGCTTTCGGGTGCACGGGACTCGACACATAGCCGATCAGCGCCGTGCGGCGCTGCGCCACGGTTTCTATCGGCGCACCCTCCCGGTAAACGGGGAAATACATCAAAAAACCATTGCTACCCACGCTCTCATGTTCATGGGTAATCGTGATTTTCCTGGAGATCGCAGCCATGCCGGTGTCGCGCGCCCTTTCCATGGCCTCCTGATGCACCGGATTAGACATCTCACCATAACCTAACGCCTGCAAATCGTGCCCGTCAGCGGGTCCGGTGTACGTAATGGAATTATCCATCCCGCGTGCGCCGCGGGGTTGGCGGCGGGCGTTCTCTTTAGCGGGGGATAAAGTCTTGATAAAAATCGGGGCATGAAGACCGGGGAAATTTTTCTCGAGTTCCGCGCTTTGGGAGTAGGCTCGCCATTGTCTGCGGGCGACATCCGGCGGTGCCGAGACAATAGCCGTTGCTCCACGCAGGACCTGCTCATAATTCTCCGTGCGCTCGTAAATCTTTTTGACCACAGCTTTGACACGTGACTCGAACAGGGCGTGGCTGTCGCGCTCCACATCCGTTCTGGCGCTATGCCAGACCCACCCGGTCAACCCCAGTGCAAACACCAGCATAAGCCACGCCACCCACATGCCATGGCTCAAGGTAAACATACCGGCTAAGACAAAACCGCGTTCCCGGTTCGTCTCTTTTTCATCACCCATGGAGCTGGATTGCATTCCTTTCATTCATCACATCACCACGCCTGCCTGATCCCGGTTGCACTACAACCGGGCATGCATCGAGAAATAGCAATAAATATGCATCATCCGTACCAACCACAGACGGCCTTGGGAAATCAACAATGGATTCAAGTGGAAACAGAAACTTAGGATTCAGCACGCCAACTTTTTGACTGCCGGCACCAAACAAAAAGCCCGCTGGCGCGGGCTTTTTGTTTGACACAGGCTGGCTGACCTACTTCTTGGCGGCGATCTCTTCGAGGCGGGTGGCGCGGATGATGTTGCCGTCGAGACCGGCTTCCTTAGCGTTGGCACCGTAGGCCACGGCCATGAGCTGGGAGTAGTACACCACCGGGATCTTGAACTTGGTGTTGTACTTCTTGTTGATCTGGTCCTGATAGACCTCGACGTTCATCTGGCATACCGGACACGGGGTCACGATCATCTCGGCGCCGAAGTCATAGGCCGACTCGATGATTTTCTTGATCTGCACCTGGCTCTTTTCCGGTTCGGAGAACGCGAGCGCGCCGCCGCAGCAGGTGACCTTCTGGTCGTACTTTTCGACCGGCTCGGCGCCCATGATCTCGGTAAGCTTGTCGAGATACTTCGGATTCTCGAACGACTCGCCATCGACGCCGAATGGACGATTGGTCTGGCAGCCGACGTAACCCGCGATCTTAATACCTTCGAGCGGCTTCTGCACCGGCTTCTTCAGCTCGTCATAGCCCAGGTCTTCGATCAACACTTCGACCATGTGGCGCACCGGCTGCTTGCCTTCGTACTTGAGGCCGGCGTCCTTCAGGATTTCATTGACGTCCGCCAGCAACTGGCCCGAGTGAGTAATGCGCTCCTGCGTTTCCTTGGTGCCCAGCCAACAGGCGGCACAGGTCGCCACGATGTCCTGCTTCGGATTGTGCTGCTCCGACAGCGCGATGTTGCGCGCGTTCATGATGTGGCGCGGCAGCTCACCGCCCTCAGCGTAACCGATGGAGGCGCCACAGCAGTTCCAGTCCGGGATCTCGTTGAGCTTAACGTCGAGCGTCTTGCACATGGACTCGACCGAGACCATGTAGTTCGCGGCCGAGGCCTTGCGCTCGGAAGAACAACCCGGATAAAACGAATATTCTTTCTTTGCCATGATCCGTTACCTCTTACGCCAGGTGCTTGCGTTTATCTTCGATCTCGCGTGCCTTCTTAAGCATCTTCTGCAGATCGCTCTTGCCTTTGATGCCGTGGTGCGCAAAAAGACCGAAGGGATTGAGTCGCCCGGTTTTGAGCATGCCGAGACCCACCGGCAGCATCTCCAAGCCCTTCTTGATGCCGGACACGAAACCATCCATGAAATACAGCCGGATGGACAGCTCCAGCTCATTGACGCGTCCGCTCTTGGCTATGTTTTTCCAGAAGATGGCGGCAAAGCGGCGCGTCGGATTCATCTTGGGTGCAATACCCAGGCGGTGCGCGTAGTTCGCCAGGCCGTGCATGATGTGGGTGATGGGCAGCTCACGCGGGCAGCGCACGATGCAGTTGTAACACGAGGTACACATCCACATGGATTCGCTCTTCAGCACTTCGTCACGCTTGCCGGCGCGGATCATCATGAAGATTTCCTGCGGTGGGTGTTCCCAGGACGAACCCAGGGGGCAGGAGCCTGAGCACACGCCGCACTGCATACACATCTTGACCCAGTTGCCTTCTTCGACGTTCGCCTCGACCTCCTTGAGGAAGTCATTGTGGTACTTCTCCACCATTGCCTGATTCGTCTTGCTCATGCGTGACTCCTAGAACTTCAAGGGAGACATGCCGATTTTCTGGATCGTCTCGGCCATCTCGTTGATCAGGGCAGGGGCGCGCTGGATGTCGGTAATCGCGACCTCGTAGGTTTTCACGCGTTCGATTTCGAGCGAGAGTTGCTTCAGCGTGTCGTCGATCTTGCTCATGCGCACGTGCGCCAGTTCCGAGCCCTTCACGAAGTGGCACTGGTAGTTCTCGCCCTTCTGACAACCCATGAGGATCGCGCCGTCGTAGCCGGCATTGAGCGCTTCGATCACCCAGTTGGTGTTGACCGAACCCAGACAGCGCACCGGAATAACGCGCGTGAATGCCGAATACTGAATCCGGTTCATCGCCGCCATGTCGAGCGCCGGGTAGGCATCGTTCTCGCAGGCCAGCACCAGGATGCGCGGCTTCTCTGAGAACTGGTCGGGCATGTCCACCGCCTTGATCTGGCTGGCCACGGAGTCCACCGAGTAGTTCTCGAACGAAATGACGCGCACCGGACAGGCGCCCATGCAGGTGCCGCAGCGGCGGCAGCGGGATTCGTTGAACACCGGATAGCGCTGCTCGTCCTCGTCGATGGCGCCGAACGGGCATTCCACCGTGCAGCGTTTGCACTGGGTACAACCTTCGCGGCGGAAACTCGGATACGACAGATCGCCCGAACGCGGATGCGCCGCGCGGCCGAGGGAGGCGTTTTCCACAGCCTGGATGGCCTTCATGGTGGCGCCGGTGGCGTCTTCGATCGCCTGATTGATGTCCATCGGCCGGCGCACCGGGCCACAGGTGTAGATGCCGGTGCGGCGGGTCTCGTAGGGGAAGCAGATGAAGTGCGAATCGTTAAAACCGTTCTTGAGAATCGGCAGGTCCTTGCCCTGGCGATAGGTCATGTTGAGCACGGAAACCTTGCTCTGCACCCACTTGCCCGGCTCGTCCTGCGCCACCTCATCGATGTTGACGCCGGAATTCGCGACCTGGCCGGTCGCGAGTACGATCAGGTCGGGCGAAATCGTCATTTCCTCATTGAGGATGACATCCTTGAACATGAGTTCACCGCCCGCCGAAACTTCCTTCGGCCAGCCCTTGGTGAAGATCACGCCCTTGTTCTGGGCGCTGCGGTAGAAATCTTCGCCGTTGCCAGGCGTGCGCAGGTCGGTGTACAGAACCATGGTATCGACGGCGGCGTTCTGATCCTTGAAGTACATGGCCTGCTTGATCGAGGTGTTGCAGCAATGGCCGGAGCAGTAGCTGAGCTCGCCCTCTTTCGGGCTGCGCTGGCCGGCGCACTGGATAAACACCACGCTCTTCACTTCCTTGCCGTCGGCGCGCTTGATCGCGCCGCCGTTCGCCTTCTTCGCCAATTCTTCGAGACCGGCCTGGTCCACCACATTGGCGGCCTTGCCATAACCGTACTTGGTTAGCTTACTGGCATCGAACTGGCTGGAACCGGAGGCCATGATGATGGCACCGACGTTTTCGGTCGCGGTCGAACCCGATTCCTTGGTGATGTCGACACTGAACTGGCCCGGTGCGCCGCTGGTTTTGGTGATGGTGGAGTTGAGATGCACCGTAATGTGCTTGTTGCCCTCGATGCGCCTGATCATGTCAGCCACGCCCGTGTCCACCGGGTTGGCGTAGGGCTCGCGATTGGGCACGCGCTTCCAGAGCTTGGCTGCCCAGCCGCCGAGCGCGCCGGTTTTCTCCACCAGCAGCACGTCGTAGCCAGTCTTCGATGCCTCGATCGCTGCGGTCATGCCGGAAATACCGCCGCCCACAACGAGAATGCGCTTGTTGTTGCCATGGCTCGGGTTGGTCTTCGGCACTTCCATTTTCTTCACTTCGGCGCAACCCATGCGCACGTAATCGGCGGCCATTTCCTGGACGACCTCTTTCTTGTCGTCATCGGCCGGTGTGACCCAGACCACGCCCTCGCGCAGATTGACGCGGGAAATCGCGATATTCTCGAAATTGAAGGTCTCGGTCTTGGCGCGGCGCGAGCAGGCCGCGATCATGACGTGGTTCACGCCTTCCTTTTCGATGTCCTCTTTGATCATGGCCACGCCCGCGCTGTTGCACAAGAACTCATGCTCACGCGCGATGTTTGCCTTGCCTTCCTTCTGCGCGATATTGACCAGCTGCGCGGTGTTTAGGCGTTCGCCGATACCACAACCCTTGCAGATGTACGCACCAACCTTCATGTCTGCCATGGTAATTAAGCCTCCGCCCTGGATACGCGGTTAACCACTTGAATTGCACGCAACGACGCCGCCGTGGCGCTTTGTACCGCGCGGTTCACGTCGAGCGCGTTGGACGCGCAACCGGCGCCGAACACCGCTTCGGTCGTTGCGTTGATGTCGATAAAACCGCTCACGTCCGCGGCCACGCCCGCCATAATCTTACTGGCATCCACGGAGGGTTCCATGCCGATCGCCAGCACCACGAGGTCATGCGCGCTGTCGTAACGGTGGTAGCCTTCGGTGTCCACGCCGTGCAGGATGGGATTGCCCGTGGCCTTGTCTTCGGTGATGTTGGCCACCTTGGACTTGATGAACTTCACCTTGGGGTCAGCCTGGACCTTCTTGTAGAACTCCTCAAAACGGTCGATGGCACGGATGTCGATGTAATAGATCGAGACGCTGATGTCGTCGCCGAACTTCTCGCGCACGTAGGTGGTCTGCTTGAGTGAGGCCATGCAGCAGATACGCGAGCAGTGTTTCAAATGGTTGCGGTCACGACTGCCGGCGCACTGGATGAAGGCGACGTTTTTCGCCTCTTTCCCGTCCGAAGGGCGCACCAGCTTGCCACCCGTGGGCCCGAACGGATCGAGCAAACGCTCGAATTCGACGCTCGTAATAACGTTCTGGTAACGGTCATACCCATAGGGCTGAATCTTGTTCGCGTCGTACGGCTTCCAGCCGGTCGCCCACACGATCGCGCCGACCTTGAGGTTCAGGATCTCTTCTTTCATGCCCAGGTCGATGGCGCCGTACTTGCACGCGTTCTTGGCCTTGTCAGCATCGGGGGTGCCGAGGATCGACGGGTCGAGCACGTAACGCTGCGGATACGCCATGCTGTGGGGCAGGAAGGCCGCTTTGGTCTTGTTCAGGTTGTAATTGAAGGGATTGGGAATTTCTGCGCTCACCGCTTTGGCGCACTCACCGCAGGCGGTGCAGTTCTCGTTCACGTAACGCGGCGCAATCCTGACGGTGGCGGTGTAGTCGCCCGCTTTTCCACTGACGGATTTTACTTCGGCCAGCGTCAGCACGCGGATACGCTTCTGCGCCTTGAGGCGCTTCAGATTAATCTCCATGCCGCAGGTCGGATGGCACAGCTTGGGAAAATACTTATAGAGTTGAGAGACGCGCCCGCCAAGGGTGGGGGTTTTCTCGACCAGCACCACGTCCTTGCCACATTCGGCTGCTTCCAGGGCCGCGGTCATCCCGCTGATACCCCCGCCAACCACTAATATCGTTTCATTCGTCGCGACGACGTCCGTCATTACACCCTCCATCGAGGAATTAATTCGATCAGGCCACACCCTACATCTTGGCCGGCCCCACCGCTCTTGCGCGTCCCGGCAACTGCTGCCTGCGTTGCTCTATTTCTCCGCACCCTTGTGGGTCGCTGCGTCTTGCGGCATTGATGCATCCCAGTAGGTCAATTTGGGACGGCAACGATACTCCGCAATTGGGCGGCGTGCCACAGGGTAGGCCATATTAATTGAATTGAAATTTCGTATGTGTGGATAGAACACTTGTATGAACGCTGGGTAAGATCACGCTGATCCACCACACAAACTGAAGGCGTTTTGGCCAAGGTCCGGGGAAGGATTTTACCAGGCCGATACCGCCGATTTGTGTTCACAGGTAAATTTGGCATACTGCCCCAGTCAACCACTAAACTGAAGCCGTGAAACCAATGTCCGTATCCGCGAACCCCTCAAGAGCGCGCGTCCTTAAGGCAGAGGAATACCTTATAAAGGACGAGCCTTATTACGAACCCGTCGGAAGCGAGATCAAGCTGTTCGAAGCAGCCTACAAAAATCAACTTCCCGTGCTTCTGAAAGGCCCGACCGGCTGCGGCAAGACGCGCTTCATGGAGCACATGGCTTGGCGCCTCCAGCGCCCGCTCATTACCGTCTCCTGTCACGACGACCTCACGGCCTCCGACCTGGTCGGCCGCTATCTCATCACGGCCGGTGAAACCGTGTGGGTGGACGGGCCCATGGCACGCGCGGTGCGCGCCGGCAGCATTCTGTATCTCGACGAGATCGTCGAGGCACGCAAAGACACCACGGTGGTGATCCATCCGCTGGCCGATGACCGGCGCGTACTGCCGATGGAAAAAACCGGCGAACTGCTGGAGGCCGCGCCCGAGTTTTGCCTCGCTATCTCCTACAACCCCGGTTATCAGAGCGTGCTCAAGGATCTCAAGCAGAGTACGCGCCAACGCTTCGTCGCCCTCGAGTTCGGCTATCCCGAAGCCACGCTGGAGAAGAAAATCGTCAGGCGCGAAACCGGCGTGGATGAGGCCCTGGCCGACAAGCTCGTCCGGTTCGCCGCCATGACACGCAACCTGAAAGGCAGCGGCCTCGATGAAGGCGCGAGCACGCGGCTGCTGGTACACGCCGGCAAACTGATTGCCTCCGGCATCGATCCCCGCGCCGCCTGCCGCGGCGCCATCGCGGAGGCGCTCACCGACGACCCGGAGATGCTCGCTGCGGTCAATGAACTCAGCGCGTCGCTGTTCTAAGAGCCTTTGCCGCAGAGACGCAAAGAACGCAAAGCGTTTTGATCAGAAAGTTTTCCCTGTGTCTCTGCGGCAAATAATCCTATGAGCAGTCCTCCACTTACCTCCGCCGAACTCGAAACGAAACTCGACGAGGCACTCGATCCAGACAGGTCCTCGCCGCACGCCACCACATCGCTCGCGCAGGCGCTCGCACCGTTCGACCACGAACAACAGAATTTCGTGCTGCGCTGGGCCACCGTCATCGCCCGCACCAACACTCAGATGGCGCTGTTATTCGCCGCCCAGGCGCCCGAAGCACTGCGGCGCATGGCGCTTGCCGATATCGAGAACTGGGTGGTGCGCGCCATGGACGTGTACGACAAGATGGGGCTGTTTCCGGCCTGCGCCGTGTTCCGCGACGTGCGTGCCTTCGCCACCGAGGCACGCGACATGGCCAGCAGTGTTGCCCTCGATGACATTTCCGGCGTGCTGGAACTGTTCGTGCGCGGTCTCTCCGGCCGACCACTCAAGCTGGAAAGCCACGATGAGACGTACACCGACACGACACACCTTTACCTGCCGGCACGCGTCGCGCGTTTTCCTGATCACAACAGCAACTTCCGCCTGTACAAGGCCATGGTCGCGCACCAGTGGGCGCAAAACCGCTACGGCAGTTTTCGCGGGAACGTGAGCGCGGCCCTGAAGCGCCATCCCGATCCCGCGCGGGCCCTGCGTCTGTTCCACGCGCTCGAAACCATCCGTCTCGATGCCCGGCTGGCGCGCGACCTCACCGGCCTGCATCGCGACATGGAAGGACTGCGCGCCACCCTCCACGAATCCCTCTGGCCAAAAACCTGGGTATCAAAAATCGAACACCTGTGCGCCCCCGAGGCGAGCGTGGAAAGCACCCTCGCGCTGCTCGGTGAACTCTATAACACCGAACTTCCCGCGCCGGTCTGTTATCAGGGCGTAATGCGGCCGGAAGACGTCGAAGCGGCCGTCGCGGCGCGCATGGCCCGCGAAAAAGAGGAATTTCGCACGGCGCTGGTACAGATGTTGAGCGAGAAAAATGGCGAGTATCAGGAATCAGCGGAAAGGGACATGCTCGCCGGACGCTTCCGCGTGAACCAGGACGAGGAGCGACCGGGTGAGTTCACCCTGAACCTCGATGGCCAACCGATCAGACCGCCCGAGGACGTGCGCACACTCATGGACTCGATCCTCCAGGACCTGGGGCGCATCCCCGAGGACTACCTCACCGCCGCGGGCGATGGCGGTTACCGGCGCGCACACGAGGAGAAGAAGGCCGAGGACGTGTGGAAGGGCGTGTACCACGAGGAAGGTGCGTTGCTGTACAACGAATGGGATTACCGGCGCAACCACTACCGCAAGCACTGGTGCGTGCTGCGCGAGGTCGACGTGCCTCCGGTGGACGAGCCGTTCGTGGCGCGCACCCGCCACAAGTACGCCGGGCTGATCCACGGCCTGCGCAAGACCTTCGAGGCGCTGCGCGGCGAAGAGAAACGGCTCAAGAAACAGATTCACGGCGACAACGTGGACTTCGATGCCCTGGTGGAAGCCTGGACGGACATGCACACCGGGCGCGAACTGTCCGAGCGCCTGTTCACCAAACTGCACAAACTCGAGCGCAACATCGCCGTGATCTTCATGGTGGACATGAGCGGCTCAACCAAGGGTTGGATCAACGACGCCGAACGGGAATCCCTGGTGCTCCTGTGCGAGGCGCTCGAGGTGCTGGGCGACCGCTATGCGATTTACGGTTTCTCCGGCATGACACGCAAGCGCTGCGACCTGTACCGCGTCAAGCGCTTCGATGAACCGTACAACGAACTCGCGCAGCGCCGCATCGCCGGCATCCAGCCGAAGGACTATACGCGCATGGGGGTGACCATCCGCCACCTGACGAAATTACTGGGCGAGGTCGAGGCACGCACCAAGCTGCTCATCACGCTCTCGGACGGCAAGCCGGACGACTACGACGGCTACCGCGGCGAATACGGCATCGAGGACACACGCCAGGCTCTGATCGAGGCCAAACGCGCCGGCATCCACCCTTTCTGCATCACCATCGACACCGAAGCGCGCGACTACCTGCCACACATGTACGGCGCGGTGAACTGGACGCTGATCGACGATGTGCGGAAGTTGCCGCTGAAGGTTTCTGATATTTACCGAAGGCTGACGCTCTGATTTTTTCTTCTCCTGTGGCCTTCCAAGTCGTGCCGCCTTCGGCCCTTCAGGTTACTTCGGCACAGTCTTCACAAAGCTCGGCCGCTGCTTCATGGTCTCGTACCATTTGCGGATGGCGGAACACCCGCTCAGGTCATACTGGCACATTTCCAGGTAGGCAATATTGGGAACGATGGCGAGGTCGGCGAGCGTCGGCTGGGCGCCGCAGATATACGATTGCTTGCCCAATACGCTTTCCAGCACCGGCAGAATCTTGTTGAGCGATTTCTTGGCATCCTCGATCGCTTCCTTGTTGCCCTTGTCACCGGCGAAGTGCATGTTATACATGATCTTACCCGCCTCGGGCCCGAGGCGGGTATGGTTCCAGTCCAACCATTGATCAACGACCGCACGCGCCTTGGGTTCGGTGGGATACCACGTTGACGCCTTATGTTTGTTCGCGAGATAACGCATGATGGCCTGGCTTTCCCACAGCACAAAACCGTCATCGTCGATCACCGGCACCTTGGAGTTCGGATTGAGCGCCTGGAACTCCGGCAAATATTGTTGCCCGCTCATCAGATCCACCGTGATGAAGGTGTAGGGGATACCTGCCTCTTCGCATAACATTTGTGCTCGCCGTGAGGCATTGGAATAGGGATGTCCGTAAAACTTCATGAGGCCTCCTGTTCGGAAATGATTGTTTAGTTTGGGGCCAGTGCGGCTTACTTGCAAATCGGACAAGCGCGTCTGACAATCAGCCGCCATAGATTCCAGTCCGGAATTCTCACCAAGAACAAACGGGAGTATCCATGTCAGCCCTGATCTGCGGGTCATTCGCCTACGACACCATCATGGTGTTCAACGACCAATTCAAGAAGCACATCCTGCCGGACAAGGTACACATTCTGAATGTGTCGTTCCTGGTTCCGGAGATGCGCCGCGAGTTCGGCGGCTGCGCCGGCAATATCGCCTACAACCTGAAACTCCTGGGCGGCGATCCCCTGCCCATGGGCACGGTGGGCAAGGACTTCGGGCCCTACGCCGACTGGATGAACCGCCATGGCCTGAACCGCACGCACATCAAGGTGCTTGACGACACCTACACCGGCCAGGCCTTCATCACTACCGACATGGACGACAATCAGATCACCGCCTTCCATCCTGGGGCCATGGGCATGTCGCATCTCAACAAGGTGACGGACGCCAAGGGCGTGACGCTCGGAATCGTTTCACCCGATGGGCGTGACGGCATGATCCAGCACGCCGCGCAGTTCGCCGCGGCCGGCATTCCGTTTATTTTTGATCCGGGGCAGGGGATGCCGATGTTCAACGGCCAGGAACTGCTGGCCTTCATCGAGCAGGCCACCTGGGTCACGCTGAATGACTACGAGGCACAGCTCATGCAGGAGCGCACCGGGAAAACACTGGTGGAACTCGCCCAGCGCGTGCAGGCACTGATCGTCACGCGCGGCGCGGAGGGTTCGCATATCTATACCAACGGCAGCCGTATTGAGATCCCAGTGGTCCCTGCGAACGAGATCAACGACCCGACCGGCTGTGGCGACGCCTACCGCGCCGGCCTACTTTACGGTTTGGCGCACAAGATGAGCTGGGAAACTACTGGCCGCATCGCGGCGCTGATCGGGGCCATCAAGATTGAGCACCATGGCACCCAGAACCATCGTTTCACCCACAGTGAATTCGCGGTCCGCTTCAAGAACAGTTTCGGTTATAGTCTGTAGCGAATTCGGGCGCGGGCGCGCCCGGTGGAAATCAGCGGAAGGAGAGGACGCGGCGTGCCGTGGACAAGCAACTTCCACCCCTGATTCAGGCATTGCACAACCCGGCCTGCTACGGTCACCCGGTGCAGGCTGTCCGGGTAGTGGAAACACATATCTCCTGGGTCCTGTTAACCGGCCCCTACGCCTACAAAATCAAGAAGCCGGTTAATTTCGGTTTCCTCGACTTCAGCACACTGGTGCAACGCCGCTTCTATTGCGAAGAAGAACTGCGCCTGAACCGCCGCCTCGCCCCGCAGCTTTATCTCGATCTTGTCCGTATCACCGGCGAACCTGCCACTCCTGTTCTCAACGGGACCGGCGAGGTCATCGAGTACGCCGTCAAGATGATGCAGTTCCCGCAGGAGGCGCAGCTCGACCGCATGCTCGCACGCGGTGAGCTGGGGCCGGAATACATCGATCGGCTGGCGCAGGAACTGGGCGTATTTCACGGCCGGATCGATATCGCCGGCAACGACAAACCCTTTGGCGAACCGAAGAATGTCTACGAGCCGGTACACCAGAATTTCGAGCAGGTCCGCCCGCGGATTGATCCGCAGGATCAGGCCCAGTTGCGACGTCTGGAAATCTGGAGCGAGATGACCTTTGCCGAACTCAAGCAATCCTTTGCGGAGCGCAAACATCAAGGATTCATCCGCGAATGTCATGGCGATGCCCATCTCGCCAACATGGCCTGGATCGAGGGGCGGGTGGTGCTTTTCGATTGCCTGGAATTCAACGCCAACCTGCGCTGGATCGACGTCATGAGCGAACTGGCTTTCCTGGTCATGGATCTCGATGACCGCGGACGCCCCGATCTCGCGCGGCGCGCGCTCAATGCCTATCTGGAGCACACAGGCGATTATGCAGGTCTTTCCGTGTTCCGTTTCTATCTGGTCTATCGGGCGCTGGTGCGCGCCAAAGTGGCGTGCATCCGCCTGCGTCAAAGCGGCCTGAACGAGAAGGAACAACAACAAGCACGCGATCAATATCACAGCTATGCCGATCTGGCCGACCGTTATACCCAGGCAAACACCGCTTCACTGATTATCACTCACGGCCTTTCAGGCAGCGGCAAAACCACCATCACGCAATCGCTGCTGGAAACATGGGATACCGTGCGTGTACGCAGTGACGTGGAGCGCAAACGCCTGCACGGGCTCGCGTCACAGGCGCGCAGCGGCTCCGGAATCGACACGGGGCTGTACTCGACCGAAGCCGGACAACGCACCTACGCTCATCTGGCAACACTGGCGGAGATCATCCTGCGCGCCGGGTACACGGTGATCGTGGATGCGGCCTTTCTCAAGCGCGCACAGCGCGCTCGGCTGCACGCGGTGGCCAAACAAATGCGGGCACCGTTCGTGATTCTCGACATCGGTGCGCAGGAAAATGTTTTGCGTGAGCGCGTGCGGCGGCGTGTACAGCGGGGACACGATGCCTCGGAGGCAAACCTTGCCGTGCTCGCCCATCAACTGGCCACACAGGAACCACTCACGGCGGAAGAACTTCTTCATGTCATCACGATAGATAGCGAACGCCCTCTGGACATGGACGCACTCGTGAATGCACTGCGGGAAGGGGTACGGCAAGCCCCCTGACCCACCCACTTGGTGTAAACCTCCGATGGGTTTCAGGGTTTACATCGATAGGACACGACCCTTTCCCAGGTGCCCGGTTCACTCCTCTATCTATATAGAGACCGCTACGTGCCTGCGCTTCCTCAAATCTACTCATAAAAAAAATGCAACCTTGACATGACCAAGCTTATGAGGATAAAACATACAACATGTTGTGGTTGGCCAAGGTCTCAGGCCCGATACCTAGTGATACACCTATAAACGGCATAGTCAGCGTCCAATAACACAGGCACCGGAGGATATAAAGGAATGAAGGTCGTCCAATTACAGGCTCAATACCCCGTTGCTACCGAAATCCCGATACAGTCGGCTTCGCTCGATATCTGGGACAAGAAATACCGTCTTAAAACCAAGGTCGGCGAGGCCGTCGACCAGGACATCCAGGGAACCTACACCCGGGTAGCCCGCGCGCTCGCGGACGTCGAAGCCACCCCCGAAAAACGGGAGGAATGGTTCGGCAAATTCCTCTGGGCTCTACAGAACGGGGCCATCCCGGCCGGACGCATCATCTCGAACGCCGGCGCCCAGCAGCACAAACCTTCCACCAGCACCATCAACTGCACGGTTTCCCGGGCGGTCCCGGACTCCATGGATGGAATTCTCTCCTCCGTGCATGAAGCCGGACTGACCCTGAAGGCCGGCTGCGTCGCCCCCGGCACTTGGGTCGTCACCGAGCGCGGGCTGGTCACCGCCGATCAGGCGGTAGCCGAGCGCCATGCACAAATCCTGTGCTATGACCGCGACGCCGGGCGATTTGAGATGCAGACCATATTGCGGCACCTCACTACACATGTGCCGCGCGCAGAGAATATCGAGATCGTCTCGAACGGCGTTACCCTCAAGACCTCGGTCAAACACCCGGTACTGGTTTATCGGCACAACGAGCTGAGCTATACGCGTGCCGACGATGTCCGCACCGATGATGCCTTGGTGCATCACCGCTTCGTGTGGAGCGCCGAGCCGGCGCGCGCGCTCGAGGCGTGGTTCGCCGGCGCACACTTGGGCGACGGCAGTGCTTATCCCAAGACTATGGCATACAAACCCTCGCGCCAGGCTTGGGCGGAGCGCGCCCGGGCCTATAGTCAACGGCTGGTCTTCAAAATCCGCGCCGCCGAGCGCGAGGTGGTGGAACGCTACGCGGCGTTTTTCCAGTCCTTCTGCGGCGCCCAGGCCAAGATTATCGCCACGGCCACCGCCAACGGTACACCGGTGTGGGACTATACGGTTGCGAGCTTTGAGGCAACCAACGCTGCCACACTCATTGACCACCAGATCGGCGCCAAGTCAGCCACACTGCGGGTGCCGACCTGGATCAAGGCCAACCCCGAGAAATATTTTCTTCCGTTCCTGGCTGGGCTCACCGACACCGATGGCACGGTGAGTCGAGAGAACGGCAGTGCCATTATCGCCATGCAAAGCCTGCGCTTCGCCGAGGAGCTCAAAGGGTTGCTTGCTCTGTTCGGCGTTCACGGCGCTATCACCGAGCGCGCACCGCGTACGCATCTGTACAAAGGCCACGTGATCCGCGACCAGGGTGGCGCCATGTTCAAAATCAGCGACTCGGGCTTCCTTGCCAAGGTCGCGGAACACATGGCAGACAGCGGCAAACGCGGGCGCATCCTCGAATGCGCCACGCAGTCGGGCCAGTACGACACCTACGTATTGCCGCGGACCCTTCGTGAGGCGTTGGAGCAAGAGCTCCCCGGGCTCAGCCACGTGGAGCGCCAGAAACTGGGCTTCTACCACGGTTATCACCGGGCTCGCGTGGTCAGCCGCATTTGGCTCGATCGCTGGGAAGCCCGTTTTCCGAACCTTCGTGCCCTTATCGGCTTCGCCCGCACGCTGCGTCCGGTGGAGACCCTTCGCCGCGACCTCGATCTGCCGGAAACTTTCTACGACTTTACCGTCGAGAAGCACAACAATTATCTCGCCGGCAATGACGGCCTCATGGTCATTCATAACTGTGGCATCGGTTACGAGTTCTCTACCCTCCGCCCCAAAGGGGCGTTTGTGAGTGGGGCCGGAGCGCACACCTCCGGCCCCCTCTCTTTTATGGATATCTTCGACGCCATGTGTTTCACGGTGTCCTCCGCGGGCGGGCGACGTGGGGCCCAAATGGGCACCTTCGACATTTCGCATCCGGACATCACGGACTTCGTCCGGGCCAAGCGCGAGAACGGACGCCTGCGTCAGTTCAACCTCTCTTGCCTCATCACTGACGAGTTCATGCAGGCGGTAAAGAACGACGCCCAATGGGATCTCGTGTTCCCAGCGAGCCGCCACGAATACGAAGATTCGAATAACCACATCGTCTGGCGTCCCTGGCCGATCACCGAAGGCTACGTCACCGACAACCTCGGCCAAGTCGCCTGCAAGGTGTACAAGACCATCCCGGCACGCCGGTTGTGGGACCTCATCATGGCCTCGACCTACGACTACGCCGAGCCGGGATTCATCCTGATCGACAAGATCAGCGAAATGAACAACAACTGGTTCTGCGAAAATATCCGCGCCACCAACCCGTGCGGGGAGCAGCCATTACCGCAATATGGCTCCTGCCTGTTGGGCTCGGTAAACCTGACCAAGTTTGTGGAGGAACCCTTCACCGAAGCCGCCAGCTTTAATTGGGAGCGTTACCGCGAGGTGGTATCGATATTCACCCGCCTGCTCGACAACGTGGTCGAGATCAATGGTCTACCGTTGGAACAACAGCGTCACGAAATCACCTACAAGCGCCGCCACGGCATGGGCTTCCTGGGTCTGGGCTCCACACTCACGATGCTGCGGATGAAATACGGCTCCCCCGAATCGCTTGAACTCACCGAACGCGTGGCACGTGAAATGGCTCAGGTGGGTTGGGAGGTAGGCGTCGAATTAGCTGAGGAGAAGGGCCCGGCCCCGATCATGATCGATGAGTTCACCCTCACCGAAGCCATGCTCGCACGCCGCCCGGAGATGCGCCGCGACGGTTACAAGGTGGGCGACAAGGTGCCGGGCAGGGTGCTGCTGGCCAGGTACAGTCGCTACATGCAAAAGTTCGACAAGGGACTCACGGACCGCATCGCCGAGGTCGGCGCACGCTTCACCCACCATACCTCGATCGCCCCCACCGGCACGATCTCGTTGTCGTTGGCGAACAATGCCAGCAACGGCATTGAACCCTCGTTTGCCCACCAGTACAGCCGTAACGTGATTCGTGAGGGGCGCAAGACCAAGGAAAAGGTGGATGTGTTTTCTTTCGAACTGCTGGCCTACCGCACCCTGGTCAACCCCAAGGCCGTTCAGGATTCGGACGACCCGCAGACCAAGCTGCCGGATTACTTCATTACCGCCGACCACATCCATCCGCGCGAACACGTGGATGTGCAGGCGGCGGCACAGAAATGGGTGGATTCCTCGATTTCCAAGACGGCAAACGTCCCCACGGACTACCCCTACGAGGACTTCAAGAACATCTACATGTACGCCTACGAACAGGGGCTCAAGGGTTGCACCACGTTCCGCTTCAACCCGCAGGCCTTCCAGGGCGTGCTGGTCAAGGACAAAGACCTCGAGAACACCACCTACCGCTTCCAGTTGGCGAACGGCGAGATCATCGAGGTCAAGGGCAACGAACAAATCGAGTATGACGGCGAGATGCACACCGCTGCCAACCTGTACGATGCCCTGAAGGAAGGGTATTACGGTCGGTTCTGAGCATCAGAACGAATAGAAAAACATGGTAGAGAAAGAGAAAAGGAGCGCTGGCATGGCCATCAAAATCAACGAAAAGATCACAGGATACGAGGTAGTCAAAGAGGAGCTCAAGCGCCCCGAGAGCAACGTCGTGCACATGCACGAGAAGCTCGAACGTCCAGAGATGCTGCTGGGCTCGACCTACAAGATCAAGACCCCGCTGACCGAGCACGCCTTGTACGTCACGATCAACGACATCGTGCTCAATCTGGACACACCGCACGAGAAACGCCGGCCGTTCGAGATCTTCATCAACTCCAAGAACATGGACCACTTCCAGTGGGTGGTCGCCCTAACGCGTGTCATCTCCGCCGTGTTCCGCAAGGGTGGCGATGTCACCTTCCTGGTGGAGGAATTGCACTCCGTGTTCGACCCACGCGGGGGGTATTTCAAGAAGGGGCGGTACACCCCGTCGATCGTGGCCGAGCTTGGGGACGTCATCGAGCGACACCTGAAGATGATCGGTCTCATCCCCACCGAGGAGACCGATCAAAACCGCCAGAAATTCATTGCCGAGAAACGCGCGGAACACGAGAAGCGTGCGTCAGTGAAGACAACGGGCGATGAAGCCTGTGACTTTCCCGCGGACGCGCAACTTTGCATCAAGTGTTCCACCAAGGCGGTCATCAAGATGGATGGATGCATGACCTGTCTCAACTGCGGCGACTCGAAGTGCGGATAACGTCGTGTACGCACGTGACAGAATTCAAAAAAGTGTTTGCAATTTTTTTTTCGTTGCTTTAGTGTCTTGACACGTAAGGGCGTTGTGCTAGAAATGAAGTGAACGTTGGACATGGAGGTTCACTGTTTGGGTACGCAACACTGCCACAGCGCATTCTTCGTGGCACCAGACAGAACCAGGATCAACACGAGGCTAGACGTTATTTTGGATCGATTGCGAAGTTTGACAACCGATAACCGGCGTACCAGTCAGCGGCAGCACCCAGCTGTCGGGTGTTTTCGTTCCCGCTTCAGTTTCATTCGCCGGATGTTCCCCACTGCGTTCAGAATCCAACAAAGACAGCCTTGGGCTGTCTTTTTCTTTTGGCAACGTGCAGTACCGTCAGGGGTGAATTACCTCTGATTATTTCGTAAGTCCCTCAACCGCAAACAAAGGAGCTCACCATGGCAGCCAAGAAAAAGGCGAAGAAAGCAGCAAAGAAAAAGAAGTAACTCGACTGTCGGGGTTTTTTGTACAGCGGTGCCGCCTTGCATAAGGTGCGGGAGGCAGATGCTGTGGCAGATAGTCCCGACCGCGCCGGTAACACCCGCTTACGTTTTCCAAAGCTGAGCGCGGTGTTACCGGTTTTTTTTGGCCCATCAGGGCCATTTCGGAAATACCCTACAAAGCAATCGCCTCCCGCTTAGCTATTATTGTCGTCGTAATCCCTTCCCGTTGCCTAGAATTTATATGTGATTGATTTTAAATATAAAAAATATTTAATAGGGATTGGTCCATTATTACTGAAGGTCTTTTTATGTATTTTACGATCAGGCGCGTGGCCGGCACAGGCCAGGTCTAGAGACAACGTAAGGCTCCTAAAATTAAAGATTTACGATCTCAGCTCCTGATCCAACGCCTTAAGGCGTTCTGGTGTCCCCACATCCCGCCAGCGGCCCGTGTAATGCTCACCACTGACTAACCCCTGTGCGATGGCAGCGCGCAATAGTGGCGTAAGCGGAAACTTTCCGGGTCGGCACTCGGCGAACAACGCACGCGCATAAACCCCGATGCCGCTGAAGGTCAACCGTGGTTCACCCTCCACCAATACCTTCGCGCCATGCAGAAAGAAATCACCTTGTGGGTGTTGTGGCGGGTTATCTACGAGCACCAAGTGCGCCAAGCCATCCAGACGTTGCGGCAGCTGATCGAAAGGGTAGTCAGTCCAGATATCCCCGTTGACCACCACAAAGGGATCCGTATCGATCGATGGAAGTGCCTTGAAAATACCCCCGCCGGTTTCCAGGCCGCCGCCCTCTTCATGTGAATAGGCGAGACGCACCCCGTATCGGTCGCCATCGCCAAGATAGTCCACGATCTGCTCACCCAGATGGGAATAATTGACCACGATCTCACAAAATCCCGAACGCGCCAGCGATTCGACGAGATGCACGATGAGCGGCTTGCCACCTGCAGCCAGTAAAGGCTTTGGGACCGTGTCCGACAGCGGGCGCATACGCTCACCGCGGCCGGCGGCAAGGATCATCACCTTGTTCATGCGCCCCCCGGAAGTTTCAGTGCGTGCAAAAGATCTGACAGCGGCTGCGTATCAGGGTAGCGTGCAATCACTTCATGCACATAACCCAGGGTACGCGGGATATCCGGCAGGTACCCGGGCTTACGGTCGCGATGATTGAGCCGGGCGAAGATGCCGATGGCCTTAAGATGACGCTGTACGCCCATGAGGTCGAACCATCGCAGAAACAGGGTCTCGTCCTCGCATACCGGGATTCCGGATTGCTGTGCGAGAGTATGATAGCCCTTGGCCCAGTCCTCGACGCGGGAGCGCGGCCAAGCGATGTAGCAATCCCGCAACAGTGATACAAGATCGTAGGTCACCGGCCCGCGCACCGCATCCTGAAAATCGAGGATTCCAGGGTTATTCAACTCCATCACCATCAGATTGCGTGAATGATAGTCGCGATGCACCCAAACCCTGGGTTGTTCCAACGCCGAGCGCACCAAACAGGCGAACGCCTGATCTAGGGTCTGATGCTGGGACACCGTCAATGTAAGACCCAGATGCCGGCCCAGATACCATTCACGAAATATCTCCATCTCCCGCCGCAGCAGGGGTTCATCGTATTCGGGGAGGAATGTCTTTGTTTCCGGCTTCGTGTCATCCTCCGCATCGCACTCGGTGTAGATGCCTCCCTGCAATACGATGAGGGCTCCCAGCGCATCGCCATAGAGGCGCTCGACAGTGGTATCGTTGAGATGGCGCAGGTATAGCTGATCGCCAAGATCAGTGATCAGCAAAAAACCCTGCTCCAGGTTCTGCTCGATGATCTCCGGCACGTTCAGCCCCAGACCATGGAAACGGCGGGCGATCTCAATGTAACGACGGGTATCTTCCTTTTCCGGCGGCGCATCCATGGCGACAACACTGCGGCTACCGAAGCGGATGCGGAAATAACGGCGGAAACTGGCGTCTGCCGAGGCCGGCCGGATGTCGAACTCCGAAACATGCAGAACCCGGCGGATCCAGTCCTTGAGTGCTTCGAGTCGTTTATCCAAATGCCGCCTTGAAAATTGAACCCGTGGTTACGGGAAAGCTTGATGGGTAGGACATTCTATGCAATTTTACGTCTGACATAATAAAACAATGCCACCCCGGTTCACCATGCCATTCTCCCCACCCACGCGCGCCGCGCTTTGCCTGATCGCCGTGGCCGTGGCCTATCCGTGGCCACTGGCAAATGCGGCAGAAGAACCCGCCTGCCCCCAGACCAGGTCCTCCGCCAGAATACGGGGCACACCACGTACCAAACCGGCGGACAACCCGCCCCTGTACATCCGCGCCCAGGAACTGAGTTCCGTCCAGGGAGACGTCACTGAATTCTCCGGGCAGGTGGAGGCAAGGCGCGACACCCAACGGCTGAACGCGGATCGCCTTATTTACGAAAAATCCGCGAACAAGGTCGAGGCCTACGGCGATGTCACCCTGAAGGACGCCACGGGCATGAGCTTCTTCACCACCGAGTTGCACCTGGAACTCGATTCACGCGTCGGCTACACCGGTCCCAGCAGCTTCCGTATACCCAGTGCCAACAATGCCCGTGGCGACGCCGAACGCATTGACTTTGAGGGGCCCGACCACACGCGCCTGAAGCAGGTACGTTACACCACCTGTGCGCCGGGCCGGGATGACTGGTATCTGCGCATGAGTGAACTGGATCTGGATCACGCAGAAGACATCGGCACCGCCCACCACACCACGGTCACCTTTCAGGGCGTGCCCCTTTTCTACTTTCCGTATCTCGACTTCCCGATCTCCGACCAGCGCAAGTCGGGATTCCTCGCGCCCAGGATCGGGGTATCGGGCAAACTTGGAACGGAACTGGCGACGCCGTACTACTGGAACATCGCGCCGAATTATGACGATACCTTCACGCCCCGACTCATGTCGTTCCGCGGGCTACAGGTGCAGAATGAATTCCGTTACCTGACCCGGCACTCGGAAGGACAAGCCGAATTTGAATATCTGCCGAACGACAACCGGGCCAATGGCGATAATCGCTTCGCCGGCATCTACAAACACAAAGAGGTATTCAGCCCGCTATGGACCGGCAACATTGATATGCGCGGTGTCTCCGACAAAGACTACCTAAGCGACTTCGGCGACAACTTGCAGATCACCAGCCAGACATTTCTGCCGCAGAATGCCGTGGCCAACTATCGTGGCTCGCCGTGGAATTTCTCCGTGCTCGCATCTGAATACCAGACCGTCGACAAGACCATACCCATCGACGCGCGTCCCTACGCGCGCCTACCGCAGCTCAACCTGGCAGCCAGTCCGCCAATCGAACCGAACCGCGTGAACTATTCCTTCGACAGCGAGGCCGTGAATTTCCGCCACGAGGAAACCACAAAAGTGGCTGGGGAGCGCATGAGCCTCGGCCCGGCCATCAGTCTGCCGCTATCGAACAGTTACAGCTTCCTGACACCCAAAATCGGCGTGCGCCAAATCTCATACAACCTTACCGGAGCCACCGACGACACGCCGGGAACCACCGCTGGGGTTTTCAGCCTCGACAGTGGGCTCTTCTTCGAACGCGACTCGACGTGGGGCGGCAAACTCTACAACCAGACCCTGGAGCCACGCCTGTTCTACCTTTACGTTCCTTACAAAAATCAGGACAGCCTGCCCATCTTCGACACCGGCCTCGCAGACCTGAACTTCTCCAGTTTGTTCCGCGATAACCGTTACTCCGGGGGCGACCGTCAGGGCGACGCCAACCAGGCGGCCTTGGGTGTCACCACACGCTTTCTCGACGATAAGGACGGCGTTGAGCGCCTGCGTGCAAGCGTGGGGCGTATTTATTATTTCAGTAACCTGAAAGTCGGCGCCCTGACAACCACTACCATGACCACCGGAGCGACGACAACCATCACCACCGCACCGGTGGGCACGACAACCGCCGCCGCCTCAGACATCGTCGGCGAAGCCTATGCCCTACTCTCCGGCAACTGGCACGCCCGCACCAACATACAGTGGAACCGCGAGGACAACCATGTCCAGAAATACAGTTATTATCTCCAGTACAACCCGGCGAAAAACCGGATTGTGAACGTCGGCCGCCGCCAGAGCCGCGACGAACTGATCGACCAAGCGGAGGTCTCCGCCGAATGGCCGATCCAGGGGCGCTGGACCCTGCGGGCGCGCTCGCTGTACTCACTGCAAGACCGCCACAACGTCGACAGCTACGCCGGGTTTGAGTACAACGCCTGCTGCTGGGCGGTGCGCGTCTTGGCCGCACGCCGGCTGGTCGCCGATACCACCTATGGCACCACGGGTATTCAGGCCAATTCGATCATGTTTGAGTTCGAGTTGATCGGCTTGGCCAAACAGGGGCGCGTACCGGACAGCCCATTGCAGCAAAGCGTATTTTCCTTCCCCGTTAACAGGCCGAAACCCGAAGAGCCGATAGCGCCCTAGTTTTATGCTATTCTAGCGCAGCTCTGGTGCGATCCGGCCAGGGGAACCATCACCGTCTCCGTTTTGTCTGAAGAAAATGTTCTCATCCACCCATCCCATAACACGTTCATTTATCCGCCTGGCGCTGGTTGTCTCGGTCCTGCTGCCCCCGGCGGCATTGTCGGCCGTACCGCAAACCCATGCGACCGCCAGCGAGGTCGACCGCATCCTGGTTATCGTCAATGACGATGTGATTACTGAATCCGAGGTGAACAACCGCCTCGTGGAAACCAAGAAGCAACTCACCGCCGAAAAAATAAAAATCCCGCCGGACAACGTGCTCAAGAAGCAACTGATCGAGCGCATGGTGCTCGAACGCCTGCAATTGCAACTCGCAACCCAGACAGGCATCCACGTCTCCGAATCCGACATCGACCAGGCCGTGGAATCCATCGCCCAACGCAATCACATGAGCGTGGAGAATTTTCACAAGGCCATGACCCAGAGCGGCGTGAATATCGCCGCGCATCGTGCCCAGATCCGCGACCAGCTGACCATCCAGCAATTGCTGGAACGCGAAATCGGCAACCGTGTCATCGTCACCGACAACGAGGTCAGTGCTTTCCTCGAAAATCGCGAGAACCGGGCGGACATGGATGTTTCCTACAATATCTCGCATATCCTGATCGGCATCCCCGAGTCCGCCTCGCCCGAAGCAATCCAGGCGGCGAAGAAACGCGCTGAGGAAATCCACCGCCAACTCAAACAGGGCGGCGATTTCGAACAAGTGGCGGTGAGCTTCTCGCAGGGCAGCGACGCCCTGAAGGGCGGAAACCTGGGATGGCGCAAGGCCGGCGAACTGCCCGAGTTGTTCCTGAGTTCACTCAAGGGAATGGCTCCCGGCAACATCAGCGACATCATCCGTGGTCCCAACGGCTTTCATATTGTGAAGCTGATCGACAAACGCGGCGACAGCCAGTCGAACGAAGTGATGCAGACCCATGTCCGTCACATCCTGCTGCGCCCAAGTGAAATCCAGTCATTGGATGATGCCCGGAACAAGCTGCTCACTCTGCGCGAACGCATAGAAAACGGCGATGATTTTGCGGCACTCGCGCGTGCCCATTCCGAGGACACCGGCTCCGCCGCCAACGGCGGCGACCTTGGCTGGACCAGCCCGGGGCAGATGGTTCCGGAATTCGAGAAGGCCATGAATGCGCTCAACCCAAATCAGCTGAGCCAACCGGTAAAGTCCTCCTTCGGACTGCATCTCATTCAGGTGCTGGAGCGCCGCCGTCACGACATGAGCCAGGAACGGCTGACTGCCAATGCGCACAGTCAGATTCATGCACGCAAGGCCGATGAACGTTATGAACAGTGGGCGCGGCAGTTGCGCGACGAGGCGTTCGTGGAATATCTCCAGGACGACGCGAATTAGAGTAGCAAGATACAAGTAACAAATTGCAAGTAAACCCCGAATGACTTGCTGCTCTCCCTGGCTACTTGCTTCTTGAAGCATGAATAAAACCTCCATTATTGCCCTCACCCCTGGCGAACCCGCTGGCGTCGGACCGGACCTGTGTCTCCAGTTCGCGCGGCGGCCCCTCGCGGCGGCGCTGGTGCTGATTGCCGACCCCGGTCTGCTTGAACAGCGTGCCAAAATTCTGGGCCTGCCCTTCACGGCAGCGCCATGGACGGGCCGCACGGTCAGCAAAGGCGTGTACGTTCTCCCGGTCAAAACAGCGCACCCGGTCACGCCCGGCAAACTCGACCCCGCCAACGCGGCCTACGTTATTGAAACCCTGAAAATCGCCGCGGACGGCTGTCTGCGTCACGAATTCGATGCGCTCGTCACCGGACCGGTACACAAGGGTGTTATCAACGACGCCGGCCAGCCCTTTACCGGCCATACCGAATTTCTGGCCGAGCGCGCGGGCGGCGCGCAGCCGGTGATGATGCTCGCTGCAGGTAAGCTGCGTGTCGCACTTGCCACCACCCATCTCCCGCTGGCCGCAGTGCCGAGAGCGATCACGCGTGAACGTTTAACCCAAGTGCTGGAAATCCTGCACCACGACCTGCAAACCAGATTCGGCATCGCCGATCCGGTAATTCTCGTGTGTGGCCTCAACCCCCACGCCGGCGAATCCGGGCATCTCGGACGCGAGGAAATCGAAACCATCGAGCCGGTGATAAAGGCCCTGACGGCGCGCGGCATGCGCCTGCGCGGGCCGGCGCCCGCCGACACGGCGTTTGTTCCATCGCAACTTGCGGGGGTGGATGTGGTACTCGCCATGTACCACGATCAAGGTCTGCCGGTGCTGAAACACCATGATTTCGCCCATGCCATCAACATCACCTTGGGGCTTCCGTTTATACGCACTTCCGTGGACCACGGCACGGCGCTCGAACTCGCTGGCACCGGTCGCGCCGACATGTCGAGTCTCACCGCCGCGATCGAGCTGGCATTGACGCTCGTCAACAAACAAAATAAACAGGATTAACCTGATTCCTCAGGATTAAAAATCCTTTACTGATACTGATTTAATCCTGTAAATCCCTGACAATCCTGTTAACCCTGTAAAATTTTTTTCTTGCGTGAACCGACCCAACCCCAAAAAACGCTTCGGCCAGCACTTTCTGCATGACCGCCACGTCATCCGCCAAATTGTGGCGGCGCTCTCGCCCAAGCCCGACGACCAGGTTGTGGAGATCGGCCCGGGAACCGGCGTACTCACGCGCGCGCTGCTGGAAAAACTGGGTCACCTGTATGCCGTGGAACTCGACCGCGATCTGGTCACCCGGCTCAACACCGAATTTGCGCCAGAACGCCTCACCCTCCACAGCGCCGATGCGCTCAAATTCGATTTCTGCCGACTTGCACCATCGGATCGCAAGCTGCGGCTGATCGGAAACCTCCCTTACAATATCTCGACGCCGCTGCTGTTCCACCTGCTCGACCAGGCCGGATGCATCCAGGACATGCTGTTCATGCTGCAAAAAGAGGTTGTGGACCGGATGTGTGCCGCCCCGGGCGGCAAGGATTATGGTCGGCTGTCGGTGATGATCCAGTACCGCTGCGCGGTGGAAAAGCTGTTCGATGTCGCGCCGGGCGCCTTCACCCCGCCACCAAAGGTGGACTCAAGCGTGGCGCGCCTGGTGCCCCATGCCACACCGCCGGTGGCGGTTAGCGACCCGGAGAAATTTGCGCGCCTGGTGCAGGCGGCGTTCACCAGCCGGCGCAAGGTGCTACGCAACACGCTCAAGGACTGGCTGTGCGCAGAAGAGATGCAGGCGCTCGGTATTGATCCCATCCGACGCGCGGAGACCCTGTCGCTTGCAGAATTCGCTGCCCTGAGCAACGCGTCCACGGCATAATCACGTCATGGAATTCTTCGCCGCCGCAGAGAAAATAATTGACGACGATGCCTTGCAGGCACGGCTTGATATCGCCTCGCTGCCGACCTTCTGCGCTTCGATTACTCAAGTGCTGTCGCACGACGGCAACGAAGGCGAGATTTATTGCGTCTGGGGCCTGTTCTTCGTCCGCCGCGAACCGATCCGCGGTGGCGTGCGCTTCACCCTACCCAAGTGCCCGAACACCCTCGCTTGGACCATCACCACCGGCTTGCCGCCGGCACCGGAGAAAATCGTCGTGCACCTCACCATGAACCGTACCGACCACGATCCCGAGTTCATCAGCACGGTCCGCACGTTCATGGAACACTGGAGACGCGGGCTCGAAGCACAACTCTAAGCCGTGGAATTACCCATCCGTCTTCGCACCCAATAATTCCCCCTGTTTCTCAAGCCGCGGCATCGTCGCTTCGATCCATGTCTCCGCCAGATGTTTTATTTCTTCCGCCGTCTTGCCGCGGCTGTCGATGGTCGGGCCTATGACGACATCGATAATGCCGGCGCGTTTGTGGAAGCCGCGCCGTGGCCAGAAAGAACCGGCATTGTGCGCCACCGGCACCACGGGATAGCCGGTTTCAGCGGCGAGCACCGCGCCGCCGATGCCGTAGCGCCGTTTGTGTCCCGGCGCGACGCGCGTGCCTTCCGGAAAGACCACCACCCACGTCCCGTTTTGCAGCCGCTCACGCCCTTGCTCCACCACCTGCTCTATCGCCTTTCGTCCCGATCCACGATCGATGGCAATGGGCTTGAGCAGTGCGAGCCCCCAGCCAAACAACGGCACCCATATCAGTTCGCGTTTCAGCACCCAGGTCTGTTGCGGGAAAATCTGCTGGAACGCAATGGTTTCCCATGCCGACTGATGCTTGGACAGAATGATCGCCGGACCTGGCGGGAGGTGTTTCCGACCTTCAATGCGGTAATCGAGCCGGCAGAGATGTTTCAACATGAACATCTGAAACCGCGCCCACTGGCTGATAAAGCGATAACGGACGGACAGCGGGAACGGGTAGGTGAGCAGCGCGAGTGGCACGAACAACAGCACCGACACCCACATCATCAGATTGAACGGAAAGGAACGCAGCGACTGCACGTCAACCCGCGGGCAGGGCGCCGGACAGGAGGCTATCCGCAAAGGCCGCCAAATCGTCAAACACCGGCACATCACTGAGAGATTTGCTTTTCTTTAGGGTACGCTTTCCTTTACCGGTGCGCACCAGCACCGGGCGTGCGGAAAGCTCGCGTGCCGCCACCACATCGCGTTCAGAATCGCCGACGGCGTACACGCCGTTCAGGTTGACCTTGAGCCGCTCGGCGATTTCCTGGAACAGGCCGGAGCGCGGCTTGCGGCATTGGCAACCGTCATCGGGTCCGTGCGGACAGAAAAAGATGGAGTCGATTTCACCACCTTTGGCACGCACGGCTTCGAGCATTCTGGCGTGAATGCGCCCAAGCGTGTCCATGTCGAACAGCCCGCGGGCAACGCCTGACTGGTTGCTGGCAATGATGATCTTGTAGCCGTCGCGGTGCAAACGGGCGATGGCTTCGAGGCTGCCGGGAATGGGAACCCACTCCTCGGGCGACTTGATGTACTCGTCCGAGTCTTCGTTGATGACGCCGTCGCGATCGAGGATGACGAGTTTCATGCCTTGCGTCTGCGTCCTTAGTCCTTGAATTCCGACACGCGGATACGGCCGTTGATCAGGCGTGACTGGCGCGTCTCGATCTTTTTCATCTTGTCCCAGAAAGCTTTGCTAAGATCGAAGTCCGCAGCGATCGCGGTGCCGAGCAGCAGGATATAAAGATCGGCGCATTCCTCGGCCAGCGCTTCCTTGCTCTTGCCCTTGGTCACACACGCGGAAATCTCGCCCAGTTCCTCCGTCATGAGCGCCACGCGGTAGGCCAGTTCCTCACCCCCGGTTTCCTTGAACCGGTGCTTGTGATGGAAGGCCTGGACTTCCGCCTGCATGGCTTGATAGGAATCATGATTCATATGAATACCCTGTATGCTTTAGGTGGCCAGCCTAGAGATATCTGCAACCCGGTTCATCAGTGCCTTGAGATCGCCGAGCAACGCCAAACGGTTCTCGCGAACTGCTTTCTCCTCAGCCATCACCATCACGCCGTCGAAGAAAGCATCGACCGGCTGTTTGAGTCCGGCGAGCATCTGAAGGGCGCCCGTGTAATCGCGTGCCTTGAAACGCGATTCCACGGCCGGCCTGAGTTTGAGCATGGCATCGAAAAGGACGCGCTCGGCCGGCTCGCTGAGTTTACCCGGTTCGGCATTAACAAACTCGGCGCCGGCCTTTTTCACTATATTGACTATACGCTTGTTGGCGGCGGCTAGGGCCGCTGCCTCTGGCATAGCCTGAAAAACCCGCACCGCCTTGAGGATTTTGGGTACTTCGGCAAGATTCACGAGTCGGCGCGACAATACCGCTTCCACCTCCTGCGCCGTGGCTCCACTATCTCGCAAATAGCCGGAAAGACGATCGAAAACGAAATTCTCGACGTCTGTATGCGCCTGTCCGATGCTGCCCGGGAAAACACTAAATGCGAGATCGGTCAGAGCATTCAGGCTGAGAGGCAGGTCTTTCTCGATCACAATGCGAATCAGGCCAAGCGCCGCACGGCGCAATCCGAACGGGTCCTTCTCGCCGGTCGGTTGTTGGCCGATACCGAACATACCCGCCAGACTGTAGAGACGGTCGGCCAGCGCCACTGCGGCGGCTTCGCGGCTCGCCGGCAGGGCATCACCGGCAAAACGCGGCCAGTAATGCTGTTCGATGGCTTCCGCCACGCCCGATGATTCACCGTCGTGTTGGGCATAATAACGGCCCATCACGCCCTGAAGCTCCGGAAACTCACCCACCATGTCGGTGAGAAGATCGGCCTTGCTCAAATAGGCGGCGCGCTCGGCCGTTATGACGTCAGCATGGACCAGACGTGCAATTTCTCCCGCCAGTTTCTGGATGCGCTCGACGCGCTCCAACTGGCTGCCGAGCTTGTTGTGGTAGACCACATTGGCAAGCCGCGGCACGCGGTCCGCAAGTTTTGTCTTGCGATCCTGGTCGTAGAAGAACTTGGCGTCCGACAACCGCGCCCGTAAAACGCGTTCGTTGCCATGGATGATATGTTTCGGTGTTTTGGTCTTAATGTTGCTGATGAACAGGAATTGTGGCAGCAGCTTTCCCTGGCCATTCTCGAGCGGGAAATATTTCTGATGCTGCTGCATGCTGGTGACAAGGCATTCCTTCGGCACTTCCAGAAAGTCCTGGCTGAACGTACCCACATAAACGACGGGATATTCAACGAGGCTCGTTACCTCCTCGACCAGATCAGGGCCCTTACCCACATTCCAGGTAACCGCCTTGCCCAACTTCCTCACGGTTTCATCGAGCTGCTTCTGGATCATCTGGGTACGCGTTTCATGGCGCGCGATCACCGCACCCCTGCGTTCGAGAAGTTTTTCGTAATGATCGGCATGGGTGATAGTCACCGCACCCCTGCTCAGGAAGCGGTGGCCAAGGGTTTTCCTGCCACTTTTGATTCCCAGCACGGCGCCAGGAATGATCCTGGCGCCGTGCAGCAGGATGAGCCCGTGCACCGGACGCACGAACTGCGCCTCGCCGCTGCCCCAACGCATCATCTTCGGCACTGGCAGTTTTTTCAGGCTTGTTTCGACAATGGCCGTAAGGTGCTTGGCCAGTTGCTCGCCCTTTTGTTTGAAGCCGTACACAAATTGCTCGCCCTTGTCCCCCTGGCGCTTTTCGAGTTTGGTGACTTCCACGCCGCAGGATTTGGCAAAGCCGAGCAGCGCCGGTGTGGGTTGGCCATCGGCGCCATAACCGGCAGTGACGGCCGGGCCCTTGCGCTCCACCATGCGATCCGGCTGTTTCGCCAGCACGCCCGAAACCCGCACAGCCAGACGCCGGGGCGTGGCAAAAGGTTCAACCTCGGAATGGGCGCTCAAAAACCCTTTCTCTTTCAGTCCCTCGAACACATTGCGGCTGAAGGCCTGGGACAGGCGCGTGAGCGACTTCGGCGGCAACTCTTCGGTAAGAAGTTCAATGAGCAGGCTTTGATTCGCCATGGCTTATTTCTTCTTTGTCTGCTTTGGCGCGGGTTGTTCGTGTTTCCTGCACATCGGAAACCCCAGACGTTCGCGCGATTCGTAGTAGCTCTGCGCCACCTGCCGCGCCAGCGCGCGCACGCGTCCGATATAGGCGGCGCGCTCGGTGGTGGAAATCGCGCCGCGGGCATCGAGCAGGTTGAAAGTATGCGAGCACTTCATCACCATCTCGAACCCCGGCAACGGCAGACCCGCTTCCATCAGACGCTTGGCCTCGGACTCGAGGCTGTTGAACTGCTGGAACAGCCAGTTCACGTTCGAGTGTTCGAAATTGTATTTGGATTGTTCGACCTCGTTCTGGTGGTACACGTCGCCGTAGGTGATGCCTTTGGTCCACGTTAGATCGAACACGTTTTCCACGCCCTGCAAGTACATCGCGAGGCGTTCGAGGCCGTAAGTGATTTCGCCAAGTACCGGTTTGCACGACAGGCTACCGACTTCCTGGAAGTAGGTGAACTGCGTCACCTCCATGCCATTGAGCCACACCTCCCAGCCCAAACCCCACGCCCCAAGCGTGGGCGATTCCCAGTCGTCCTCGACAAAACGGATGTCATGCACGCTGGTATCAATCCCCAGTGCGCGCAGAGAGTCGAGATAGAGTTCCTGGATATTGTCCGGCGAGGGTTTGAGTACCACCTGGAACTGATAGTAATGCTGCAGGCGGTTCGGGTTATCGCCATAGCGGCCATCCTTGGGACGACGCGTGGGCTGTACATAAGCGGCCTTCCACGGCTCCGGGCCGAGCGCCCGCAGGAAGGTGGCGGTGTGGAACGTGCCCGCGCCCATTTCCATATCGTAAGGCTGCAGGATGACGCAACCCTGGCGAGCCCAATACTGAGAGAGTGTGAATATGAGTTCCTGAAAAGTCACAGGCGGTTTTATGCGGGGCGTCCGGCTTGTTTGGTGGAAATTATACCCTGTCGGAGCGCCCGCAGGCGATGGGCGGTTAAAACGGTCTGGCCCGTTCGGGGAGGTGTTCCTCCACCACCGGCGAATCCCCATTGTCTGGCGGTGGGGAGAACAGCTCAGGATGGCTTGGGTAGACGGCATCCACAGCATCGCCCGGGAAACGTTCGAGCAGCGCCAGAATCTTCTGTGCCCGTTTTTCGAAATAAGGGGTACGCGTGGCCGGGTTGTTCTTCACGGGACCGGGCAGGGTCGCCGCCAGTTCCGCCGCCTGGGCCGCGGAGACATCGCCGATATTGATGCCCCAATACTTCTGCGCCGCCGCCTGCGCGCCGTAGACACCCTTTCCGAATTCGGCCACGTTGAGATAGATTTCGAGAATCCGCTTCTTGGTGAAGTGCTGTTCCATACCCCACGTCAGGATGAGCTCATGCCATTTGCGCAGCGGGTTTTTGGCCGAACTCAAAAACAGGTTCTTGGCCGTCTGCTGCGAGATGGTGCTGCCCCCCAGTACGAACCGGCCCTCCGTCAGGTTGTAATCCATCGCCTCGCGGAAGGCGATGAGGTCAAATCCGCTGTGCTCATAAAAACGGGCATCCTCGGCGAGAATGACCGCGCGGATCACATGCTTCGGGATCGCGGAGAAAGATACCGGCTGCCAGTTGAGCCGTGGAAGTTCCTTGTTTTCCGCCTGGCGTTTCTCGTATTCGTGAATGAAGGCTGATTTCGGCGCCAATCCGGAACTTAGCTTGCTCCAGTCCGGCCAAGTAATGGCAAGGTAGAAAAAATCCAGAATCAACAGCAGCAGCAAAATGCGGAGGCCCCAACGCAGCACGCGCAGAAACTGCGCCAGGAAACCGAGCCACTTGTTTTTGCTTTTACGTCTTTTCCTGAACATGCCGAATTGATCCTTCCGCCGGCACGGGCCGGCTCAACAATGTGTTCCTCATGGCCATTTCCACAGCGCACGAAAAACCCTTGCTGTTCGCGGTGGTGTTTTTTTACGTTGTTCTGACTGGGCTCACGGCATTCCTGCGCATGGCGCCGGCAGGGCATTTTACAGAAATCACTCCTGAATACACGGCGGGTGCACTGATCGTCCTGTTTATTCTAACCTAACATCGCGCTATTCCTCCGCCGCCCCGGACTAGCGGCTTATTTGCGCAGGTGCGCGGTGAAAATCAGGCCAAAACAGTTGGCGAACCTGCACACCGCCTCAAGACCGTCACCAAGCACCTGGAGATTGAGACGGAACCGCTGGCCTTTGTGTTTCACCACCCGCGTCTTGGCGACTCCTTCGGTGTGCGTTATGGCGGACAGGAATTTAATTTCTGGCATTGAATGTCCGGCTTCTGGAAATGAGCACCGACCATCATGGCGTCCTCGACTTCTTCCTTGGCAGCGAAAACCGCTGACCCCTGAATAGCTGATATTTAAGGACTTTGACGACGACCACGATGGACATCGTCCGTACTTTTCGCTAATGTCGCCCCCGTGCTTTGGGTATCGCCTGAATCACCACGACGGAGGAGAAGCCGGCCCCCGTTAAAGGCCGGTAAAAAAATGAGAAATGGGCCCACGTCGGGCCCGTTTTTATTTTTATGGGCTACAGCCCTGCGTACCCGTAAAGCGTGCCGACGATTCGCATTTAGGCTACTATTCCCCGCCCCTGACCGTTGACGGTGGTCACTCCCATGTCATCCCAAGCGCTCCCTGCATCTGGCCTCTTGCCTCAAACCGGCGTCCCCGCACGTCGAAGGGCGGTGGCGTTGATTTCGGGCGGGCTGGATTCGATGCTCGCCGTCAAGGTCATCCTCGAACAGGGCATTCACGTCGAGGGTATCAATTTTTACACCGGCTTTTGTGTCGAAGGGCACACCCATGCGATCCGCCGCGAGCATCAGGACAAACCCAAGCGCAACAACGCGCTGTGGGTGGCGGAACAACTCGGCATCAAGTTGCATATCGTCGACGTCATCGAGGATTACAAGGACGTCGTCATCAACCCCAAGCATGGCTACGGTTCCAATCTCAATCCCTGTCTCGACTGCAAAGGGTTCATGGTGCGCAAGGCGCGTGAGTGGATGGAAAAAAACCAGTTCGACTTCATCATCACCGGCGAGGTCATCGGCCAGCGCCCGATGTCGCAACGCCGGGACACCATGCCGGTGGTGGCGCGCGAATCGGGGGCCTTCGACCGCCTGCTGCGACCGCTGTGCGCACAGCTCCTGCCCGAGACCCTGCCCGAGCGTGAAGGCTGGGTGGACCGCACTAAACTGCACGATTTCAACGGCCGCGGCCGCAAACCACAGATGCGGCTTGCGGCGCAGTATGGGTTCAAGGATTACGCCCAACCCGCCGGCGGTTGCTGCTTTCTCACCAACGAACAGTACTCCCACAAGCTCGCCGACCTGTGGCAGTTCCGCGGCACCAAACAATACGAACTGGATGACATCATGCTGCTCAAGGTCGGGCGGCACCTGCGACCACGCCCACATTTCAAGCTCATCGTGGGACGCGACGAGGGCGAGAACAATTTCCTCAGCGGCTACCGCAAACGCTTTGTCCATCTCCAAGCCACGAGCCATCAGGGCCCGCTGGTCATGGTTGACGGCACGATGAATGATGACGACCTGGAGCTCGCTGCCCGCCTCACGGCGCGCTTCGGCAAGGGGCGCGAAACAAACACGGTGAGCGTCACGGTTACGGATACCCAGGGCCACAGCCGGGTACTCCATGTATCGCCGCTTCCGGCCGAAACCATCCCGTCGGAGTGGTATCTGTGAGCCATTACGAGCTCGATGTCCGCTTTCTCCTGTGTCCGATGCCCGTGATACGCGCCCAGAACCGGATCGCGGAACTGTTGCCCGGAGACACGCTGGAGGTGTTTGCCACCGATCCCGGGGCCCTGCACGATATCCCGGCCTGGTGCCGCGTCCACGGCCATGAGGTGCTGACCACACGCCGCGATAACAACGATATCTCCATCACCTTACGTGTAGGAAATACATGAGCGCAGCGCACGAACACGACACCAGCGACACTAGCGACACGTCGCGTTATGAGGCGAGCCGGCGCGTGACTTTGGTAAGCGTTTTCTGGAATCTGATTCTGACCGTTGCGCAGGTCGTTATCGGGGTCATCGGCCACTCCCAGGCGTTGGTCGCCGATGGCATGCATACTCTTTCGGATTTCATCACCGATTTCATGGTGCTCTATGCTCTGAAATACGGGAAAAAAGCCGCGGACGAAGAACATCCCTACGGTCATGCACGCATCGAGACCGCCGTCACGATGATTCTTGGAATCGTACTAATCGCGGTCGGTGCCGGTATTGCGATCAATGCCGGCATGCGCCTGTCCACGGCTACTGTCTTCATCACCCCCTCCGCCATAACCCTGTGGATCGCCATCGTGACGCTTTTTGCCAAAGAAGCGCTTTACCGATACACCATGGTCGTCGCCGACCGCTACGACTCAAGCATGCTCCGCGCCAACGCTTGGCACCATCGCTCCGACGCCTTGTCATCGTTGATCGTGGCGGCGGGAATTGCCGGCAGCATGATGGGTTTTGCCTATCTGGATTCGGTAGCGGCTATCGTGGTCGCGCTCATGGTCGCCAAGGTCGGCGTTGACCTCGCCTGGCAAGCCCTGCGCGAGCTGATCGATACCGGGCTTGCCACGGAAGACCTCGACTCAATACGCCAGATCATCTTTTCCGTCAGTGGGGTCAAGGCACTGCATCTGCTACGCACACGCCGCGTTGGGGGACAGGCGTTAGCGGACGTGCACATCATCGTCGACGACAAAATATCCGTGTCGGAAGGTCACCAGATCAGCGAGATGGTGCGCATGAAGCTGATTGGCGAAATTGCCCCACTCAGCGATGTCATGGTGCATATTGATACGGAAGAAGACATCAGCGGACCGAGCTGCGCCAACTTGCCGCTCCGCGATAAAGTTCAGCAACGTCTTGACCATTACTTCCGGGACATTCCTGAATCACGGCACATCCGGCATACGACTCTGCATTATCTCAACGGACATATCGACGTCGAAGTGCTGTTGCCCCTTTCCGTGGTCGCGAACGGTAACGAAGCGCAAAAACTCGCGCAACGCATGGTCGTTGCCGTCAGCGAAGATCACGATATCAAGACCTTAGATGTTCGTTTTAGTTAATGCACCAATATGATGCATTAGTGTTTTGTTACGCACTATATTGGTGCAATATTTATGTATTCTGATGGTTAGATTCAATATAACTGCATGTTTTTAAGTTATTTTGTTACTGGGCATATTTCGTGCAAAGATAAGCGCGCAATTACCGCTGCCGCCCGCAGCACATACACATTATTCCTGAGGAGGATTCCCGATGTCTGGCGCTGATGTTCTCAAAATGATCAAAGACAAGAAGGTCAAGTTCGTTGACTATCGTTTCACCGATACCAAGGGCAAGGAGCAACACGTTTCCGTGCCCCATCATCAGGTCGACGCCTCGACCTTCGAGGAAGGCAAGATGTTCGATGGCTCCTCGATCGCCGGCTGGAAGGGCATCAATGAGTCTGACATGATCCTGATGCCGGATACCTCGACCGCCATGATGGACCCGTTCATGGAAGAGCCAACATTAATCCTGCGTTGCGACATCGTTGAGCCCAGCACCATGCAGGGCTATGAGCGCGACCCGCGTTCTCTGGCGCGCCGGGCCGAGGCCTACCTCAAGAGCACCGGTATTGCTGACACCGCGTTCTTCGGTCCCGAGGCCGAATTCTTCATCTTCGACGATATCCGCTGGGGTGCCGACATCAGTGGCTGCTTCGTAAAAATCGATTCCGAAGAAGCTTCCTGGAACACCGAGAAGGTGTACGAGGGCGGCAACCTTGGTCACCGTCCGACTGTGAAGGGCGGCTATTTCCCGGTGCCGCCAGTCGACTCACAGCAGGATATCCGCTCGGCCATGTGCCTCGCCATGGAAGAGATGGGCCTGATCGTCGAAACCCATCACCACGAAGTGGCGACCGCCGGCCAGAACGAAATCGGCATGAAGTTCAACACCCTGATCAAGAAGGCCGACGAGCTGCAAATCTACAAGTACTGCGTGCATAACGTCGCGCACAGCTACGGTAAGACCGCGACCTTCATGCCGAAGCCAATCGTCGGCGACAACGGCTCTGGCATGCATGTACATCAGTCGCTCGCGAAAGATGGCAAGAACCTGTTCTCGGGCAACGAGTACGGCGGTCTGTCGCAGATCGCGCTCTACTACATCGGAGGCATTATCAAGCACGCGCGTGCACTGAATGCCATCACCAACCCGCTGACCAATAGCTACAAGCGTCTGGTGCCTGGCTTCGAAGCCCCGGTCATGCTCGCCTACTCCGCGCGCAACCGCTCGGCCTCGATCCGTATCCCATACGTGCCGAACCCGAAGGCCCGTCGTATCGAGGTGCGTTTCCCGGATCCGGGTGCGAACCCGTACTTGGCGTTCGCCGCCATGATGATGGCCGGTCTCGACGGTATCCAGAACAAGATCCATCCGGGCGAAGCCTCGGACAAGGATCTGTACGATCTGCCGCCGGAAGAGGAAAAGAAGATCCCGACCGTGTGTCACGCGCTCGACCAGGCACTGGAAGCCCTGAACAAGGACCGCGAGTTCCTGACCAAGGGCGGCGTGTTCACCAACGACCTGATTGATGCCTACATCGAGCTCAAGATGCAGGATGTCACGCGTTTCCGCATGACCACGCATCCAATCGAGTTCGACATGTACTACAGCGTCTAAGGGTTGTGCTGATCAAAGCCGCAAACTGGACGCCCCCGCAAGGGGGCGTTCTTTTTCATGGAAACAGTTCTATGCACCAAAATAGTGCATGTGGTAATTTCCTAGTTTAGAATTTAGTTAGCCTGTTTATCTTAAAGGAAAATAAGGTTGTGCTGCCAAACCGTGCAGGCCCTAATTTTCTTGGTCGAGGAAGCATGCTCCAAGAATATTCTGCGCACATACTCGAAAACCTGACGACGGCCGTGCTGACGTTCGATGCCAGTCTGCATCTAACCAGCATCAACCCTTCTGGGGAAATGCTGTTTGAAGTTAGCGCGAAAAAGGCGATTGGCCAGGATCTTTCCGATCTGCTGCCGCACAGCCGACTGCTGGTGCGCGCCCTGAACCAGACACACGAAAGTAACCATCCATTTACGGCCCGGGGCATACGCCTGATACTGCCAGGCGCACGCACCATTACCGTCGACTGCACCGTCACACCGTTGATGGGCGGCAACAGCGATAACGCGTTACTCGTGGAAATCACGCAAGTGGATCGGTTACTGCGCCTGGCCCGCGACGAGAATTTGCTCGACCGTCAAGCGGCCAACCGCGCGGTCATGCGTGGGCTGGCCCACGAGATCAAAAACCCGCTCGGGGGGTTACGCGGCGCAGCGCAGTTGCTGGAACGCGAACTCCCGGACAAATCTCTTAAGGAATACACGCGCATCATTATCCACGAGGCCGACCGGCTACGGAATCTCGTGGACCGCATGATCGGTCCGCACCAGCCGCTAAAGAAAATACCGGTCAACGTGCATGAGATCCTGGAACATGTGCGCAAGCTGATCCTGGTAGAAGTGCCGGTGGGGCTCACCATTATTCAGGAATACGACCCAAGCCTGCCCGAATTCGAGGGCGACCCGGAGCAGCTGACTCAGGCGGTGTTAAACATGGTCCGCAACGCCGTGGAGGCAATGCACAACGCGGGCACCATCCACCTGCGTACACGCATCGAGCGCCAGTTCACCATCGGCCACAAACGCCATCGTCTGGTGTTGCGCGTCGACATCGAGGACAGCGGCCCTGGGATCCCGGAAGACCTGCAAGAACACATTTTCTACCCCATGATCACCGGGAAACCGGAAGGTACCGGCCTTGGGCTCTCCATCGCCCAGGACATCGCTGCCAAGCACGGCGGTCTGATTGAGTGCCGCAGCCGTCCGGGCGAAACGGTTTTCACCCTTTACCTCCCATTAGAGAACAGCCATGGCCAGATCTGAGATCGTTTGGGTCATCGACGACGACCGCTCCATCCGCTGGGTGCTGGAAAAGGCGCTCACGCAGGCCGGGATGTCGGTAAAAACCTTCGAATCCGCGAACGACATCGCGGACATGCTCGATCGGCAACAGCCCACTGTCATCGTCACCGACATCCGCATGCCGGGTATCAGCGGGCTGGGTCTGCTCCAGGCCATCAACACCAAGGCCCCGGAAATTCCCGTGATCATCATCACCGCGCACACCGACCTCGAAAGCGCGGTGTCCTCCTACCGTGGTGGCGCCTTTGAATACCTGCCGAAGCCCTTCGACGTGGACGAGGCCGTGCGTCTGGTGCAACGCGCCATCGAACACCGCCGCCGACAAAAGACGGTTGTCCCGAGTCACGAACACACGCCCGAGATCATCGGTGAGGCCCCGGCGATGCAGGAAGTGTTTCGCGCCATTGGCCGGTTATCAAGTTCGAACCTGAGCGTCCTGATCAATGGTGAATCCGGCACCGGCAAGGAGTTGGTCGCGCGCGCCCTGCACAACCACAGCCCGCGTGCCGATAACCCCTTTATCGCGATCAACATCGCCGCCATCCCGAGTGAATTGCTCGAGTCGGAATTGTTTGGCCATGAAAAAGGCGCCTTCACCGGTGCCACCACGCAGCGCAAAGGCCGATTCGAACAGGCCAACGGTGGCACCTTGTTTCTCGATGAGATTGGCGACATGCCGGCGGAGCTGCAAACCCGGCTGTTGCGCGTGCTGTCAGATGGAAAGTTTTATCGCGTCGGCGGCCACGACCAGGTCGAAACCAACGTGCGCATCATCGCCGCCACCAACCAGAATCTGGAAAGCCGGGTCAAGGACGGTCGTTTCCGCGAAGACCTGTTCCACCGCTTGAACGTGATTCGCCTGCACCTGCCACCGCTGCGCGAGCGGCGCGAGGACATCCCGGCATTGGCCCGTTATTTCCTCAAGGAATCCGCCATTGAGCTGGGGGTCGAGGCCAAACAGCTGACGCCCGAAGCCGAGGAATTTCTCTGCCGCCTCCCATGGCCCGGCAACGTGCGGCAATTGGAAAACACCTGCCGCTGGCTGACCGTGATGGCGCCGGGACAGACCATCCGCATCGAGGACCTGCCGCCGGAACTGCACGCCGCCGGGACCGACAACATGCGCGATGCCGATTGGGAAGCACAGCTCAAAAACATCGTCGAGCAACGACTCGCGCGTGGTGAGGACGCCATCTTCACCGATATCAACCACAGCTTCGAGCGCATCCTGATCGAGGCCGCACTCAAGCACACCGGCGGACACAAACAGGATGCCGCAAAAAAACTCGGCTGGGGCCGTAACACCCTGACACGCAAACTTAAAGAACTGGGCATGCCGGAGTAGACGGGCAATCAGGCCATAGCGCGCTGCAGGCCATGGCGCAAATAGATCGCGGCGACCTCCGCGCCCAACAAGAATTCGCGCAAAACTTGACCCCAGCGGCCACCGTCGCCTATCAGGGCGAGATGAAAATCACTAATTACCTGCTCAGGGCTTGGCGAAGGTTCGGCCACGCCGCCATCCAGCGCGACGATCTCGAATAACTCTGGAAAGATGCGCATATAACGCAGCGCCAAATGGTAATACACCGGCGCCGTATCGGCGCGCCTGTCGGCCAGCGCCTGCGGCAATTCACGGTGATGGACGCGCTCCCCGAACCGCACACGCGGATGCGGCGCGTTCTGGCCGGCGCCAAGAAAATCGAGCACGACGCGGTGCTTCCGGGCGAATCTCTTGAGAGTCTCGACATAAACCTGATAACTCGGGGTCTCGGTCAGCGGGTTCGGCAAGAACAACACGACGTCGGCACGTGCGAGATCGGAAACACTGCGGATATTTTTCGGATTGTTTTTGCGCACCAACAGCACATTGCCGCGGCTACGCATGAAGGGCTCGTGCGCCGTGGCGTGTCCGGCAGCGATGGCACGTTCCAACAACGTGGGCGGGCTGATAAACAATTGCGGACGAACCGCTAACATCAAATTGCCGACGACGAGCGCGCCGGCATCGAGCCATTGCAACAATACCCCTGGCGGCGTGGTGGCGTAGAAGATATCGACGATCTCGGCATGGCGGGCAAGAAAGGCTTGCAGGCATTCCTGCAGGGCCATGTGATGATTACCGTCGGAGAATACCGCTAGGCCGGCACGCATTGGGTCGCCGTGAAAATCGAGACAAATGTTCGATCGCGGCTGCGCCCAACGCGGATCGTCAGCGACGCGTGCGCGCTCATCCGGCCAAGGTAATTCAGCCATTCAATACTCCGTGGGGAAAACTAGCACCTATCCCAGAATTATGATCGTTTGCCGAAAAGACGCACAGAGAATAAAAAGCTCAAAGCAAAAAATATTATTGCGCCTTTGCAGCGAATATTCATGGCTTTAAGATGCCTTCTAGTCGACCTTAATGCGCTGCTGCCGCATCGCCGGGTGCGACACTCGGCAAACGGTCGCGGTGAATGCAGATATGATGATTCTGAAAACTCAGCACATCCAGGCGCTTCAACATGCCAAGCGTGCTAGTCACGCTCTGGCGCGTGCAGCCGATCATGTTGGCCATCTCTTGATGGGTGATGTGGATGTCCAAATGCACATCATCGCCAACCCTGTGACCATAGTTGGCGGCGAGCCGCATGATCAAATGGAACACGCGCTCAGTGACGTCGCTCGCCGCCATTTCCTCGATGACATGACCGAGGCTGCGTAGTCGGCACGACAGCACGTCGATCACCAACATCGCGGCTGATGGACGGGTGGCGAGAAAATCCTTGAACACCGCGCGATTGACACTCAGGATGTGTGAATCCTCACAGGCTTGGGCGTAGACTTGGCGACCGCCGCCATGACAGACCTCCGTAAGCCCGAAGATCTCGCCCGGCAGACAAAACCACAACAGCGCTTCACGGCCCTCGGCGCTCAGGTGATAGATCTTGGCTTGGCCGCTCTCCAGGAAATAGACATTCTTGCCCGGACTGCCGGCATTAAAGATGATGCCGCCCTTCTCGATCCCACGGCGCTGCACGAGACGCATCAGGACAGCGCGGTCGTCGCCCCCGAGACGCTCAATGAAATTCGACGGTCGTGACGGACTACCGTGGGCCATGATTGCTGTCTTCATTATCGAAATTGTTTTTTAGAACTCAGTGCTCATCCCCGATGTCGGCCAGCCGACAGCATCGACCGGGCACGGCGTCTAAGTTTTAGACTAGATATGTAGATCACGCGCGCTGCGGCGGAATCCCAACAACAAATCGGATAAGGCCCTCAATATTATGACCTATAAGAGTATTCTTGTAATGAAGCAGTTTGCTAGCTCACAACATGCTGTTAATTATGGCTGCGACCCTGCTGGGTCTGGCCGGTCCGAACGTGATCGGCCGCATCGCACCCAAAATACAGCCAAATATCGGGACCTAAATGAGAATCAGCCAACGGTCAGGGCGGGTAGCCTGATGGCGCAGGCTTTCATCCGACATCCTGCAGTTTACGCAACCACATAATAAAAATGAGGAGAATTTAATGAACAGCCTCGCACAGAGTTTTATTGGCAACATTAGAAATAGCGGGAGGCATCCGACCCGGGTACTTGGCGGCTTTTTCGCTGCCTGGATCATGTTTGCACTAATCATGTGGGTTTTTCCTCGTCCAGAGGGACTGTCCCAGGATGGCATGGCCGTGCTTGCCATCGTCGTATGGGCCAGCATCATGTGGGTATCCGAGGCAATGCCTGTTGGCATCACGGGTCTGGCTGTTCCTCTACTGCTGATCTTGACCCACGCACTCCCCTGGAAAGACAACAAGCCGCCAATGGGTACGGTCTTTTCCGGATTCACCGGCCACGTCGTCTGGTTGTGTTTGTTCGCCTTTATGGTCGGGGCAGTCATGCAACTTCTCAAACTCGACCGTCGCATCGCGCTCGCCATACTCGACAAGATCAAGGCATCCAATGTCGGTCGCGTGATCTGGGGGTTCTTCGGCGTCAACATCATTCTCGCCTTCTTTATTCCTGCGGCCAATGCGCGCGCCGCGACTCTGTTGCCCGTGGTTCAGGGCGTCACCAACCTGCTAGGCGATACCCCGCAGGAACAGGAGGCAAAAAAAGCGATCGTGATACAGGCTCTCGTCTACGGGACCATGATCTGCGGCGTGTTCATCATGACCGCACATCTTCCCAACCTGATCATGGTAGGTATATTCGGCAAGGCAGGTTTCAGCATCGGCTACCTGGACTGGATGCTGCTGCAATTCCCCTACCTGGGCATGTTCGTCCTGACCCAGTGGTGGGTCCGTCATCACTTCAAGACCAAGGACGTGGTTATCGCGGGCGGCCATTCCAAGATCGCAAAAATGCACAAGGATCTTGGCAAGATGTCCGGCGGTGAATGGACCCTGCTGACCGTGTTTGCCGGTATCGCCCTGTTGTTCGCCATGGGCAAAGGCAGCCCGATCTATCAGCTGCACACCTTCCAGCTTGGAATCATCGGCCTGATCGGGATGGTCATTCTCTTCATCCCCGGGTTATTCCCGTTTACATGGAAGGAAGTACAGGACCGCACCATGTGGGGTACATTCCTGCTGCTCGGCGGCGCTCTCTCCATGACCGGGGCGATGACCCAGTCCGGGCTGGCAGGATATCTGGCGGACCTCATGCACGGCTACATCACCGGCCAACCGTGGTGGATGATCCTGCTGATCCTCATGATCGGTACCCATGTTATCCGCATCGGGATGCTGTCCAACGTTGCGGCCATCGCCATGCTGGCGCCAATCCTTTTTGCCATGGCACCCAAGATTGGTCTGCACCCCGTGGCATTCACGCTGCTGGTCTCTGATACCGATACCTATGCGTATCTGCTTCCGACCCAGATTACAGCAGCGGTAATCGCCTACGGCTCAGGCGCCTTCAGTACCACCGACTACGCCAAGGTAGGCTGGCTCTGCATCCTGATCGCAATCGCCTACGGCATCCTGATCATGGCACCGTGGTACGCGCTGCTTGGTCTTCCGGTTTGGGACCCAACGGCACCATGGCCATTTCATTAACCCGATGCAGCGCCGGATAGCCTGAGAAACAGCCTGTAACTGAATACAATTCCTGAAGAGGAGCGCCATATGAAAAAGATGTCAGCCAGTGAACTGAAAACGAGGCTCGGTGACTACACAGCACCACCAGGGCTGTATGACAAGACCAAGGACATGCCGTTTCTCGGCAAAGTCAACTGCAACGTCGAGAGCATCGTCGCCGGGTCCTGGCAGGAGATCGTGATCGATTACGAGCTGGGTGCCTCGGGCATGGCCGACGGTTCCTGGTTCAAGGCGACATTTCGATTCTATTCAGACTGGGCACTCTTCCAGAACACCGACCCGGCTGGCGCCAACTATATTTCGGCCGAGTACCACGCCAGCCCCACGCTACCCGGTCAGAGTGCCGCGACCGTGCAATCCGTCAAGGTGCGCTTCGACCAGAAGGGCCACGAGCGGCCGTTCCAGAAAGCCGTGATCGTCGATACCTTCGACGGCTACCTTAAGGCCGGTGATCACATCGTGATCCGCCTCGGCGACCGGCGCTTCGGCGGACCCGGAACGCGCGTGCAGACTTTCGTCGAGGAAAACTTCAAGATCCGCTGCTATGTCGATCCGCTCGGCACCTCGCGCTTTGCGGCCGTGGCGCCCGATCTCGTGATCCAGATCGTGCCGGGCGTCCCAGCGCAGCTGCTGTGGGCCGGGCCGCGCGTGACCCGCACCGGCGAGAAAATTCCGCTACGTGTGCGTGCCGAGGATCAATGGGGCAACACCTGCTGGGATCGGCCGGAGAAGATCGAAGTGAGCGCGACGCTCGACGGTAAACCCGTGTATGAACGGAAAGCCACGCTCGCTGACAAAGGCTGGGCAGTGCTTCTGCTCGATGACCTTCCCACCGACAAGTCGGGCGAACTGGTGGTAACGGCGTGCATGCCAATGCACCCGTGGATCAAACCGCAAAGCTTCTACGTGACGGTGGACAAGCAACTGTCTGTGCCGCGCATTTATTATTGCGACCTGCATGTGCATTCCGAGGACACCATCGGCACCAACTCCACCACCTACAACCTCACCTACGGGCGCGACGTGACCGGCCTTGATGTGCTGGCCTTCGCACACAATGACTTCAACATCACCACCGAGCGCTGGAAGAAGACCGTCGAACTCATGCGCGAGATCACCCAGGATGGAAGCTTCGTCGCCTATCCCGGCACCGAATGGTGCGGCAGCTCGTGCGCCGGCGGCGATCACAACGTAGTCTTCCTGCACGATGGCGAACCGGAGTTTCCGTTTCTCAAGACCGGCGAACACGTACGCTCGGTCGACTGGAACGAAGACACCAAGGGTGGTGGAGTCGAACCGGGCGCCTGGCCGCTCGAGGAACTGTGGGCCGCCTACGCCAAGGACCCGGAGGGACATCTGCTGATCCCGCACGTCGGCGGGCGGCGCTGCATTCTTGACTGGCACTACCCGAAGCTTGAACGACTGATCGAGATCGGTTCGAGCTGGGGGCATTTCGGCTGGCTCTACCAGGAGGCCATGGAACGCGGTTATAAAATTGGCGCCTCAATGGCTGGCGATGAACACCGTGGCCGCTGCGGCGGCGGTGTTCCAGGCACAGCGGTGTTCGGCACCAAGGGCGGCATGTCTGGCGTAATTGCGCCGGCGCTCACCCGCAAGGACATCGCCAAGGCACTGCGTGCGCGTCACACCTTCGCCTCCACCGGCGAACGCACGTACGGATTGATCCGCTGCGGCGAACACATCCTGGGCGATGAATTTGAATGCAAGGGGCCAGCGACCGTGGAATACCGTTTCCTCGGCGATGCTGGCTGGGATGAAATCGTAGCCTACGATCACACCGGCCCGATCTGGCGCCGCGATCTGCAACAGGAGCTCGGCTACTCGGCGCGCAAGGTGCGCTTCCGCTGGGGTGGCGCACGCGTCAAGGACCGTTATCGCTGGGCAGCCTGGAAGGGGAAAATTACCATCACCAACGCTGTCATCAATGATTTCAACGGGCTCGGTTTCGAACACATCGAAGAAACCTGTTGGCGCGAGAGTACGACCCAGATCGGCTTCAAGAGCGATACCTACGGGGACGTGGACGCCATCGAGATTGATGTCTCGCATCTGACCAGCGCCAGAATCCGCATCGAAGGCAGCATCGATGGCTATGTGAAGGTTGGCGACCCACTCAAGGGCAATCCCTTCGTCCACTGTCCGACATTCTCGTGGGAGCTCACCGGTGCCGAGCTGCTCGAACATGCGCGCCTCAAGAAGGACCTCCCGGGAGTCGAGATGTTTCTCGCCTTCGAGCGCATGTCGGACGCGCCCGCTCCGCGCGAAGTGACTGGTACGCTCAACATTGATCCGCACAACGGCCCACACGGTCACCGGCCAGTGTATTTCTTCGGGCGGCAGGTGGACGACGCCAAGGTCTGGACCTCGGCAATGTTTATCACTTTCAGGAAGTAACCGCGAAACACCCTAACGCGCAAGCTCAAGGACCTCGGCCTCTAGACAGCCTGGTCCTCGAGCGATTATCAGACAATTGCGCGCATGCTAGACGGCGCCATCTGAGCACGCAGATGGATCTCATGCACCAGCGTAGTCTGCCGGTCGAGACGCATCAGATTTTCCACGTCAGTGCACCGCAGCGCCTCTTCCTTGAGCCGCCGGTTCTCATCGTCGAACCAGCGAAGATTCGCCTGGCTGAACACCATTTCCTTGCCACGTGGCACATGGATACGCTCGTAACCCAAGCTGTTCAGGACATTACCGGCCACTGACTCGAAAATACGGATGTCTTCCTCGGAGGCCTCGCGCGGAAACTTGCGGGTATTGTCCGTCATGATCGGCTTGTCCACGTTGCCCCACAGGTTGCTCGACTCCGCCGCACGCCTGGCCTCGTCCGACTTGTAGAACTCCAACATGGTGTGACTGAAACGCATACCAAGAAACTTGCACAAGAAACGCATGGACAGCTCCGGATCACCCGTCAGCGATTCATAACTGATGCTGAAGAAACGGCTTGGCCCGATACGCGCGCGCAGACCGAGCGCCTCTTGCTGGGTGGCAGCCCATTCCTTGGCGATATGATAAAAATGTTTTTCGCCGACCACGGCCTTGCGAAACGAACACGCGACGTCGCGGCCGTCGCGGTAGAGGTAGATGTAACGCGCACCAACAAAGTGATCATCGATCTGCGGCAAGTAACGAATATTCGCCAGACTCTGACAGCACCAAGTCTTGGCGCCATGCGCCTCGGCCATGGCGTCATATACCGCCCCGTACACGGTGAGCAACGTGCGGGTGCGGCAACGCCGCAGGATATCACTGCGATTGAGCGTCACGCCCTCCCACGGCACCGGATTGAACTCCACCAGACGGCAGACATCCTCGATGAGTTGAGCAATGTTCTCGTGCTTCTCCAGATCGCCATAGTTGCCCACGAGCGGCATCAGGCGTTGCAGAACATGCGGCGGGTGCGGAGCGGCGATGCCGGGCAGCTGGTTCAGCATGAGACGCAACAGAGTGGAGCCCGAACGTTGTGTCCCGATCATGAAAATTGGCATGATGATTTCTCCTGATTCAACACCTCTGTCAAATGAACACGGCGCTCGCCAACATATGGTCTAAGCGGAAAGACGCAGTGTGGTAGAAAAAGCAGAATAGCGACGTGCGGAACAGTACCTGTCCTGGTTCACGTCCCTGAACTCCCTGAAAACAACGGTACATGCGGGATAAGTAAAGCCTGCTTAAGCGTTCCTGCCTTACCGCTGGCACAGGCAAATTCACCGCCTGTCGGGTCCCTGCCCATGCCTGGCGCCCCAACTGTGGATTTAGCGGAAACCCTGGCTAGGCTCTTTCCCTACAGAGGGCTGCGTTTGCTCAGGTGGATTTCGAAATGCAACGGCACCCGTAAAGCAGGAATGGGGCAAGCGGTAAAGGTTTGTTGTTGATGTGTTCGGGGATAGGGCAACAAGGAGCGTCGTCATGGGTCTCAAGCGCCGTTTAACCACATTACTACTGCTGTCGCTGGCCACCGCGATGACCGCGTCATCGTTCGCTGTCGCCGGGGACAGCGAGGCAATGAACACGCCCCCGATGCGGGCCATTGCGAACGCGCTGCTGAAAAAAGTTTCCTTCACGCCAGCCACACCCGCGAAAAACAATCTCCAGGAAAGCATTGCGGAGGATCAGGAAGCGCTGATCTTCTCCGCCCCGCCGCGCGAGACACCGGAAGCCGGCATCGAAATGTATAAACCGGTGGCGGAATATCTGAGCAAGGCCATCGGCAAGAAGGTTGTGTACAAACACCCGGGAACCTGGGGGGTCTACCGCACCGAAATGCTCAAAGGCAACTATGACATCGTCTTCGACGGGCCGCACTTCAACAGCTACCGCGTGGAAAAGCTCAACCACAACGTGCTCGTGAAAATCCCGGAACATTACGAGTTTGCCGTCATTGTGCGAAAAGACCGGGACATCACGAATCTACAGCAGATGGCCGGACGCACCTTCTGTGCGCACGCGCCGCCGAACCTGGGCACGCTGGTGTTGCTCAGCCAGTTCGATAATCCATCCCGCCAACCGGCGATTCTAAATACCAATGGCTGGGACACCATTTACGAAAACGTGGTGAACGGCAAGTGCGTGGGCGGAGTGTTGCCGGTGCTCAACCTGAAGGCACTTGATCGTACCGGTGCAACCAAGGTGGTGTTCAAGACCCAGGCCATACCCAACCAAGCCTTCTCGGCGGGACCACGCGTCTCAACGGAGGACCAGACACGCATTGCCCAGGCGCTGGTTTCACCCGCGGCGGCGATAGCCACGGCGAAACTGCGCGCTGCCTACAAAGTCGGCAACAGTTTCGCCCCGGCCAACAACCAGGAATACAAGGGCTTGGCGAGCTATTTGAAAAACGACTGGGGTTATTACTAAACCCGCCCTTTTCTTCCCATTTCTCTAATCCGGAAAACCAGCAAGGAGATCATGTGTTTAAACCAGCCAAGACTCTCGCGAACCGCGCCGCCAGCGCTGTTGCCCTCGGCATCCTGACCTGCGCCTCGGCACTCGCGGCGAGCCCCGCGGAACAACCCACGGCCCATAACAAGGCGATGGCGCAAAAGGTGGCCTTCATTCCGCAGACGGGCATGGCGAACAGCCGCGCTTCGCTCGGTAACGTCGCGCACGAACTGCCCGCCGGCGAGAACGTGCTGGTATTCAGCGCACCGCCGCGTGAGAGCGAAGAGGACGCCATCCGCACCTATCAGCCAATCGCAGAATATCTTTCGCATGTCATCGGCAAAACCGTCATCTACAAGCACCCCCCGGATTGGCTGGCCTACCAGACGGAAATGCAGCGTGGCCATTACGACATTGTCTTCGATGAATCGCATTTCAACAGCTGGCTGATTTCCAACCTTCAGCACAACATACTCGTGAAACTCGCCGATGAAAACGCGTTCGTGGTGGTCGTGCGCAAAGACGACAAGATCACGGACATCAAACAGCTCGTGGGCCAGAAAGTGTGCGGGATGAATCCGCCGAACCTGGGCACGCTCGCCGTGCTCGGCCAGTTCGACAATCCGATGCGCCAGCCCTACATCATGAACAGCGAGGACTGGTCGAAGGCTTATGAAAGTGTCGCGTTCGAGAAGAAATGCACAGCGGCCATCGTGCCCATTGCGAATTTCAAGAAATTTCCCAACAGCGCGAGTCTGACACGCGTGATCTACCGGACCCGCCCGCTCCCGAACCAGGCGTTCTCCGCCGGACCGCGCGTTTCGCCAAATGACCAGGCACGGATCGCCTCGGCACTGGTTTCGCCGGAGGCCGGTTCCGCCATGAGCCAGCTGATGGCCGCCAACGGCTCGGAAAAGGGACTGGCCTTTGCGGCCAAAGAGGAATACGCGGGGCTTGACGCCTACCTGAAAGACAGCTGGAGTTACAAGCGCTGAGGAGAGGGATTCCTCCTCAACACCAGCCTTACCACCGAGGCCAACCCTCGGTGGTAAGGACCCTCGTTCAGATCGGCCAGCCTTTCTTCCAATAGAATAATCTCATCCGCCCGGAAGTCCGTGCGCAACATCTCGGCGGTATAAAGCATTTCCTTCACCCGTGGCCCACCGCTTTTGTATTTGAGCTGTTCGGGTGTAAACGCTTCCATGATCAGCACGCCGCCGGGCTTGAGCGTATGCCGCATCTTTTCGTGCATGCGTGCACGATGCTCTGGCGGGAAGTGAATGAAAATCGCGGCGACGATATCGAATGCATTCTCGGGCCATGCCCATCTCGTGAGATCGGCGAGCTCCGTGTGAATCGTGAGTCCACGGCCTTGAGCCAATTCGCGTGTTTTACGCAGACCGACTTCCGAGGCATCCACCGACAGCACATCGACCCCCTGGCCCACCAACCACACCCCATTGCGCCCTTCGCCATCGGCCACAGCGAGGGCTTTCATGCCAGGCTTCAGGTATTGCTTATTCGAGGCGAGAAAGGCATTGGGCTCGGTGCCGTAAGCGTAGTCGGGCTCGGAGAAGCGCTGATTCCAAAAATCGTTTTTCACATCAAATAAAAAGGTCCGACAAACGTTAGCTATCAGCCATCAACCGACAGCCCGGCGCGCCAGCTTCGGCAAATCCCCTTCCAGCCCACTAGCCCGGCGCATGAAGAAATTCTTCACCGGCGTCACGGCATTGGCAAGGCTCAGGCCCGTATTCCTTAACTGACTCAGCATCGGCATATCGTTGCTGAAAAGATAACGGAAGCCGCCGGTGATCGAGACCATGGTGAGGTTATCGCCCTTGCGCCAGCGCTCATAGCGGCGCAGCACGGCATGCGTGCCGATGTCTTTCTGGCTCGCTGCCGCATCCAGCAAGACCTCGGCAAGCGCCGCCGCATCGAGGAAACCCAGATTCACACCTTGCCCGGCCAGCGGGTGCACGGTGTGTGCGGCATCGCCGATGAGCGCGAGATGTGGCGCGGTGTAATGTTTGGCGTGCGCCAACGCCAGCGGAAATGCCACCCGGGCGCTGATGGAAAGGACCTTGCCAAGCGAATTACCAAAGGCCGTTTGCAGTTCGGCCACAAACGCCGCGTCATCGAGCGCAAGCAGCGCCGCGGCGCGCGGGCTGTCCGCCGACCAAACAAGGGAACAGCTATGCGGTTCGCTCAGGGGCAGAAATGCCAGCGGCCCGGTGGTGAGAAACCGCTGGCGGGCGACCTGTTCGTGCGGCTTTTCCGTGGTCACGGTCGCGACGATGCCCGTCTGGTCGAGATCGAGCGACTGTTTCTCGATGCCGGCCGCGCGCCGCACCTGCGAACCCGCCCCGTCGGCGCCCACGAGCAGGTGCGCGCGCAGACTTCGGCCATCCTTCAGCGTCGCCACGGCGCCGTCATCGGCGAGGGCGATGTCGGCAATGGTCACCGGGCACAGGTAATGAATGTTGGTGAAGTGGTGCAATCGTTCCACCAGCGCCGCCTGCATCACGCTGTTTTCGATGATGTAGGCCAGACACGGCTCACCGATCTCGGCGGCATTGAAATGAATCGAACCACTGCCATTACTGTCCCAAATCTGCATTTCCACGACTGGCGCTACCCGCCGCCGCGTCATGCCCTCCCACGCGCCAATATTCTCAAAGAGTGCGCGTGAGGCCAGCGTGATGGCGCTCACGCGCAGATCATGCCCCGTTTGTGGTGGCGCCGCCGCAGGCGCGTGATCCAGCACCGCGACCTTGAGGCGCGAATCGCCCAACGCACAGGCCAGCGCACTGCCAACCATGCCACCACCGACGATCAACACGTCGTAGGAAGCGCCTGTTTTGGGAGTGGCCGCAGACATGATTACAACGGCAGTCCGCGCGCCAGGCGCGGCAAACGCCCGCCCAACCCGCTGGTCATGCGAATGAAGCCGCGCTTGACCGGCGGCAGCAGGTCCGCGGCGATAAGCCCGGCGTTGCGGGCAAACGCGAGCGGCGGAAAGTTGTTGGAGAAAATCCGGATCAGGCTGTTGGTAAAGAGCGAGGTCACCTGATTGTCGCGTTTGCGCCAGTCGACGTACGGGCGCAGCACCGATACATCGCCGATATCGCGATTCGCGCGCGCGCCATCGGTCAGCACCTCAGACAACGCCGCCACATCGCGCAGCCCAAGATTGAACCCTTGGCCGGCGACCGGGTGCACCGTGTGCGCAGCATTACCGATGAGCACCAGGCGCGGGCGCACATGTTCCTTCACCTTGGTCAGCGCCAGCGGATAGGCCGCGCGTTTGCCCAGGCGCGAGAACGTGCCGAGCCGGCCGCCGAAACGTTCCTGCAAGCGGTCCAGGAATTCGACATCGCTTAAGGCCAGGATTTTTTCCGCTTCCTGCTCCTTGGCGCTCCAGACCACGGCGCATCTACTATCGGGCAGTGGCAAAATCGCAAGCGGGCCGGTATCCGTGAAACGCTCGTAGGCGGTGTTGCCGTGCGGCAGGCTCGCGGTCACGTTGGTGACGATGGCGGACTGGCGATATTCCGTGCGCGCGGCTTCGATGCCCGCGTGCTGGCGCACGGCAGAGTGGGCGCCATCGGCGGCGACCACGAGCCGTGCCGTGAATGTCTTATTCGTGTCGCGATGCCGGACCGTGACGGTCGCGGCCTCGGGCGCAAACTGGATATCCTGCATTTCCGCCGGGCACAGCCATTCAATGTTTTTCGCGGCCTCTATTTGCTTGAGCAGGGCCGCGCCCAGGACACGGTTGGCCACGACATAACCAAGCGCCGGCAGGCCCGCGTCCACGGCTGACAGGCGCGTGAAACCGAAACGGCCGCGGTCCGAGATATGAATGCGTTCGATGGGATTGGCCTCCGGGGCGACATCGCCCCACAGGCCGATGCCCTCAAAAATACGCCGGGAGCCATAGGCGAGCGCGATGGTGCGGTCGTCGTAGCTCGGCTGGGAGGAGGCGGCAAGCGGCACCGCCTCGATTACGCCTATGCGAAAGGGGGTTTCCCGCAGGGCACAGGCGAGGCTGGCGCCGACCATGCCGCCGCCGATGATCAAGATATCGAAGTCAGTTTGCATAAAATATCATTCACCGCAAAGACGCAAAGAAAACCGTTTTTTAATTTTTAAAACTTTGTGCTCTTTGCGCCAAAAACTATTTTAGTGCTTCATCAGCGTTTCGATTTCGTCGACGGCCTTCGGCGCATCACGAGAAAGCACATCATAACCCTCGCGCGTGACCAGCACGTCGTCTTCAATGCGCACGCCGATGTTCCAGAAACCACGCGGAACGTCCTTGCTCTCGGGGATATACAGCCCCGGCTCGATCGTGAGCACCATGCCGGACTCAAGCAGGCGCCAAGTGTCGTCAAGCTTGTAGTCACCGACATCGTGCACATCCATCCCAAGCCAGTGGCCGGTGCGGTGCATGTAGAAACGCTTGTAGTCGCCGTTCTCGATATGGCCGTCCACGCTACCGTTGAGCAACCCCAAGTCCTTCAGACCTTGCGTCAGAATACGCACTGCGGTTTCGTGCGGGTCGTTCCAGTGATTCCCGGGTTTGACCTGCTCGATGGCGGCGAGTTGTGCCGCAAGCACCAGCGCATAGATATCCTTCTGCTCGCCGCTGAAGCGGCCATTGACCGGGAAGGTGCGCGTGATATCGGCGGCGTAGGCGTCGATCTCGGCGCCGGCGTCGATCAACAGCATGTCGCCATTTTTGAGTTCCGCGTTGTTCTCGGTGTAGTGCAGGATGCAGCTGTTGGCGCCGCCGCCGACAATCGGCGGGTAGGCGGGATAGAGGCTGCCACCCTTTTTGAATTCGTACAACAACTCGGCCTCGAGTTCGTACTCCATCATGCCCGGCCGGCAAACCTGCATTGCACGCCGGTGCGCCTGCGACGAAATCTTTGCCGCGCGCTTCATCAGCCGAATCTCCTCGGCACCCTTGAACAGCCGCATCTCGTGCAGGATGTGGTTGAGATCGACAAACTCGCCGGGAGCGTGCACGCCGTTGCGCGCCTTGTCGCGCACTTCGTTGACCCAACCAATCAGGCGGCTGTCAAAATCACCATAACGCCCCATGCTGTAGAAAACCTTCTCCCGGTTTTCGAGCAGGCCGGGCAGGATGTCATCAATGTCGTCGATGGGAAAGGCGTCGTCCGCACCATACCTCTCGCGCGCGCCATCGAGTCCGGCGCGCCGGCCCTCCCAGGTTTCCTTCTCCGAATTACGTTCGCGGCAAAACAGGATGTACTCGCCGTGCTCGCGCTCTGGTACCAGCACCGCCACCGCCTCGGGTTCGGGAAAGTGCGTGAGGTAATAAAAATCGCTGTCAGCGCGGAAAGGAAAGTGCACGTCGCGGTTGCGCACGCGCACCGGCGCGGTCGGTAGGATGGCCACACCGCCACCCATGTGGCTCATCACCTCGCTACGGCGTTTCGCAAAAAGCTTCTGGTCCATGACGCCATTATGCCAAAAATCGAGCAAGAAACCGCGGCCGGTAGCGAATAACCGACAACTTGCAGGTATAATTGCCCACCGTGCCGTTTCCAACGGAACCAGCCGATATCCGGTATTGTCCGAGGGAACAAGAGGTCATCGTCCAAGGTCTCATTTAACCAAGTTCAATTTAGACTAACGCCTCAACCATTGCTTCAGGAGATCAGAAAATGGAAAAACTTCGTCGAATCGCCAAACCCATCAGCCAACTGCTCGTATTCGGCCTGCTGTCACTCAGCCTCCACCTGCCCGCCGCCCAGGCCGGCATGATTGGCACCGAGACCATCGCCAACGTCGCCCAGACGCAACAAAACCGTGCCCACCTGCAGGAGGCCCTGAACCGCGATGACGTGAAGGCGGCACTCGTGGCCCGCGGCGTCGACCCGTCGCAGGTACAGGCGCGTGTGGACAGTCTGACGGATGAGGAAGTCCAGACCCTATCTGGCAAGATCAACCAACTTCCGGCCGGCGGCGATGTCCTCGGGCTAGCGGTGTTCGTGTTCATTGTACTGCTGATCACCGACATCCTCGGCTTCACCAATATCTTCCCCTTCGTCAAGCATCCGACGACCAAGCGCTAAACCAGACTGTTGCGGTTGAGTGATGCATAACCCCAAAACCGCCTGGGTTATTTCGGGCGGTTTTTTTATTTTGTACCTGTTGACGATCTCCGGTTGCAGCACCCTGCAGACCGATCGCGTGCTTCAAACCGCCGATGCCTTCCCGCAGCCGGTGGAACTCACCGCCGTGCCTTTCTTCCCGCAGGAGGAATACCAGTGCGGCCCGGCGTCGCTCGCCATGGTGCTCAACGCCACGAACGCCAGCGTTACCCCCGCCGAGCTCATTCCAGAGGTCTATCTCCCGAAACGCCAAGGCAGCTTGCAGATCGAGATGGTCGCCAGCGTGCGCCGTCACGGGCGCGTCCCTTATGTGCTGCGGCCGCAGCTCGAATCGGTTTTCGCCGAGGTCGCCTCGGGCAACCCGGTGCTGATCCTGCAAAACCTGAGCTTCTGGTGGTACCCGAAATGGCACTACGCCGTGGTCGTGGGATTCGATCTGTCGCATGACGCGATCGTGCTACGCTCGGGGCGCGAGGAACGCCATGTGATTCCAATCGAGTTGTTTGAGCGCACCTGGCGCCGCGGCGATTACTGGGCGATGGTGGTCATGCCGCCAGACCGTCTGCCGTTCACGGCGGAAGAAACGCCCTACCTGCAATCCGTGGTTCCGCTCGAACGTCTGTCGCGCTGGCAGGAAACGGCGAGCGCCTATTCCGCAGCGCTCAAGCGCTGGCCGAAGAATCTCGTAGCACAACTGGGGCTGGGCAACAGCCGCTACGCGATCGGCGATTTACGCGGTGCCGAAGAAGCCTTCCGCAAGGCTACCCAGGTTCATCCGGAATCGGCCGATGCGTTCAACAATCTCGCCCAAACACTCGCCGATCGTCAGCACTGGACGGAGGCGCAGCAGGCGGCGCGGCGCGCCGTGGAACTTGGCGGGCAACAGATCAAGACTTACCAGGAAACGCTGAACCTCATCGAAATACACATCGAAAAAACCAACTGACGCCACCTAGTGTTTCGACACCGGCGGCTGTAGTTCTTCGAAAACTAATTGCACGCCGACGCGGATGTATTCCACCAATTCGGCAAACGCGCGCGCATCCGCTTCATCGACCCCGGCTTCATCCGTCTCGGCCTCGGAAATCCGGAAAATATCGGCGACGATCTCGCCCGCGTCGCCGGACAGCGCGGACACGTCCTTCACGCCGCCACTCAGCAACCCGAACAGGTAGCCACGGCACCAATCCGCAAGACCTTCGATCTGTTGCTGGAATTCATGGCCATCGCCGGGCAACAGTGGCTCGAATTCGTAATCCACGCTGTAAAGCCGCGCGTGCGTCTGTTGATAAAGCACGGTGAGGGCCTGCGCCAGTTCCGCGGACAGCGCGGCGACCGGCTGCTCCTGCCGCCCCAGAATCAGGTTCTGCCACGAAACCGCTTGGCCGTTCGGCGCGCACAATACCCCGGTGATGATGCCGTGCGCCTCGGCGGCACTCGTCGAAATACCGGCCTCGCGCAAAATACGCTCGATTTCGTCGTAATCGGGAAGGGAAGGGGAAATGTCCAAGGCGGGATTGAGGCGGGGCATAGGCCCTTATTTGGGGCCGGCAAGTCTAACACCCGATCCCGACGACCGAAAGCGTTGACCTTGATCGACCCCGGTCCTATATTTGTTATCATTATGGCAAGTGACGATTCCCGCATGGACAATCAGGACCTAAAAATCCTCGAAAGCCGTATCGACGATTTGATCGAAACCTGCCGCCGTCTGAAAAACGAGAATCAGGCGCTCAAGTCCGGTCAGAGCACTCTGAACGAACAACATGCCCGGCTCGTGGAAAAAACCCGGGTCGCGCGCGCACGTATTGAAACCATGATCGATCGCCTCAAGGCGTTGGAGCGCAGCTAACGTGAAAGAAACCCGCGAAGGCGTCACCGTCACCATCCTCGGCAAGGAGTTCATGGTTGCCTGTCCCGAGGACGAACGTCCGGCACTGCTGGCCGCGGCCAACCTCCTCGACAAAAAGATGCGCGAGATCCAGACCGGCGGCAAGGTCATCGGCGCCGAACGTACCGCGATCATGGCGGCACTCAACATCGCCAACGAATTCCTCGAACTGCGCAACCGCGGTGGCATGTCCCTCGACATGACACAGAAGCTACGGTTTTTACAAAACAAAATCGACGCCGCACTGAGTCTGGATGTACAAACCCGCCAATAGGTATATCATTTGAGTTGCGCCCCCTGCGGTGTGCGTGACCGTTCCAGTTATCCTCTGAACCTATAAGTACTAGTAACGGGAGCCGGATTGCAGATGCTGTTGTGCATGTCCGCCCTGGCTGCGGAAAGCCTGATGCATCTCTGAGGCACCCACTTGAACCCAACGGTTCAAGGCGACGGAGCGGCACGGCATTCGCGGAGGGCGTCTCTTCATTTTCTTTTCAGAAAAAATTTATCCCGTGCCAGCCAAAAAAAATGACCTGCGCCGAATCCTGCGCGCAAAACGTTCCAGCCTGTCACGCGAGGAACAGCGCCACGCGGCCAACCGTCTCGCGGCCCAGGCGATGGGCACGCGCCTATTTCTGGTCAGTCGGCGCATTGCCTGTTACCTGCCGAACAATGGCGAGATCGATCCCAGCTCGGTCATGGCACATATCTGGCGCCTGCACAAAACCTGCTACCTGCCGGTGCTGTCGCGCCTGACGCGCGATCGTCTGTGGTTCGCCAAGGCGGAGCCGGACATGGAACTCAAACCCAACCGCTTTGGCATCCCCGAGCCGGTGGTGTCCTCGCGGGAACTGGTACGGGCGCAGGAACTCGATCTGATACTCATGCCGCTTGTTGGCTTCGACCGGCACGGCAACCGCCTCGGCATGGGCGGCGGCTTTTACGACCGCAGCCTCGAATTCCTGTGTCACCGCCAGCACTGGAGAAAACCGCATGTATTTGGTCTAGCGCACAATTTCCAGCAGGTCGAGGCTTTGGATGCCGAGCCGTGGGACGTGCCCATGCAGGGTGTCATCACCGACCAGGCGGTCTATCTTTTCAATGATATAATGAATAAAGGAAACAACTTATGAACCTGCTTTTCATCGGTGACGTGGTCGGCCAGCCGGGGCGGCGCGCAGTCGCCTCTCAAGTCCCCGCCCTGCGCAACCGACTGAAGCTTGACCTCGTCGTGGCCAACGCCGAGAACATCGCCGATGGCGCGGGTATTACCAAAAAAACCGCCAACGAATTGTTTGCCGCGGGCGTGGACGTACTCACCAACGGCAATCATGCTTGGGACAAGAAAGAAGCCCTCGAATACATCCTCACCGAGCCGCGGTTGCTGCGCCCGCACAATTACCCCGATGGCACGCCCGGCACCGGCTGGCTCGTAACCACCACCGCGGCCGGCCACAAGGTCGGGGTCCTGAACCTCATGGGCAATGTATTCATGCACCCGCATCTCGCCTGCCCCTTCGCCTGTGTGGATCGCACACTGGCAGCCAAGCCCGATGACGTTAAGATTGTCTTCGTGGATCTGCATGCGGAAGTCACGAGCGAGAAAATGGCCATGGGCTGGTACCTCGACGGGCGCGTGAGCGCGGTCGCCGGCACCCACACCCATGTACCGACCGCGGATGAGCGTATCTTTCCGCAGGGCACCGGCTACATCACCGACGTCGGCATGACCGGCTGCTACGACTCCGTTATCGGCATGGACACCCGGAAATCCCTCAAGCGCTTCATCCAGAAACTCCCGGAACGCTTTGAAGTCGCCGAAGGCCCGGGCACGCTCTGCGGAGTACTGCTCGAGATCAATGAAGCCACCGGCCAGTGCCGCGCCATCACGCGCATCCGCGTGCCGGAGGCGACCGAGTCGGTCAGCCGCGTCGTGCGGTTGGCGAACTGAACCAGCACACGCCATTACCCATGGGACATGCTGAATTCAATCCCCAACCGTAACGCTGAGCCAGCGCGACTAACTTCCTATTTTTTCAGTGGTCGCTATACTTAAAAGCGTTGCGGAAATAATGGCAGAAACCCTCCTTTGTCCGTGAAAACAATCAAGCTCAAACTGGAAGAACTTCAGGTCGGCATGAAGTTACCTTGGCCAATATTTGATGCCGACGGGAAGCAGCTGCTGCAGAAGGATCATGTGATTACCTCGGCAGACCAGCTCTCTGCTCTGGTTGAGCACGGCTTGTTCCGATTAGACCAGGCAGTGGAGCCAGAGTCGGACGAAGCCGGTACAAATCGGTCACTAACGCCATTCGAGTTGTTCTACGAGTTCACGAGCCGGATCAAATCGTTGCTGACCCAGATCGAACAAAAGAATGCTGGCGCCGATAAGCAGATCACAAAACTCTCCGGAGACATACAGGAACTCTGTGACCGCGAACCGGATGCGGCATTGGCCACCGTCTGCCTATGCAACGATCAGCCCTACACGCTCTGCCATCCGATTCATGTTGCCATCCTCTCCGCGCTGGTGGCAAAACGGATGGAATATAGCACCGACAAACGCATCACCATCATTGCCGCCGCGCTGACCAGCAATGTCTCCATGCGCACGCTTCAGGATTTACTTTGTCATCAGAAGGCGCCCCTAACCCCAGAGCAGCGCGCACATATCGCGGCACACCCCAGTCAAAGTGTGGCTATGTTGCAAGAAGTTGGGGTAACGGACGACTTTTGGCTTTCACTGGTAAGGCAACACCATGAGCGAATAGATGGAAGCGGTTACCCATCCGGTCTAAAGGGGGACACTATCGCCATGGAAGCGCTGATCCTCGGCATGGCGGACGCCTTTGCCGCCCTGGTTTCGGAACGTGCCTACCGCAGCGCAGTACCGGCAAAAGAAGCGCTCCGTGATTTCTTCGTTTCCCGTGGCAAGCAATTCCACGAATCATTGTCCGTGGTCTTCATCAAGGAACTTGGTGTGTATCCGCCTGGTATATTTGTGCAATTGGAGAACGGTGAACGTGGCGTCGTCATCAAACGTGCCAACGACGGCTCCATCTACCCAATCGTAAGCAGTTACATGTCTCCGGGCGGTACACTGCGTACCCGTCCGCTCCTGCACAACACTGGCAAGGAAAAAATCGCGATCAAAACCACTTGCGCTTCCGACTACCGTGTGAGTTCAATGCTGAATAAATTGTGGGGCTTTGCCTAAGATAAGAGAATCCGGCCTGTGCCCATGGCTGAATCAGCGGGTCACACAACCACAATACTTCTTTGTTTCAAACCCGTTCTGTCGCGGGACAGAGTGATCCATTATTTCACTGTCCGGGTAACGGCACTTGTCTCAGAGAGCGCCAAAAAATAACATTTCTGGCCCGATGCTGGCTACCCTCGGCAGGAATGGCGCCAAGACTAAACAGAGGTTACCTCGTATTTCAAACCAAATGCGTGAGGAATTGTGAACTACTGGCTTATGAAATCCGAGCCTGACGCGTTCGGGATCACCGATCTCAAGAAACGCCGCAAACAGACGGAACATTGGGACGGCGTGCGCAACTACCAGGCGCGCAATTTCATGCGCGCCATGAAGCCGGGCGACCAGGCGTTTTTCTACCACTCGAGCTGCGCCGAACCCGGTATCGCCGGCATCGTCGAGATCGTGTACGAGGCCTATCCGGACTTCACCGCCTTCGATCCGAAAGACCCGCACTACGATCCCCGGAGCACACCGACAGAACCGGTGTGGTACATGGTGGACGTCAAACTCGCGCGTGAATTCAAACAGCCGCTGCCGCTGTCGCGAATCAAGGCCACGCCAGCGCTCAAAAACATGCGTCTGGTGCAACGCGGCAACCGGCTGTCAATCATGCCGGTAACAGCCAAAGAATGGCAAACTATCCTGCAACTGGAAAAGAAATCCTGATAACCTTCCTGCCCAGTCATTGCCTTGTAAGGAGAAATCAAGCATGAAAGTGATTGCCAAGTTTCTGATAATCGCCGCCCTTTTCCTATCGGCTTCCGCCTTGGCCGCGACGCCGTCCGCCAAAACGGAAAATCCGCATGTGCGCCTGACCACCAATCTCGGCGTCGTCGAACTCGAACTTTATCTGGACAAGGCACCGCTCACGGTCAAAAACTTCCTCGCTTATATGGAGCGCGGCTACTACAACGGCACCATTTTTCACCGCGTCATTCCCGGCTTCATGATTCAGGGCGGCGGTTTCGTGCCCGGCATGCGCGAGAAATCCAAGGGTATCCCGCTGAAGAACGAGGCAGACAATGGCCTGAAGAATCTCGTCGGCACCATCGCCATGGCGCGCACCCCGGACCCACACTCCGCCGCCGCACAGTTTTTCATCAACACCGTGGACAATCCCAATCTCGACCACCGCGACAAGACCGACCAGGGTTGGGGCTATTGCGTCTTCGGCAAGGTTACGAAAGGAATGGATGTGGTGAAGAAGGTCGAGTCAGTGACGACTGGAAATGTCGGGCCGTTTCAGAACGTGCCGGTGAAGGATGTGGTGATTGAAAAGGTGGAACAGATTTAAGAAGTAATTGCAGTCCCCGCACCACGGGCGGGGAACTTGCAATGAATGCGACCGCCGAAGGCGGCTCTAATCTAATCAGCTCAAAAATAACTTATACGCCGGATTGCTGGTTTCCTCGGCATATTCGTAGCCAAGGTTTTCCAAAAACTTCTGAAACACCTTCTTGTCCTTCGGCGGGACCTGCATGCCGACGAGTACGCGGCCAAAATCGGCGCCGTGGTTACGGTAGTGGAACAGGCTGATATTCCAGGCCCCGCCCATCTTGTTCAGAAAATTCATCAGCGCCCCGGGCCGCTCGGGGAATTCGAAGCGATAAAGGATTTCGTGCACGGCGTTGGGCGCGCGGCCGCCGACCAGATGGCGGATGTGCAGCTTCGCCATCTCGTTATCGGTCATGTCGAGCGTGGGGTAGCCCTGCTTGCGCAAGGACGCGATCAGTTTCTTGATCGCGGTGGCCTGGCCCACCTGCACACCGACAAATATGTGGGCGTTGCTGGGGTCGGCAAAGCGGTAGTTGAATTCGGTGATACTGTGGTCGCCGATGACCGAACAGAACTTGCGGAAACTGCCGGCCCGTTCCGGGATCGTGACGGCGAGAATCGCCTCGCGCCGCTCGCCGATCTCGGCACGTTCAGCCACGTGCCGCAGACGGTCGAAATTCACGTTCGCCCCAGAGGCGATGGCGATCAGGTTTTTAGCTTTCAGCTTCTCGCGCTCGGCGTAACGTTTGAGGCCAGCGTAGGCGAGCGCGCCGGCGGGTTCCAGAATCGAACGACGGTCTTCAAAAATGTCCTTGATCGCGGCGCAGATTTCATCGTTCGAGACGAGCACCATGTCATCAACAAACTGCTTGCACAGGCGGAACGTTTCCTCGCCCACCTGACGCACGGCCACGCCGTCGGCAAAGATGCCGACATGATCGAGCAGCACGCGCTTGCCACTTTTGAGCGAGCGGTCCATGGCGTCGGCCTCTTCCGGCTCGACACCGATGATTTTTATTTCGGGACGCAGTTGCTTGACGTAGGCCGCAATGCCGGCGATGAGCCCGCCACCGCCCACCGGCACGAAAATAGCGTCGAGCGCGCCGGTGTGTTCCTTCAGAATCTCCATGCCGATCGTGCCCTGACCGGCGATGACATCCGGGTCATCGTACGGGTGCACAAAGGTGAGTTTGCGCTGGGTGGCGATTTCACGCGCATGCGCGTAGGCCGCATCGTAGTTGTCACCATGCAGCACCACTTTGCCGCCGAGGTTGCGCACGGCGTCCACCTTGATGGCCGGCGTGGTGCGCGGCATGACGATAATCGCTCGGGTGCCGAGCTTGCCGGCGGCGAGCGCCACGCCCTGGGCATGATTCCCGGCGGAAGCGGTGACCACGCCTTTCTTGAGTTCGGCGGGGCTCAGGCCCGCCATCTTGTTGTAGGCGCCACGGCACTTGAACGAGAACACCGGCTGCTCATCCTCGCGCTTGAGCCAGACATGGTTGCGCACACGCTGTGACAGCAGCGGTGCATAGTCGAGCGGGGTTTCCCGGGCGACCTCATAGACGCGCGAGGTCAGAATTTTCTTGATGTATTTTTCCGGCAAGTGGCTTTCCTCATGCAAATCTCGGGATAATCTACCAACAAATACTTCAATATCACACCAATAATAGGTATTCTTGCGCCGTTTCCGTTTACAAAGAGGAACCCATGACCCCGGACGATAAGAAAAAGGCGGCTGCCGAGGCAGCGATCCAGTACGTCGAATCCGGCTGGATCATCGGCGTAGGCACCGGCTCCACGGCCAACCATTTCATCGACGCCCTGGCCAGAATCAAGGGCAAGCTCGACGGCGCGGTGGCCTCTTCCGCCGCCAGTGCCGAGCGCCTGAAAAAACACGGTATTCAGGTGCTCGACCTGAATGCCACCGGCGACCTGCCGCTGTACGTGGACGGGGCCGATGAGGCCACCAAACACCTGCATCTCGTCAAGGGCGGTGGTGGCGCGCTGACGCGCGAGAAAATCGTGGCCGCGGCCTGCAAGAAGTTCGTCTGCATCGCCGACGATTCCAAGCTCGTGGACGTGCTCGGCAAGTTCCCTTTACCGATCGAGGTCATCCCCATGGCACGCAGCTTGGTCGCGCGTCAGATCGTGAAGCTTGGCGGCCAACCGGTGCTGCGTGAAGGTTTCACCACCGACAATGGCAATATCATTCTCGATGTGCACAACCTCAACATCCTAAACCCGGTAGAGCTTGAGGAAAAACTCGATCATCTCACCGGCATCGTGACCAATGGCCTGTTCGCCCGTCGGCCGGCAAATATATTGCTGCTGGGTGGCGATCAGGGCGTGCGCACGCTCACCTAGGCCAGGGCCGGCGGTCGCCCGCCTTCTCAGTTGACCACACGGTTGATTTGAATCCCGAGCTTCTTGATGCGGTGCCACAGGCTGCGCTCGGTGATGCCAAGACGCTTGGCGGCATGCGCCTGTACCCCCTTGCACTGCGCCAACGCTTCCAGGATGGCGCGGCGCTCGACCTCTTCCAGCCAGTGATCTAGGTCTTTTTCACCGATCCCTTCTACGGAAAACCCGCCGGCGGGCTGTACCGGACCTGTAGACGTGGCGACGGCATTCGGCAGCTCGGTAACATCAATCAGATCGCCCTTGCAGGACAGCAGCGACCGTTCCACGGTGTTGCGCAGTTCGCGGACGTTGCCCGGCCAGGCGTAATTCTCCAGAACCTCAAGCGCCGCCGGGGTAAACCCCGTGACCTTCTTGTCGGTCTCCGCGACCAGCTCACGCAGGAAAGTGCGGGCCAGGAGCGGGATGTCGTCGCGGCGATCGCGCAATGGCGGCACGACGATGCTGTAGACATCCAGACGATAGAACAGGTCTTCGCGGAATTTCCCCTGCAGCACGAGGTCCTTGAGATCGCGGTTGCTCGCGGAGATGAAGCGCACATCGATGGACCGGACCTGATCGGAACCCACCGGCGAAAATTCACGCTCTTGCAACACACGCAGGAGCTTCGCCTGCAGGGAAAGATCCAGGTCGCCAATCTCGTCAAGAAACAATGTGCCACCCTGCGCCTGTTCGAGTCGGCCGTTGCGGTTCTGTGTCGCGCCGGTGAACGCGCCTTTCACGTAACCGAATAATTCGCTTTCCATCAGGTCGCGCGGTATCGCGGAACAGTTGATCGCCACCCACGGATGTTTGTGACGCGGGGACAATTCATGAATCGTGCGCGCCACCAGCTCCTTGCCGGTGCCGGATTCGCCCGATATCAGCACGCCCGTTTTATACGGCGCAACACGTTTGATTTCCTCGACCAGTTGTTGCGCCGCCCGGCTTTCGCCGGCCAGGCGTTTGGTTTCGCGCGACTGGTTCACCGCCTCCTTGAGCCGTTCGTTCTCGTGCAGGATGTCGCGCAGCTTGATGGCGTTGTGCACCACGATTTCGAGCTGCTCCGGCTCGAAGGGTTTGGTCAAGTAATCGGCCGCGCCATTATGGATGCTCTTCACGGCCGAGCGGATCGTGCCATGGGCCGTCACCACGATCACCGGCACGTCGGGCCGTTCCCGCCGGAAACGGAGGATGAACTCCTCACCCCCCATGCCGGGCATATTGAGATCGCTCAATACCACATCGAGGTTCGGATTCTTCGCGTGTGTCAGCGCCTGCTCGCCGCTGTCGGCCACCAGCACCTGGTGACCGGCCCCTTCCAGAATCATGCGCATAACCGCCTGCATGTTCTGCTCATCGTCCACCACCATCACTGTGCGTTTCATCCAGTGCCCTCATTTGAGTCCGATATGGAGAACCACATGACAAACCGGGCGCCACTGCCTTCCGATGGGGCCGCCTGTAAGCGCCCGCCGTTGGCCTCCGTAAGCGTGTAGGCGATGGTCAGTCCAAGCCCGGTGCCCTGATCTTTGGTCGTGAAAAACGGCTCAAACAGGCGCGGCATGATCTCCGCTGGCAAGCCCGGCCCGCTGTCTTCGACCGACAGGAAAACCCTTCCGTCTTCGACACCAGAGCGCAGCCTGAGCATGCCTTCCTTGCCATTCATGGCCTGCAAGGCGTTGGTGAAAATATTACCCCAGGCCTGCAGCAGCAAACCGGCGTCAGCCATGATCCGGGCGTCGTTGTGATTGAACTGCTTGTCCACCTTGATGTTATTTGTCCCCGCGAGCGCAAGGTCGAGCGCGCGCGCGAGCGGCTGTGCCGGATCAATGCGCGCAAAGACCGGCTGCCGGTTACGGGAAAGCTGCAAGAAGTCCTGCACCAGGTTGGACACACGCACACTCTCCTCGCGGATCATGCGCGTCAGTTGCGTCTTTTTTTCCGGGTCGTAGTCGGGCTTGTCGAGCAGTGCGGCCGAGGTGTTGATGATGCCAATGGGGTTGCGGATTTCGTGGGCCAGGGCCGCGGACAGCTCGCCCATGGCGGTAAGCTTGTCCTTCTGGAACCGCTGTGCCTGCTCATCGCGCGCCTCACGCAGGCGCGCAGCCATGGCGTTGAACGCCTTGGCCAGATCGCCCAGTTCGTCGTCCGAGTGGATCGGCACGTTGGCATTGAAATTCTGGCCGGCGAGTTGCATTACGCCGTTGCGCAGGTACTGCAGCGGTTGCACCACCAAGCGCGAGAGCAACAGACCCGTCAACACACCGATCACAATGCCTAGCAAGGATATTGACAGAAACAGCGCAATGCGGTTGGTGAGCACTTCCTGCACACCGCGGCGTTCCAGGCCGCTGAACATGATTGCCTCAACACGACCGGTGGGATCGACGATGGGCATGTACAGGCCGCGGAACTGACCGTTTTCCGCCTCCAGGCTGTAATAGGATTTTTTCTCTCTTTCCAGGCGATTCAGCGCCGCGGCCGGAAGATGCTTGAGCGAGGCCGTCTCACCTGGCGTGGAAAAGAGGTCGTAGTAATTTTTTCCTTCCCGATAATAGAGGCGCGCCTTCAGACCGGTGAGCTGCGCAAGTTCATCTGTAAAGTCCTGGCCGAGCAGACTGCCGAGCACGAGATAGTAACGCGGGTTTCCCTGGCGCGGAACCGGTGTGATACCGACTGCGGCGAGCATGGTTTTCTGTTTTCGGATCACCTTGAGCACGGCCTCGGTCTGACCTCGTTCCCAGAGCGCACTCACCTCGACCGGTATCGAGGAATAGATCAGCTTTCTCTCCGGCGTATAAACCTGGATCAGATTAATCCCGAGTTCCTGGGTAATGCGCCTTATCTGCGAAGGCATGGCGCCTTCGGGATCGCGGTCAATCTTGCCGGCATAGGCCTCGTCATCCGCCAGTACCCGCCCGAGCATGACGGCGTCACTCTGGTAGGCCTGCAACCAGTTCTGGTTGGCGCGGGCGGCGTCCACGATCCATTGCTGCAAACGATTCTCGAAACTGATCGATACCCACTCAGCCGCCAGCCAACCGGCCACCAGCATCGGCACTATCACGATGATCGAGATGACCAGCAAGACCTTGCGCTGTAGTCGTCCTAACCAAAGAAAACGATGGGACATGTTCCTTCTAAAATGATGTGAGCTACAAAATTTGAAGCCTGTAAAGCATAGCCTAGTTTAATGTACTTTTATAACTTATTGATTATATTAAGTTTAATAGAAAATCATACATGGCACATCGATTGCATTAGAGAACACCAATGTTGGGAGATGAAATTGAACTCATCGCAACCATCAGACAATGAAGCACCCCAGTCATTCAATTATTTTTAGGAGCATTACCATGAAGAAGACCCTGATCAGCCTGTTTGCCCTGGCCTTTGCATTTATGTTCGGCGTTGCCAACGCTGAAGCCCCGGCCGCCACGAAGGACGCTGCCCCGGCCGCTGCCGCCCCTGCCACCGCTGGCAAGAAAGACGAAGCCGGCGTGAAGAAAGACGAGAAGAAGAAGGCCAAGAAGAAAGGCAAGAAGAAAGCAGAGAAGACGGAAGAGAAGAAAGAAGGCGCAGTTAAGTAATTCCTTTTTCTTCGCTGTAGCAAAAGCGCCCCATTGTATGGGGCGCTTTTTTATTTCCGCTGTTAAACACTACCGCTGTTATTTTTTCTTGGGTGCCGTCTTTTTCTTGAGCGCCTTCTTGCCCGCTGGTTTTTTGCTCGACTTTTTCTTGGCTGATTCCTTTCCTGCCGACTTGCCTGAGCGAACCCGCTCGATCAACCCACGTATGTGATTGACTCGATCCTGCAGGCGGCTTATCGCTGTGTTGGCGGCATCGACCCCGGACTCGCCGGGTTTCAACTGGCGATAGGCCATTTCGACAATGCTCTCATCAAAGCCTACGAAGCGGCCCACTTGCGGGCCGGCTGCCCGGCAGATCGCCTGGACCAGATCTCGCGCCCGCAGGGACACCTCATGCAATTGTTTGGCGCGTTCAGGGCCGATCCAGCTCACGATGCTCCGTTGATCCTCGGGCACAGCGGGTGCATTCGCATAACCTTGCCAGATCTTGATTGCCACCTGACATTCCTTGGTCAGTCCTTCCATCTGTGCAAGCACGGCGGCGCGATTCTTCTGCCGGTCTGCTTTCCAGCGCGAAACAAGTTCAACCGCTTCATCCAGGCTACTCATGCTCATCTCCATTTTTGTTGATCCATGAATTCGCGGTGTCCTTGCCCATCCTTGCGGGGCAATTCACCGGTACGGTTAAAGATTAGCACACCCAAAATACCGCGTTTTTCGTTTGTTCTGGGCCATATTTCAGCCTTGCCGCAAGCTATTTTTGCGCTGGTATCTCGGCGACCGGTGCAGCGATGCGCCCGGCCAGACGAATGGCCAGAATGCCGGCCAGACAAACCAACAACGCACCAAAAAAAGACAGGACATCGGGCACCTCATCCCAAAAAAGCCAGCCTACGAGCGTGGCGAACACCACAGTGGAATAGCTAAACGGCCCCACCTGGGCCGCCGGGGCGTGAGCATAGGCGCGGGTGAGCAACAATTGCGCGAGGCTCGCAAGCCCGCCCATCAGGATCAACAACAGCCAGAGTTCCGAACTGGGTGTCTGCCAGCGCCACAGAAGCGGCACGGCAGAAACCACGGTACAAATGATGCTGAAATAAAACACGATGCGCAACACCGGCTCGGTGCGCGTCAGGCGACGGATGCTGACCATGGCGAGCGCGGCAAAGATTCCCGAGGCGACTCCGATGAGCGAAACCGGCGTGAACAGTTCGTGTCCCGGTTTGAGGATCAGGAGAATACCGCCAAAACCTATACCGATAGCCCACCACAACCGGCGTGGTATATGTTCACCGAGACCCACGGCGGCGATAAAGGGAACAAAGAGTGGTGTTGAATAATTGAGTAGCACCGCATCCGCCAGCGGCATGTGGGCAATGGCGTAGAAATAACAGTACATAGAGGCGAGTCCCGCCAGTCCGCGGGAAAGATGCGGCGACAGATGTTTCGTCTTCAAACTGGGCCAGCCGCGATGCCACAACCAGGGCAGCAGCGCCAACAGGCCCATGGCGCTGCGGAAAAAAACCACCATTTCATTCGGCAGCGAATGCGACAGCTGTCTGACGATAGCGCTCATGCCCGCAAACAACAGAGCCGAGGCAATCATGAACAAGGCGCCGCGTTTGAGGTTCTCGGAATACATCGGTTGATGGTGTGTGGATATTTCTGAAACAACGCGCAAGCTACTGGCTTAGCAAGGGAGGTGCAAGACGGTCGGCTTATTCCAGTGAGCGCTTAATGAAGACCATCTGTCACTGTGGTAAATTAAACAATCACTGGCAATCATCGCCTAAAAACGCTCCTGACCCCCAGTGTCAGCGGCAACATGCCACCTTCCGTTAAGAGGGTCACCGAAATTGTCGTTTGGCCTTGGAACAGAAAACCCTGCGGTACAAAAAACAGTACGCTAAAATCAGCGGAAGCAATCTACGAGAGCATAAATAAATGAATACCGCCACCTTACCCTCATGGGCCGTCATCTTTGGCGCCGACATACTGAGTTTCATCGCCTTCGTGGCAATGATGGGCGGATATTATTATCGCCTCGACCGTTGCACCCGGCGTGACGCCAGCTGCACAATCCAAGGCATCAACAGCATCGCGCGCGCCGCCTGGGTGGAGGATATCATCGCCAATCGCCGAGACATCCTGGCGGTCCAGACCCTGCGCAACTCCACCATGGCCGCGACGTTTCTGGCCTCCACCTCCGTGCTGCTGATGATCGGCGTGCTCAGCCTAAGCGGCCAGCAGGACAAGCTCAACGAGGCCTGGCACGCCTTGAACATCTTCGGCGCGCGGCACACGGAACTGTGGATCCTGAAGCTCATCCTGCTGCTGCTCGATTTCTTTGTGGCGTTCTTCAGCTTTTCGCTCGCCATCCGCACATTCAATCATGTGGGTTACATGATCAACGTGCCGTCAACCCTCAAGCACCAGGCCATCACACCAGCGCATGTGGCGCTTCATCTGAATCAGGCCGGCCGCTACTACACGATCGGCATGCGCGCCTATTACCTCTCTATCCCGGTGGTGCTCTGGCTGTTTGGACCGATCTTCATGTTGATCTCCGCCTTGGTCATGATTCCGGTCCTGGCGCGTATTGATCGCTCACCAAAGATTCTCGCAGAAGACTACAAATAATGGGATTTGCCGAAAACCGACGGTTGGGGGTTCCCACCGCCACTTGCCGGGACAGTCCTTTCATAAGCCGTCGCATAACCCAATCCCGCCAGGGTAAGGATGCAGGTAGGCCTGACGCGCAATATAGGAATCCGGGAAACGCCGGAAATGATGCTTGAGCAGGGTCAATGGCACGATCCGCGGCACCTGTCCGCGCCGGTAGGCATCAATCAACTCCAGTAGTTCGGCCTTGTCATCGGCATCGAGTTGCTTCTTCAAATAGCCCATGACATGCATCAGCACATTGGCGTGGCGCTTGGGCGTGACCGGCTGTGCGAGCACTTTCATAAAACCGCGGATATACCGCGCCGATATGTCTTTTGCGTCACGCCGGCTTGCCCCGGCCACGAGCCGGCCGAGCCGGCGATAAGCATCGGTGTTATGCGCCATCAGCGTCAATTTATGGCTGGTGTGAAACTCGATGAGCCTAACGGCGGTCACATTGGAAGCCAGTGTCTCCTGCCAACGTCGATAGGCAAATACCCGTTCAAGAAAATTCTCGCGCAAATCCGGATCGCCGAGACGGCCCTCCTCCTCCACCGGCAACAGCGGCGATGCAGCCATCAGCGCGGCTGCGTAGATGCCGCGGCCACTTCCAGTGAGACCGCCGCGACGGCTATACACCTTGACCCGTTCCATGCCGCAGCTTGGCGATTTGCTTTTGAGGATATAGCCACTGATGTCGTCGAGCCGGTGCGCCGTGCGTCTGCCATAAGCGGCCAGCTTGTCCGTCACATCTAGGTCCGGATTGGCGATGCCCGCGGCATGCGGCGCGGCGGACAAACCGACAAGACGGATCGGCGGCCGCGGCACACCCAGACCGATCCCCACCTCGGGGCAAACCGGCACAAACTCAAAAAATCGGGCGAGGGTTCCGGTGATGTAACCGTCACGCCTGTCATTGCCGTCATAACGTACCTTCTCTCCCAACAGGCAACTGCTGATGCCGAGACGGATGCGGCGGTGCGGGATATCGGTGGTTTTGCGGGTGCGTTGCCCCATAATCCATGAATTGTCTGTTGGATTGTTGTGCCAACGATACCCTAAAATGCCGCGTGCCGGCATAAAGCCGGCACGCTGTTGTTAAGGCATACAGTTTTTAATATCAGAAGCGGTAATACAGTCCCAAAGACACCACTGGATACCATTTGAATTTGCTCAAATCGGATTCCGCTTTGGCGCGCTCGGCCTGTACGTTAGCCGCCAGTGCCGGGTCAGAAAGCGCACCGGTCGCATCCAAAGTCAGCTTGGGCGAACCCTGATATAGGGCACCGATGTCCGCCGTCAAACCGAAACTGCCATTCGGGCGGCTGCCCCAACCCAGACCCAGATAGGGTGCGGTTTTGTTGAAGGTGACCTTGCCCGTAAGACTTCCCACCTGGGAAGCGGTGTAGGTCACGCCATTGATCGTGTAACTCGCGCTGGTATTGGGTTTGCCGGTAAGCAACAGTTCGTTGTTGTTCACCAGCGCACCCACCGTCAGACGGAATATCCCGCTGAAGGGATGATAATTCGCCATCAGTCCTGCGGACTGAAGTTCAAGTTTGTAGTCGTAGTCGACGTTGCTGGTTTTTTCCGTGGTCTTGTACGTGTACGTATTGAATGCCAGACCGATGCTCAGCTTGTCGCTGAACCCCTTGGACAGTTCGACACCAGCACCGAGCGTTCCGGCTTTCACGTTAACGCCGATGTCGGCGCACACGACGGATGCCGAAAGGACGAGCGTGGACCCGGCAACAATGGCAAACAAGGTTTTTTTCATGACGTCTCCCAAATATTTAAGTTTGACCTGAAATCCGGCCGCGTATCACCACGGCATTGAGGCTACTTCCGTACAAGTGGGAAATTCCTGCCATCAAGATAAAGTTAGTTCATCCCGACACACATGCAAGCGGCATTATCCCGATATCATGGCCAAATAATACGTCATCAATCGGGGATATGCTGCCGGTGCCCGTCCGGTCGCCAGGCCGGGGCAATAACGTTTGGCATACTGGAACGTTCCAGCAGCGTCGCTGGGGCGACAGTAAATTCACCATAACGCCGGTTGATGCGGTCGATGGCGCTGGAACGTTCCAGCAGGCGGGCATCTTCCGTCGAAAAAAGCTCAAGCTGGCCGGAGGCGGAACGCAGATGGGTGGCCGTCACCTGTACCTGCGTGACGGCCTCGCCATGCCATCGCTGTCTCAAAAACTTCTGTGCCAGATCGAACAGGCGCCGGCCATCGGGGGATCCACAGGGAGAGGTGAACAGCTGTTCCAACATTTCGTGCGGCGCGGCGAGCCGCAGGCCCACATACAACCGGCCAGCCCGCATATCGCAACGGCGCAGGCGCACCGCCACCTTCTCGCACATATGCCGCAGGTAGATTTCGATGACACGCATCGAGACCGTGTGCGGCGGCAACACCTTGCCGTGACCGATAGACTGGGGCGGCGCCACCTCGGAGGCAACCGGCTCCGTGTCCCGCCCCTGGCACACGAGCCAGAGGTATTTGCCCACCACCCCATAACGACGGGCAAGCACCGTCATCGGCAGGTTCGCCACATCGCCGCAGGTGCGCGCGCCATACAGAGATAAAAATTTGGCAATGTGCGGGCCCAAACCGCAGATCTTCTCCATCGGCACGTCGCGCAGGCGCTCGCGCGCTTCCCACGGCGGAATCACGGTCAGGCCATTCGGCTTCTGCATGTCCGAGGCCACCTTGGCCGTGGATTTGGTTCCGGCAATGCCGATGGAACAGGGCAACCCGCCGCTGACCTCGTGGATGCGTTGCCTGATTTGATGCGCCATACGCTCGGGACTACCGTGAAGGCGTTGGCAGTGGGTCACATCGATAAACGCTTCATCCACACTGAATACCTCCACGTCCGGGCTGATGTCGTGGAGCGCGTGCATGATGCGCGTGGAAATCCCGGCGTACACCTTGGGTCGCGCTGGACGCTGGATCAGAGCGGGACAAAGTTTGCGCGCCTCGTAAACGCGCATCCCGGTTTTCACGCCGCAGGCGCGCGCTTCATACGAGCAGGTGATAAGCGTGGTGCCGACGTCTCCATTGGTAACCCCGACCGGCTTTCCGCGCAGCTCGGGAAAGTCGCGTTGTTCGACCGACGCAAAGAAGGCGTTCATGTCGATGTGAATGATGGCGCGCGGCCAATAGCAGGTGAGCGGGGACATGGTTCATCGATACGAACGAAACTGGCCGACCACCACGCCCTGAATGCGCACACGCGCGGCGGAGAATCGAAGTGGCGGCATCGTGGCATTGGCCGGACGCAGGGTGATACTGCCGTCGTGGTTTTTCTGCAGGCGCTTGAGCGTGGCATCGATACCGTCGATCAACGCCACCACGATGGCGCCGTTGTCCGCCGTCTCACGTTTTTCCACGACCACCATGTCGCCGTCGAGGATGCCGTCCTCGATCATGGAGTCACCCATTACACGCAACACAAAACGATTGCTGTTGACAAAAAATTCACTGAGATCGATTTCATCTTCACCTGGAATGGCCTCGATCGGACGGCCGGCGGCGATGCGCCCGAGCAATGGCAGGGTAAAGGCGTGTGTGGCTCCTGCCCGCCCCTTGCGCAGCCGGACACCACGAGCACGGTCCGCCTCAATGGCGACCAGCCCCTCGGACTCCAGCGCACGCAGATAACGATGCACCACGCCCCGCGAGGCGATACCGATATGATCCGCGATCTCACGCAGCTTGGGTGCATAGCCGTGGCGCATCGTGTACGCACGGATGAAATCGTAAACTTGCCGGCCGCGGTCGGTGGGCATGGATGTTCTCCTTTTGTTCTCATCCAGAATAAGCCATCCTCCCGGCGGGCGCAACCCGGGTGGGGCAGACCACACGTGTTTGGCGGGGTACTGATAGACTCGGTCCATGGATAACCTGCAAAGCGTGCAGTGTCCCTACTGCGGCGAAACCTTCGAAACGGCAATTGATACCTCCGCCGGAAACCAGGAATATATTGAGGACTGTTACGTGTGCTGCCGCCCCATCGTATTCCGTATCGAAACCGATAACGAAGGCAACCTGCTTGAAGTCGACGTCCGGCGTGAAAATGACTGACAGCGCAAAAACCGGTGCGGATTACGTATCCATTTCCTGCGCCACCTATTCCGAATATGAGCTTGCCATCCTGCACCAGCAAAAACTGCGGCTCGTCTGGCACGAAGGCAATGTGATCCACGACCGGGTCATCCTGCCCCTGGATATGCAAACACGGAACCACGAGGAATTTCTCATCGGGCGCGATGTAACCGGCGCCGCGGTTACAATCCGTCTGGATCACATCCGCAAAAAACAACCCGCATGAAAAGAAAACTTGTCGGTGTCGCCGTGTTCCTGCTGTGGCTGCCGGCGGTCATGGCGCAAACGTGCGGCACCAAAGGCGTGCAGGTTCAGGTACTGGGTTCGGGCGGACCGGAACTCGCCGACAAACGCGCCTCCAGCAGCTACCTGATCTGGATCGACGGCAAGCCGCGGGTACTGGTCGATATCGGCGGTGGTGCGGCGCTGCGTTTTGGCGAGTCCGGGGCCACCGTCTCCGATCTTGATGTGATCCTGTTCACCCACCTACATGCCGATCATACGTCCGATCTGCCGGCACTTGTTAAAGCGTCGTTCTTCGAGGAACGCTCACGGCCACTGCCCATCTACGGCCCACCCGGCAACAAGTTCATGCCTTCGACCGTCACCTTCGTGCGCGCGCTTTTTGACAGCACACGCGGGGCCTACCGTTATCTCGGGGATTTCCTGAGTCCACTGGCCAAGGATACCTATAAGCTTCAGCCGCATGACGTGGAAGAGGTCCACGGCAAACTTGGGGGCACGCGCAAACCGGAAAATGAAATCCGGTATGTCTTCGCCAACGAGCGTCTCCAGGCCGTGGCGGTGCGCGTGGTGCACGGCACCCTTCCGGCGCTCGCCTGGCGCATCGATGCCGGGGGCAAGCACATTGTCTTCAGCGGCGACATGAATGGCGAGGGTGGCGGGCTGGAACGCCTGGCGCAAGAGGCTGATCTCCTGATTGCCCATAATGCGGTTCCGGAAAACGCGGGTGGCATCGAACGCGGCTTGCACATGCCGCCGTCCGTCATCGGCCACCTCGCCCACGAAGCGGGGGTGAAACAACTGGTGCTGTCGCACCGCATGCGCCGCACCTTGGGGCACGAAGCGGAAACGCTCGAGGCAATCAAAAAAAATTACGCCGGCCCGGTGGCCTTTGCCAACGATCTGGAGTGTTTTCAGCCGTAGCAGGACTGCGTAAACCCGTACATCAATGACAACGGTTCAGGCGCGACCAGCCACTCCCGCCGGCCATTGCGTGTCCATTCCCGGCAGATCGCTGCTGGGCGGGAAAATATAATACCCCTGCGCGAAATCCACACCGGACTCCCGTAACAAGCGGAGGACATCGGCACTCTCGACAAATTCCGCGATGGTACGTTTGCCGAAGGAGTGGGCGATTTCGTTGATGGAGGTGACGATGGCGCGGTCCGTGACATCGGTTCCCATCCCTTGAACAAACTGCCCGTCGATTTTCACGAAGTCCACCGGCAAATGCTTGAGGTGGGTGAATGAACTGAATCCGCTGCCAAAGTCATCCAGCGCGAAGCGGCAACCCAGCCCACGCAATTCATTGATCAATTTTTTAGCGGCATCGATATTGGCGATAGCGCAGGTTTCGGTAATTTCAAAAATGAGCGTGCCCGGATCGAGTTTGTAGCGCTCCAGCAGACGGCGCACCAGCGGTGCCAGACTATCGGCATCGAGCGTATGGCCCGAGATGTTGATGGTAAAGGTGGCCCGTCCTCCCAACGCATTGAGCTGCGCCAGCTTCTCGAAGGCGTGGGTCAGTACCCAGGTATCGATTTGCGGCATCAGACCAAAACGCTCCGCCGTCGGCAAGAACGTGCCCGGATAGTCAACATCTCCCCGGGGATTAAGCAGCCTGAGCAACACCTCGTAATGCGGGGATGCCTGGGGTGACGTTTTCAGCACCTGATTCCAGGGTCCGGCCACGCCCGGGCTTCCACCCAAACGATCAATCGCCAGAATCGGCTGAAAATGCAGCACGAAATTGTTGTGCTTGAGCGCATCCTGCAGGCGGGCCGACCATCCAAGCTCGAGATTCATCGCCACCTTGTCGTCGTTTTCGGCGCTATACAAATGCGTATGGTTGCGGCCCTTACCCTTGGCGATGTGACAGGCGATATCCGCGTTGGCGAGCGCTTCGCCAGGAGTGGGCGTGGTCTTGTCGACCAACATCACACCGACACTGCCATAAATCCGGTAATTTCTCCCTTCGTAAACAAATACGTACTGCTCAAGCACTTCGCGGAAACTCTCGGCCGTCGCGTGCACCTTGTCCTTGTCCACGTTGCGCATGATGATGGCGAACTCATCCCCACCCAGCCGCGCCAGCATGTCGGAGTCTCGCAGCCGCGAATGCAGCTGTTGGCCAATTTCGATGAGCAGGCGGTCGCCGGCGGCATGTCCGGCCGTATCATTCACGTACTTGAAACGATCGAGGTCGATATACAACAGTGCACTCGACTCCTCGCTGCGTTTAAGGCGGCTGATCTCGGCGTCCAGCTGCTTCTCAAAGCTATTCCGGTTGTACAGCTTGGTCAATGGGTCGTGATTGGCTTGCCACAACAGTTCACGCTCCAGTATCCGGCGCTCGGTCGCATCACGAAAGGCAACCACCGAACCCTCCAGACGCCCTTCGATGTGCAACGGATACACCGTGCATTCCACCGGCACTGGCGCGCCGCTCTTGTGCCAGAAAACGGTCTCCCAGGCACGCAGCTCATCGCCGTTGCGATAGGCCTGCTGCAACAAACAGGTCTCGGCCGGATTCGGCGTCTTGTCCTCGTGGACGTAATGGAACAACTTGTGAGCAAACCGGCCGATGACCTGATCTTCTTCGTCAAAGCCCAGGATATTGCCCGTGGCCGGATTGATAAAGGTAATCTGGCCGGCGCGATTCACCCCATACACACCATCGCCGACAGAACCGAGAATACCCGCGAGCTGCTGATGTTCCGCGGCAACCGATTTCCGGACGCGCACCGAACGGCTCATGGCCGCAAGGCGCGCCAGAAACAATTCATTCGCCTCGTTCTTGAACATGCACTCGACAGCGCCCGCCTCGAGCGAATCCTGAATCACGTCACTGAGGTAGGTACCGGTAATGATCGCGGTCGTGATTCCGGCCGTGGCCGGGTTGTCGCGCAACTGGCGGCATAGAAAATCTCCGTTTCCGCCGGGCATGAAGTAATCGATGATGGCAATATCGAACGACTTGTTTTTGGCCTTCTCCAGGGCCTCGGCCGCACAGGAGGCCATATCGACTTCATAGCCGTGCCTGCTCAACAGTCGCTTGAAGGCGGCGCGCACGGTACGCGAGTCATCGACAAACAGAACGCGGGTACCATCGGTACACGCGGAAGAGGTCTCGCGCGCCGGTGCTGGTGCCATCAGTTTGCCCAGACAATCGATGCAATCGGCGTGATCCTCCCACAACAGCAAGGCGGTGCCGCTACGCCGCGTAACCCAATCAAACAGGGCTGATCCCGCCTTGCGCGTCAGGATCAGCACAGCCAAGGTCTGATATTCAGGTCTGCGTAAAAGCCGCAACAACTCCTCCACCTTGGGATGCGGGTGCGGGGGAAAACCGATGATCACGGCGGCAAAATTCTGGAGGGCGTCCTTGTGCGTCAGCAGGTCCAACCCTTCCTGGTAGGAATCCACCAAGGAAATCACGTAGCCGCGCCCACGCAATTGTCGACGCACGACATGTTGTAACGTCGCGGATGTTTCAATAATCAGAACAGGAACAGGATGCACGTCACATTAACCTCGGGACATCCCTGCCCTGATATTTGATTTACTCAGCCACAAACCGACGCGCCCTGTCCAGACTGACTGGGCAGGGTTATCCCTAAACGTCCAACTGAGCTTCCCCGGTTGTCCAATATCGTTACCCGCAGGCCCGTCGTTACACCGGGTCTGCGTTTAAAATCACAAGTAACTGTGCAGGTAATATGCCAATACCCATCCTGTTGTTATGTCTATGAAAATATTCTTCAGACGCTGCCGCTATGCGTCGTATATGACAAAATTAGGCGGCGATAATCGGGACGCCACGCGGCATAATGCCGTCTCAATCAGTAATTAAATAGGAACCTTCGTGGCCAAAATTCTTTATTTCGCTGCCCTGGTGGATAAACTCGGGTGCGCTGCCGAAGACGTGGCCTTACCAGCCACGGTCAATAATGTTCGTGCATTGCTTGCCTGGCTGCGCACACGCGGCGGAAACTGGGAGCAGG
>JBGPBL010000001.1:0-121273 GCA_041481225.1 Sulfurifustaceae bacterium | reverse complement strand
ACCAAGTCCGGTGCCTTTGCCGACGGGTTTGGTGGTGAAGAACGGCTCGAAGATGCGTTTTTTCACCTCCTCTGGCATGCCCTGGCCGGTGTCGGTGATCTCGACGTATACCCCGGCGCTCTCCATGCCCGTACGGATTGTGGCATGTCAGAGACCTGCCGATGTCTCTTCGTCGTAAGAAAAAGCGGTCGGCACAGCCCTGGGGGGACGAAGACCCCTTGAATACTGAGGAATTTAGGCGCGACACCGGAACGAGGTATCAGAAGAGGGCGAGCCCCAGTATGGCCTACTCGACGGTCTTGAGGTAGTAGACGAGCTTTTCCTTGTCGGCCGGGTCGAGCTCCTGGAACGATATTCCGATCTCGGTTTTATCGCTGTCCTCTTTGCGATTACGCAGCAGGCCGGGTAGTGCGAATTCACCGGGTACGCCCGGGAGCTGCAAGTTCAGTGTCACGGCGGGGTCTGTGTTATCAAGGATAATTTTCTCGGCTTGCAGCGTGGCGTTCTTCAGGCGGAAGCGGCAGCCCGATTCGCTCAGGTCAAGCACATTACCCTCAATCGTTTTTGCACCCGCCGTCTTCTCGCTCGCGGAGGGTGTGCCGGCTGTTTTCTCAGCAGGTTTCTTGGCGCCGGGTTTCTTCTCACGGAGACTGATTTTCGAGGGCAACAGACATTCTACCCGTGGCTGCTGCCGGATATTGTGTTCCTGGATGATGCGCGGGTAGCGCAAGAAGACGAGCCGTGCCGGATGGGTAATGGCTCCGAGGACCGTGGTTTCGAAGCCGAATACCGTTCCTTGGTGCATATAGCGCACCAACAGTGACCTACCGGCGGCGAACTTGTAGGTAATGCCTCCGGGGATGCGAACCTCGGGAATCGTGATGATCAGGTACTCACCGGGCCGCATCCCGATGACGTGGCAGCGCAGCCGTTCACTAATTCCGTCCATTTCGAGCTGTATTTCGGCACCGATATCAATGGATAACCGGCTGGCCGGTGGAGGAAACCTCACTCAGGTGTTCTGTATTCATGGTGGTGTAGACATATTATGTTGGGGTGCTGTCCTAAGAGATATAGCAAAGAACCCCGGAGGGTGGGTCTGAAGCACAAAATAATAATCCCTGACGGGATCAGGGTACCCAGAGCTGGGCCGCGCCGCGCACGCCCGAGCTGTCGCCGTGGACGTTGGGCAGGATCCGTGTGCGCAATTCATCGTTAAAAACATGTCGTGCCACGCGTTCGCGGCCTTCGGTGTAGAGGCGTTTGATGTTGGACATGCCGCCACCCAGCACGATGGCGTGGGGGTCGAGGATGTTGATAACGGTGGCGAGCGCCCGGCCGAATCGGTCCAGATAACGCTGCATGGCGGCCTCGGCGATGGGATCGAGCCGAGGGCCGCGGGCCGTAACGGAAACCCTACCCGCTCCGCGTGTTCGTCCTGTCTTATGGTCAGGCCCGTTTGCGGATTCCACCGGCGCGTCGCCCTGTGCCGCGCGTTCGACGATCGCCCGCGCGTCAATGGCTGGATCGCCGCCGTGCGTGCTGTAATCATGTGCCAGCCCAGGCCCTGAAAGCAGAGTCTCCACGCAACCACGCCGGCCGCAATAACAGGGCGGGCCGTCGGGTTCCAGCACATTGTGACCCCATTCGCCGGCAATGTGTTGTAACCCTTCGACCAGATGATTGTTCACCACGACGCCACCACCGACGCCCGTGCCGAGAATGACACCGAACACGATAGCCTCGCCGCGCGCCGCACCATCGAGCGCTTCGGATAGAGTGAAGCAGTTGGCGTCGTTGGCGATACGAATCGGACGATTCAGGATTTGTTCGATATCCTTATGGATCGGTTTTCCATTGAGGCATACGGTGTTGGAGTTCTTGAGACAGCCCGTATGCGTTGAGATCGCGCCTGGCGTGCCGATGCCGACGTGACAGGGTTGCCCCGCCATTTTTTCCAGATCGAGCACCAGCGCGCGGATGTTTTCGAGAATGGCATCATAGCCTTGAGCCTGTGGTGTGGGGCGGCGTTCACGGAAAAGAATTTTTCCGGCATGGTTCATGACGACGCCTTCGGTTTTGGTGCCGCCAAGATCAACACCAATTCTTAACATGGATTTTCGCTAACTCTTTCTCTCCCACACAGGTGGGAGAGGGTAAGGGGCGAAGGTGCCGACGTCGGATGTGGCGTGGTGAAGATGATTAGCACCGGGCTCATGGATGGCGACCTACCTCAGGCCTTGTATCCATCGGTCGTAGCATTTGTCCGCAAGACTTTGCAGACGCTTCACACGGGCGTCAAGATTGGTCATCATGGTTTGTGGATTCTGGACGGTCACACATACCGGTGTCAGTTCTTCCGCGCTGACACGCGCCCATTCACGCACCATGTCGGAGGTCATTTCAATATGACACTGGAATGCCAGCGTTTTGCCGATGACGAAGGCCTGATTGGCGCAATCGCGCGAGGTCAGAATACAGGTAGCGCCCGGTGGGATGGAGAAGGTCTCGCCATGCCAGTGGAATACCTCGAACTCCGGCGGCAGATCGCCCAGCCAGTTGTGCGCCACGCTGTTGTCGAGGCGTTGTACCGGGAGCCAACCTATCTCCTTGACCGGATTCTTCGTGATCGTGCCTCCGAGCGCTTTGCTGATCAGTTGTCCACCGAGACAGTGGCCGAGCACCGGCACATCGGCGGCGATAGCCTGTTGAATGAGCTTAGTTATTTTTGGAATCCAGGGGAGCGGGTCGTTGACGCTCATGGGACCGCCCATGAAGATAAATCCCGCGACGCCGTCTATGCTTGTAGGGATCGTGTCGTTCTGGTCGATGCGAACGAGACGGTAAGAAAGCCGGCGGTGGTCGAGGTAATCGGCCAGATAGCCGGGGCCTTCATGTGGCGCATGACGGAAGACAAGAATTTCCTGCATGCGTCGATTTTATAGCCGATCGACGAATTAAGAAACATATGAGATACAGACACAGCCGCAGATTATTTATCGCCTTGCTGGTGTTTTTGCTGCCGCTCTGGGCGGGCGCGCAAGACATTACCATCCAGGCGCTCTTTAAGGACAAGGCCATTCTGTTGATTGATGGCGCCCGCCGCGTGTTGAAAAGTGGCGAGGCCAGTCCCGAGGGTGTCAAGCTGCTTTCCGCTAACACGCAGGAGGAGAAGGCGGTAATTGAAATTAACGGCAAGCGCGAGACGCTGAAACTCGGTGTGGTGGTGGCTGGTTTCAAGGCCACCGGCCGGAGCAGTGCCACGCTCTATCCGGATCGGAGCGGACATTTTTTTGCCGATGGAATTATTAATGGTGTGTTGGTGCGTTTTCTGGTCGACACCGGTGCAACGGTGGTCGCCATGAACAGTCAGGTCGCCAATCGTCTCGGTCTGGACTACCGCAAGAACGGACGGCCAGGCGTGGCCAACACCGCCGGCGGTTATGTGCGCACCTATGATCTCCGATTGAATACAGTCCAGGTCGGTGACGTCGTTCTGCACAATGTGGCCGGCAGCGTCACCGAAGGCGCCAGCCCCTCAGAGACATTGCTCGGCATGTCATTTCTCGGGCAGCTCGATATGAAGCGTGAGGGCGACAAGATGGAACTGTCCGAACGCTAAGGGTTTGTTGAAAAAGTCTGAAAACATCCGAATCCGCCGTTCCGGCGCAAGCCGGAACCCAGCACCCAGCACATTATTGGTTTTACGATTTTACTGATTCAAATTTTCTGGACTCCGGTTTGCGCCGAAGTGACGAAGAGTTTTTCAATAGACTCTCAGGCGATCAGAACCGAAAACCGAGCTTGATATTGTAGGAAGTCGCGTCACCGGTTTTGTCGCCTTCGAGGGCGAGGTTGGCCAGACCGAAGTTGAAGTTGCCGCCGACAAAATATTTTCCCTGGGAGAATTCCTCTTTCTTCACATTGATCACGCCGACTGGATCAGAGACTGTCCACACGCGGCCGATGCCGGCATAGGGTGTGAAGATTGTAAATCCCTTCGACAGAACCAGCTCAAGGCCAGTTGTGTGAAAATCGAGCTGGCTGACGCCGGAAAGTTTAGAGTAGGTGCCGCGCAGGCCGAGAGCGGGTGTGGCGATGCTGCCATCAAGAAGTGCATAACGCACCTCGGCGCCCCACAACTTGATGTTGCTGCCGGGAACGGATGAATAGAACGCACCCAGATCGATGCCTGCCGGTAGACCCTTGTGCAGGTGCAGTTTGGGAATATATACCGTACTCGGCGCAGTGCCGGAACTCGCCCGATCCCAGGCCGCGGGGTTCTGAAGTTTTGTCGCCGTGACTTCCATGCCGAGATCGAAGCCGGTTAGGCCAAGCGGTTTGGCCGGGATGACCGCCTTGTAACTCAGTGCCGCACCGAGATCTTCCGATAGCTTGCGGAAATCCGTTTGCGCCAACTGGTTGATCTGATCAATATTATTGGCGGCATGGGCTGGTGAGGCGGCGACAAACAGGACAGCAAAAGCCGAAAGGGCGCGTTTCATCATGGTCTCCTTGATTGTTCGACTAAATTGGTTCTATCACAGTGCGATGCCTTTCCATAGCGTAAATCCAAATACTTTTTAAAACGTTACCGCCGGTCAGCCGGTGGGAATATCTTGTCTGGATTCAGGATCCCCTTGGGGTCGAATTGGCGCTTTATCGCGCGCATCAAGTCGAGTGTTACCGGGTCTATGGCGCGGTTGATGTAATCGCGTTTTTCCACGCCGATGCCATGCTCACCCGAAAGCGTTCCCCCCAGGCGCAGAACAAGGTCAAAGACATGTGAGAGACAGGGACGTGCATTCTTTTCCTGTTGCGGATCCTGAGTGTTGTAAAGCAGGTTGACATGGATATTACCATTACCGGCATGGCCGAAATTCACGATCGGAATACCGAAATCGCGGCTTAAGTGATCCAGGCCATCGATCAGCTCAGGAATGCGCGACACCGGTACCACGACATCTTCATTGAGCTTGTTCGGGGCAATGGTGCGCAGCGCAGGCGACAATGCCTTGCGCGTGGCCCACAGGGCGGCGGCTTCTTCTTTGGTTTTCGCCGCCGTAAAATTCAATAAACCTTCTCCACGTACCGCTGCCGAGATGGCAGCGACCGCCGCCTCCATGGCGGCATCCGGTCCGTCTGCTTCGATCATGAGCAAGGCCCCGGCGCCCTGCGGAAGATCGGCCTGAGAATAATGACGGATCATCTCGATCGCGGCGGCATCCATGAATTCGAGCGCGCAGGGAGTGACCGGTTGCGCCATGATGCGCGAGACCGCCGAAGCCGCCGTGCGCACAGTGGCATACACCGCTTGCAATGTTCGCCGTGCTTCAGGCAGAGGGGTGAGTTTGAGCGTCGCCTCCGTGACCAGCGCGAGCGTTCCCTCGGAGCCGATGATGAGGCGTGTCAGGTCGTAACCCACGACACCCTTGGTGGTGTAGGTGCCGGTATGGATTTCCTCGCCTTGGCCCGTGACCGCGGTCAGGCCCAGCACGTTTTCACGCGGGGTTCCGTATTTGAGCGCGCGCGGGCCGGCCGCATTGAGCGCGATGTTGCCGCCAACGGTGCAATAGGCGCTGCTGGTGGGATCCGGTGGCCAGAAGAACCCATGTTCCGCGGCTTTGTCCTGCACGGCCTGATTGAGCACGCCGGGTTGCACGCGCATCACGCGGTTGGCGGGATCGATCTCGACGATACTGTCCATGCGTTCAAGTGACAGCACCAGTCCGGCACGCAGCGGAATGGCGCTGCCGGTGGTGCCGGTACCGCGCCCACGTGCCACGATCGGGACAGCGTGTCGATGGCACAGGCGCATGGCATTGAGTACCTGTGCGTGCGTGGTGGCGAAGGCGACTGCATCCGGTTGGGTGTGTTTGCGCGAATTGTCGCCGCCGTAGGGCCAGCGGTCGGCTGGGTCGGTGAACACATTGTCCGTTCCCAGCGCCGCCTTGAGCTCCTCGAGGAAGCGGCCAGGAAGTTCAGCCATGTCCGCGGATACGGCGGAGAAGGTCGGTGGTGGAACGCTCGAACCGGAAAGGGATGGAGTGCACCTTTCCTCCATAGGCCCGGACCAAGTCGTTGCCGATAATTTTTTCCGGCGCCCAGTCGCCGCCCTTGACCAGATGATCGGGGCGCACGATACGGATCAACGCCAACGGCGTGTCTTCGTCGAATGGTACGACGAGCGAGACGCACGCCAGCGCGGCGAGTATGGCCATGCGGTCCTCAAGCGGGTTGATCGGCCGATCGGTGTCTTTGTTTAGCCGCCGGACGGAGCTGTCGCTGTTGACGCCCAGGACGAGACTTTTCCCGAACTGCGCCGCTTCCTCGAGATAGGCAACATGACCGCGATGAAGAATATCGAAGCAGCCGTTGGTAAAGACAACGGGGCGGGCCAGCGCTGTTAGGTGCGCGGATAGCTTCGAGGGATCGCGTACGATTTTGGATTCGCTGGTGGTCAAAGGGAGATCCCGGGGGAACGGCCATACGCCCGCCGCGGAGTGCAAAAGGGCGTGTCGGTCATCCCTGACCCAGCAGTTGGTAATCAATCAGGTCACACAGGCAGTGGATGATGATACCGTGCACTTCCTGGATGCGTGCCGTGGAGGTTGACTGCACGCAGATGTTGACATCATCGCCCGAGAGCACCGAGACAATCTCTCCGCCATCGCGTCCGGTCAGAGCGATGCAAATCATGTCGCGCTCGTGTGCCGCTTCAACCGCGCGGATGACATTTGGCGAATTGCCCGAGGTGGTAATGCCGAGCAGGATATCGCCCGGTTGGCCCAGCGCCCGCACCTGTTTCGCGAAAATGTCATCAAAGTGGTAATCGTTGGCGATCGACGTAATGGTCGAGGTGTCGGTGGTGAGCGCGATTCCCGGCAGTCCCGGACGCTCGCGCTCGAAGCGGTTCAACATCTCGGCGGAAAAATGTTGCGCATCGGCGGCCGAGCCACCGTTGCCACAGGCGAGAATTTTGTGGTCGGAGAGCAGCGAATGGATCATGTGCGAGGCCGCCGCCGCGATCAGCGGGGCGAGCGGGTCGGTGCTGTTGCGCGCGGTCAGGATGCTTTCCTGAAATGTGTTTTTGACACGCGTGATGAGCGCCGTCGCATTGGCTGCCGGTGTTTCGTTTTTGTTCATGGGTTCCTTGTTATTCAAACGCGTTTCGGTACCAGCTCAGGCTGTCATCGCCATCTTCGCTGATGGCTACAATATCAAAACGGCAGGCTTTCTTGGAGGCCCGTGGCGTGCGTTGCAGGTAATGTTCGGCCATGGCCCGCAGTTTTGCCTGCTCGCGCGCATCCACGGTTTCGGCGGGTATTCCGAAATCCGGGGTCTTGCGGAAGCGCACTTCGACAAAAACCAGGGTATCCCGCTCCCGCATGATCAGGTCAATTTCACCATAAGGACTGCGGTAATTCCGCGCTTTCGCGTCAGATCTTGGTGCTGCAGATGGGCGCATGCCATGTCTTTTGCCTTATGGCCGCGGCTGAGGTGGGGCGGAGGGTTCGGCATCATTTTCGATCAGTTGTGGAACACCCTTATGGAAACGTGCCCACAGGAGTTGCCGGTGCAGCCGGCCGTCGCGTTCCAGCGATAGGCCGCTGGTGACACCGCTAAAGCGGGCTGTGGATTCCATACTGATGCGGTTCAGGTTCGGTAGGATGGTGTAGCTGTCGATACCGAGTGCATAGAGTCGGTCGAGATCGCTGTGTGCATAGGGCCAGTCGTGTTGCAGTGTCTGGCGCAGTTGCTCGATTTTCCCATCCCCCACCAGTATCCACGGCATGTCGCAGAAGCGGATGCCATCGAGATCGATGTCCTGCATCGGATCGCTCTTGCCGGTGAAAATGTGCGAGGTGGAATACACCGGGATATGGGCGACGTGATAGAAATTGAGCTGCGGTTTGAGCAGTCGCCCATGTTTGGCGTCGGTGGCGAGGAAGATGAAGTCAATGTCCTGGCGCGCGCGCGATTCGAATTGCAGTTTCTGGCCCAGTGTCTTTTCGAGCAAATTCCTGCGCTCCTCACTTTGCGTGATATTGAGCAGGTGCTTAATGGAATCGGAGTAGTCGTTGTCCTCCTCATTGTAAGGTTGGCTCGACACGACCACGCCACCCAGGCGCTGCCAGTGATCGGTAAACGCCATTGTCATGCGCTCGCCCCAGGGCGACTTCGGATAGAACACGGCGGCTTGACGATGACCATCGAGATAGGCGCGTTCGGCCACTTGGCGCGCTTCCTGCTCCGGTGGTAGACCGAACTGGAAAAGATATTTCACCGCTGAACCCGGTTCTTCGTCGGTGTGACTCAGCATCAGTGTCGGTACCTTGAGGTTTGCCTGGCGCATGATGGTTTCGGCCGCCTCGCGCCCGAGCGGGCCGACGACAAGTTGCGCGCCATCGTTCACGGCCATGTCATAGAACCCCGGTGCCTTCGCGGGGTCGGCTCCGATGTCATAGATCTTTATCGTGGGTTTGTCAGGATCAGCATTGACGGCATCCATCGCCATGAAGCCGTCACGCACGGCCTGCGCCGCGACCGCATACCCGGATGTGAGCGGCAACAGCAGTGCGATACGGTCGGTACGTCCGGTGATGCTTGGGGCGGACGACGTGGCGATCGTCGGGACGACGGATTCGAGCGCGGCGTGCGTGGGGTGGGTCTTTTTCCATTGCTCGACGGCATTGGTCAGGCGGTTGGCATTGCCGGCGTTCTCCACGGCAATCAGCGCCAGTTCAATCCAGCCACTGAGCGCTGGATCGCGCGCATTGTTGAATTCCATCGATAGTCTTGCGCGTGGCAGCGAGACAAGTATCTTCCACAGCTGTCGCTGATTCTCCGCCACGTCTTCCTTGTTGACGATGTACTGCTGGCGGACCAAGAGATTGCGCACCGCGCCAATGGGGTTGTCGAGCGCCAGTTCCGCCTGGGCGCGTGCGCTGTGGATATCGGAAAGCGTCGACGGGTTGAGATTGTGCACGCGGCTGGCCTCATCGAGCAGGCGGATCGCCATTTCGTGTGCACCTTCCATGCTGGCCAAACGCGCCTGCAGGATGCGTTTGCGCGCCAGGTAGGAAGGATCGATGCGCGTTACATTGATGGTTTCCACCAGCGTGTGTGCATCGCGTATCTGCCCTGCCTTGAGGAAGGCGGTCACGGCCTGTAATTGAAAGTGCTGCTTTTGCGGCACTTGGGCGGTTTGTCCGAGGCGTGTGTACTCGTGCGCGGCTAGGACGTATTCGCCGTCGCGCTCGGCCTTTTCCGCCACGGCGGCGCTGGCCGGCAGCTCGATTGCGGGCGGCGCCATACGCGTGGTTTCGCAGCCAGTGAGCAGGGTGGCACTTATTATAAGGGTGGCAAGCCAGCGGATAGGTTTCATGCGGTTTCCTGTTTAGAATGCGCGAAAGTATCGAATCGGAGACTTTCGTGTCAAACGCGGGTGTGCTTTATATGGTGGCCACGCCAATCGGCAATCTCGAGGACATGACCCCGCGCGCTGCGCGAATCCTGTCCGAAGTCGACCTCATCGCGGCCGAGGACACGCGCCACAGCGGCAAGCTTTTGCGGCATTTCGGTATTGGCACGAAAACAGTGGCCGTCCATGAGCATAATGAGCGTGAACAGGTTCCAAAGCTGATTGAATTGCTGAAGGATAATAAGTCTATCGCATTTATTACCGATGCGGGTACTCCACTTGTCAGTGACCCGGGATATCTGTTGGTACGCGCCGCCCGACAGGCGGGTATTTGCGTCGTTCCTGTGCCCGGTGCCTGTGCGGCCATCGCCGCGCTTTCCGCCTCCGGTCTGCCCTCAGACCGCTTTGTGTATGAGGGGTTCCCTCCGCCGAAATCTGTCGCGCGCTGTGCCGCCTTTGAAAGACTGCATAGTGAAGCCCGTACCCTTATATTTTACGAAAGTCCGCACCGCATTCTCGAATGTCTCAAGGACATGGCCGAGGTCTTCGGGGCCGAGCGCGAAGCCGCGCTCGCGCGCGAACTGACCAAGCAGTTCGAGACGATCCGCTCCGGCACGTTGACGGAACTGCTTGAATGGACTCAGCGTGATCCCGATCAGCAGCTCGGCGAATTTGTCATTCTTGTCCATGGCGCCCTGCGTGCGGAACAGGAGGCCGTGGACACGGAGGCCGAGCGCATCCTTAAAATCCTGCTCGAAGAACTGCCGGTCAGCCAAGCCGCCGCGCTCGCGGCTAGGATCACCGGACTCAAGAAAAACAGACTGTATGAATATGCCTTGAGCCTCAAGGGTGATGCGTAAGCCGCTGCCGAATTTGAAAATCCACTTTGTTGCCCAAACTTGCTAGAGTGGTTATCTAATAATGTGTATTGGAAACCTTTTCCGGGAGACAGATGCGTGAATAGGCAGGATGACGATCGTCGCAAGCACCCACGCAATCTCATTTCGCTTAAGGCTGAGATTATCGGTCCTGCGCTCGGTAAGGTGACGGTTTATACCCATGATCTCAGCGCGGGCGGGGCGTTTGTGTTGATGCCGCCCGATAAGTGTCCGCCTGTCGGCTCGGCCGTGACAATTCTTATTCACGGTGCACTCCCAGGAGAGGACGAATCGACCTTCGGTGCGCGCGTGGCGCGCATAACCGATCAGGGAATGGGTCTTGAGTTCTACGATTTCGATTTCACCTGACCGCACACAACCCGAGGCGTGCATTTTCTGATTTGACTCCCAATGGCCGACAACCGGCCAGTCATCCAAGTCTCCCGGATCGAATACCCGATGCCCCTGCTTCGTCTTGATAAAGTTTCCCTCGCCTATGGCCATCGGCCGCTGCTCGATGGTGTGAAGTTTGAGATCCGCCGGGGTGAGCGCGTGTGCCTGGTGGGGCGTAATGGCGAGGGCAAGTCGTCGCTGGTGCGCCTATTAAGCGGTGACGCCGTGCCGGATGAAGGCAATATCTGGATTCGTCCGGGCACACGCATTGCCGTGCTCTCGCAGGAGGTGACGATCGACAGCCACGATTCCGTGTTCGATGTTGTGGCCGGCGGGCTGGCAGAACAGGGCCAGCTGCTTACGCAATACCACCATGCCCTGCAGGAATTGGCGCAGCATCACACACCGGAGGCGGCGCGACGTCTGGCACAATCGCAGCATGAACTGGAGGCCGCCGACGGTTGGCGGCTGGAGCAACGGGTGGAAACGGTGCTCTCGCGCCTGGGGCTCGACGGCGCTGTGGGTATGCACATCCTATCCGGTGGATGGCGGCGGCGGGTGCTGCTTGCCCGTGCGCTGGTAGGCGAGCCGGACCTGTTGCTGCTCGATGAGCCCACCAACCATCTCGATATCGAAGCCATCACCTGGCTTGAGGATTTCCTGGCCAACTATTCCGGGGCGGTCCTTTTTATCAGCCATGACCGGGCTTTCCTGAAACGACTGGCCACGCGCATCATCGAACTGGATCGCGGGGTGCTTACTTCCTGGCCGGGTAATTACGACGACTATCTGCGCCGCAAGAGCGATCAGCTCGATGTCGAGACACAGCACGCGGCGCTGTTCGACAAGAAGCTCTCCCAGGAAGAGGCGTGGATTCGGCAGGGTGTCAAGGCGCGGCGTACGCGCAACGAAGGGCGCGTGCGTGCTCTCGAAGCCTTGCGTGAACAGCGGCGCATGCGCCGTGATCGCATCGGCAAGGTTGACCTGCAACTAGAAGAGGGCAGCCATTCTGGTCAACTCGTGTTTGAGGCCAAAGAGGTCAACCTGTGTTTCGGTGATACCGTTGTCATCAAGAATTTTTCAGTGCGCATCATGCGCGGCGATCGTATCGGCATCATCGGACCCAATGGTGCCGGCAAGAGTACGCTGATCAAGCTTCTGTTAGGAGAACTATCTCCGGATAGCGGCCACCTGCGTCGTGGTACCAGGCTCCAAGCGGCGTATTTCGATCAACAGCGCGCCCAGCTCAATCCATCGGCCACGGTGATGGAGAGTGTAGGCAGCGGCCAGTCGGTGACCATCCACGGCCGCACACGGCATGTCGCCGGCTATCTTCAGGATTTTCTGTTTCCGCCGGAGCGGTTGTTATCTCCGGTGAGCACTCTTTCCGGTGGCGAGCGCAACCGCTTGTTGCTGGCACGGTTGTTCGCGCAGCCGGCCAACGTACTGGTCATGGACGAGCCCACTAACGATCTGGATGTGGAAACACTTGAGCTACTGGAGGAATTGCTGCTCGATTATCAGGGCACGCTGCTCCTTGTCAGCCACGACCGGCAATTTCTCGACAATGTGGTGACGAGCACGCTCGTGTTCGAGGGCGGCGGAAGAATTGGTGAGTATGTCGGTGGTTACACCGATTGGCTGCGCCAGCGTTCGGGAAGCAGTGTTTCCAATAAGGCGGAAATGGCAGCGCGCCCCAAGCCGGGGTTACCCACGCCCTCGCCAAAGGCAGCCAATCTGGACAAGAAACAACGTAAACTTTCCTACAAGGAGCAGCGCGAACTGGAAGTGTTGCCCGGAAAGATTGAAGCGTTGGAGGCGGAGCAGTCGCGGCTGCAAGCTGCGGTCAGCGACCCACAATTTTATCAGCAGCCAGCCGATAAAATTTCCACCGCACTTACGCGCCTGGAATCGGTCACGAGTGAACTGGTCACCTGTTATGCCCGTTGGGAGTTGCTGGAGTCACTGACGGCATGATATGCCGTTGTGTCGTGGGTGGCCGCTCAGGCGGCGGGCCGGAGGTGTTTGGCGCAGAAACGCGGCAAGAGCCCCTGTCGTAGCAGAAAACCGGCTACCAGAATCTTCTGGAAGCCGGTTTTATTCATAAATGGCAGGTAAGGTCAGTTACGTTTGCCATCGTCTTCATCGGGTTGTGATCCACCTGATTCATCGTGACCTCTGCGGCGGCGCTCATCCCGTTTTGATTCCTTGCGATCAAGTGTGGTGCGGCACCTTTCGGACAGACTTTTTTCATGCTCTTCCAGACAGCGCACAATCCGCCCTTCGCCCGGGTCGACATCTTTGCAAAACTTCTGCACATCGTCATGGCAGGCCTTCTGCGCGTGTTCTCGCGCTTGTTTGTGCCTTTCCAGTTCCTCGTGCTTTTTTTGGCACTGCGGTGAGAGTTCTTTTCCGTGTTGACGGACACATTCGGCGATGCGGCCTTCGCCGGGTTTAATGTCCGGACACAGCTGTTTGATTTCCTCCTCGCACGGACGGCTGCCTTGGCGTGCATCCTCCGAGGATTTCGTTTTGCTGTCGGGTTTGTCCTCGGCGAGAACGAGGCTGATGGTAAACGATAGCGTGGCGGCCAGGATCAAGGCTATAACATGTTGCGATTTCATTCTTTCACCTCATGTGTTAATGGAGTGGAAAAGAAGACTATTGGATGTCTTACAATCTTATTGCCACCGGAAAGCGAAGCAGTCATACCTTCTAAAGTAGACTATATCCCGGCGGCTATCGTAAAAACCCCGCGCTGATCCTGATGAATTCGATGTTGCCCCGACAGAGCCGGTAGGAGAGGCCGGATCACCCCATTATTTCGGCTATACATGCCTTGACATTCCTTATTATGTCAATAAACTTTTACGCGTCGTGCTCCCGATGGAGGTTCAAAGGATTGGCCAACAAGGGGTTGCCGCTACATATAGTGTTGCCGTTGTGCCCCCTGTGGCGGGGAGGTCACTCGATTCGCCACGGCACAATCGGTTCTGTTGTTCCGCTACGTTCTGTCCAAGTACGGTTCCTCTCCAAATCTTTTCTGTCCCTTGTCTCTGCCCCTGCCTTTGCCTTTGCAGGTGGTCTGCGTAGGAGCGCAACACAGAGACGGCGGCGTGGCCGATGTCACCACAAAGAATGTAGTAGGAACCCGTTGTCCTGTTTGTTTCATCAATCCATGTCGCTTTCCGTTACCGCTTGGGTGCGATTGCTAAGCGAGAAGCGGGGCGGAAAACCGAGGGGGCGATTGACCGCCCCCTTTTTTATTGTTCACAAGCCGGAGGTGCGTGTCATATGAAGATCATTGCCATTGCTAATCAGAAGGGCGGGTGCGGTAAAACCACGACGGCGATCAACCTCGCCGCGTGTCTCGGAAAAAAGGAACAGAGGGTGTTACTACTCGATCTGGACCCACAGGGCCATTCGTCGATCGGGTTCGGGGTTTACAACGAGGAGGCGCGTGACTTGTACGATGTGTTCACCGGCGAAGCCGTGGTCGAAGAAATCATTCTGCCCAATGTGTTTACGGGAGTGGATTTGATCCCGGCGACCATGACACTGGCGGCGGCGGAACATCTTCCGGTAACCCGCGAGCAGCGCGATCGGCAACTTGAACCTCATCTTGTCTCCCTCCGGGGCCGCTATGACTATGTCGTTATCGACTGTCCGCCATCAATGGGTCTGCTTTCCAGCAATGCACTGATGGTGTCCGATCTGGTATTGATCCCGGTTGAGATGAGCATGTTGGGTCTGAACGGCATCGATTATATGTACGGGACCATCGCTTCGTTGCGCGAGCGCCATGAACGCGAAATTTCCATTCGCGTGTTGCCGACCCTGATCGACAGTCGCACGCGCCTATGTCGGGAATTCCTGCACGAGGTCGGCGAACGTTTCGCGGACGAGGTGATGCCCGTGATGGTGCAGTTTACGGTGCGTCTGAAGGAAGCGGTGCGCAAGGGTGTTCCGATTATTTCGTACGATCCCACCTCGCCCGCGGCGGCGCAGTACGACCGCCTGGCGAGTGAGTTGATGTCTGCCTTAGGTCCGGTGAGCGCGACGGTAGAGGAGGAGGCAGCAGAGGAAGAAGAAGTGAACGATGCTGAGGCTTGCCTGACGACGGCGATGACCCTTGCCTTTGAAGAGGCCAGAACGCGACTGATCGAGAATGGTCGGCAGCAGAAAGTGGTGCTGCGCTTTTACGGCCATGCCGGCAAGGAAGTGCAACTCGCCGGTGACTTCAACGATTGGACTCCGGATCGGAACGTCACCACGCGTTTAGTCGATGGCGTACAGGAGAAGATCCTGACGCTGAATCCGGGAATTTATCAGTACCGCATTATTATCGACGGCGAATGGCAGGAAGATGCTTCCAGTCGTGAGCGCGTACCAAATTTTTCGGGTGGCTATAATTCACTGCTGCATGTGGAGGAAGAACACGAGATGCTGAGTGTCTGATAACGGCAATACGACACGGTCCGGGTTACTGTTTGTTGCGTACGAAAAAAAGACCCCGCCATCTGGCGGGGTCTTTTTTTTACATTAGATTAATTTGATTTACGTAGAGGTGGTGGCAGCAGCAGGTTTTCTGCCGCGGGGGCTCCAGATGGACTGCCCCGTGAGTCCACGGGTGTTGAGCTGCTCGGCGCATTGTGCAGCGTATGCGAGCACATCTTTGCGCGATCCGCTGCGCTGACCGGTAATGGTGGAGCGGCCACTTTCGAGGATATAGCGGTGCCAGTCCTGTCCCACGCTGCCATCCGGTGCTCCGATTTTTTCCACACGCGCCACCTTGAAGGGACGCGGTTTGGAGGCGTGGTTATCCGCCGTGGCGGGGGTTGCATTGGAGTTCGTCACATCGGTTGTCGATTGGGTCATGATATGAATCTGCGTTTGTATTTCAGATGATTAACGGAGACCGCTTGATGGAAATGCCTGATTTCCGCGGCGCGAAACAACTTATGCGGCGCACTATACCACAAATTCTGGGCATCCAGCGACGTTGTTTGCCAATTGGCTCCACGATTTGTAATGGAATGGCCATGCCCCCTGTCCGTGCCGTGCTGATTTGGTACCATGCCGCATTTGGGAGGATATAAAATATGCCTGACTTTTCCGCATTAAATACCCGTTTTGGAGTCTCCGGCCAAGTGGTTTTCAAGGAAGGCCCCGGTGGGTTGGTCGTGGTCGAAGTGGCCAACAGTCAGGGCGCCGCGACGGTTGCCCTGCAGGGGGCGCATGTCATGACCTGGGCCCCACGCGGCACACCAGCGGTGATCTGGCTCTCGCAGGCAGCGAAGTTTGCCCCCGGCAAGTCGATCCGTGGCGGGGTACCGATATGCTGGCCGTGGTTTGGGCCACATGCCACCGAGTCCTCCTATCCGGGGCATGGCTTCGCCCGGACGGTGCCTTGGGCAGTGATTGAAGCGCGTCCCTTCGCCAATGGCGCGACGCATCTTGTGCTGCGCCTGGTCCCGAACGACGCCGCGCGTGCACAGTGGCCACAGGTCACCCCGGTCGAGGCCCGCATCACGGTGGGCAGGACTTTGGAGATCGATCTGGTGACGCGCAACGAAGGTGCCGCGCCCGTTACCCTCGGCGATGCGCTGCACACCTATTTTGAGGTGAGCGATGTCCGCAAGGTGGCGATCCATGGCTTGGGCGGATGCCCGTATCTAGACAAGGTGGATGGTGGCAAGCGCAAGCAGCAGACTGGGCCAGTGACCATCGGCGCCGAGGTAGATCGCATTTATCTTGAGTCCACGACTGACTGCCTGATCGACGATCCCGGCCTCGGGCGCCGCATCCGTGTTCATAAACGAGGCAGTCACTCGACGGTGGTGTGGAATCCCTGGACCGACAAGGCCGCCAAGATGGGTGACTTTGGTAACCACGGTTATCTCAACATGGTGTGCGTTGAGAGCACCAACGCCGCAGACGATGTCGTGACCCTCGCGCCGGGTGGCGAGCACCATCTCGATGTAACCTATAGCGTGGAACCGTTACGCTGAAATATATTTCACGCCTTCGAGCAGCCAGCGTACGATCCCGCTCACCAGAAGCGCAACGCCCACGGACAGGGAAACCGAGTACAGCGCGTGCTTGCGGCCGATCGTTTTCATCATGACCGCGAATGTCGAGATGCAGGGAATATAGAAAGTCAGGAACAGCAGAAAGGTTATGATCTGCACCCAGTTCATATGGGCTCCGATATCGAAGGTACCGAGTGCTTGATATACCATCAGCAGCGACAGTTCCTTGCGCAGGATGCCGAAGAGTATCGGCACGCCGAGCACCAATGGTAAACCCAGCCACCAGTGGGTGATCGGCGTGAACAGGGTGTTAATGAAGTGATCGGCGCCGATATGGCTCAGCAGCGCCAACACCACACTGCCGCCCACGAGCAAGGGGGTGACGATGGTGAGGATGTCACTGGTTCGCAACCAAGTGTTGTAGAACAGCGAGCGCCAACGGGGTAATGCGTAGGGCGGAATCTCCTGTACCTGACCGGGCCCGGTGTCGGGAAAATGACGGGCGAGCAGGTGGCCTAACAACGCGATCACCAGGATGGAGAGCAGGAAGATGGCGAACACCCCAAAACCGCCGAGGTATTTTCCCGCGATGGCAAGGATAATGGCGGAGCGTGCCGAACAGGGGACGAAGGTAATCAGCAGCGAGGCGATGACGCGTTCACGACCGGTGGTGGCCAGTGCCGCGGCCGAAATTGCCGGGACGTTGCAGCCAAGGCCGAGTAGGAACGGTACCGCGACACCGCCATGTAACCCGAGATGGTGAAAGCCACGGTCAACGACGAAGGCAATGCGCTGCATGATGCCTGATTCTTCCAGTGCCACCAGCAACATCACCAGCGGGATCATGTAGGGCACAACGATTCCAATAAGACCAATCAAGCCATCCACTACCGCACGCGCGACGACGCCGCTCGTTGAGTGTGGCTGCCAACCCGCCGACAGGGTGATCAGCTTGGCCGCCGTCATGGAGTCGAGCCAGACGCTGACCTCGAACACCACGAATAACACGGCGGCGAATACCGCGAGGCTCCCCAGCATGCCCCACTGCGGATGCAAAAACAGTTCATCGAGCCAGTAGCGCCATCCGCGGTCTTTGTGCGGTGCTATGGCACGGGTGGCGGCTTCGTATAACAAGGCGGCGCGATGGTGGCGATCGGCATGCAGTTCCTCAGCCAGTGGCCGGGGCAATGTTTGTTCGGCCTCGGTCCGCAGGCGTCGCAACTCCGGCAGTAGATCGGGGAAGTGCTGCTGCATTTCTTTCAAGAAGTAACTGTCGTTGGCCGCCAGCTGTATGAGCATGAGCGGTTGTGGAACGCGGAAAGCCGTTTGCAGGTCAGTCCGGTTCAGGGCCCTGTTCAGAGACTGCAGTTTTTCGCCGATATGTTTACTGGCCGGTTGCGGTAGCGGACAGACCTGTTGGCGCACGGCCTCGGCCGCTGTTTTGAAAAGATCTGAAATGCCGTGACCCATAAGCGCCACCGTCGATACCACCGGTACGCCCAGGAGTTTGCTCAGGATGTTGCTGCTGATATGCAGTCCCTTCTTGCGTGCCTCATCCATCATGTTCAGGGCAATCACCATGGGTCGGCCCAGCAGACTCAGTTCCAGGGTGAGTTCCAGGTGCCGTTCGAGGGAGGTGGCGTCAACGACCTGGATGATGACATCGGGTGGAGCGAAGGGTGCGGGCGGCCCGCCGGGTTCGTGCATCGACACCGGCGGCAGTTCGTCGCCCCACAGCAGATATTGCAATGTCACCAGATCGTCATGGGGCAAGTGGTGCAGGGAACAGATGCTTGGCAGGTCGACAACGCGTGCTTCGTCGAGGCCGATCTGGACCGCGCACTCGCCATAGGCACGGTGCGTCCCGGCCAATTCACCGGTCAGAATCGACGTGCTCGATACCGCTTTGAACAGGGTGCTCTTGCCACTGTTGGGCATGCCGACGAGCGCGATACGCAGGCGCCGTTCGCCGCGGAACAGCGGGGTACGCAGCGGTATGGCCGTCTCATGCGGTGGTTTGACCATACTCTTTATTGTTGTCCACTCGGGGTGGTGGCACAAGAAAAACCGGGGATTGTTGTTTCAGGCCGGCAAGCCGATGAACTATATTGTTCAGAGATGCCCACCAACCCGTTCAAAGCCGCCATTCGCGCGTTGATCGAGCCCAGCCCTTCCTCCGGGCTGAGTGAATACGATCTGATCCAGGGCCTGACACAGCAAGACCCGGCGTTTGCCTTCGAGGGTGACAATTCAAGCCTTGCTCTGTTCCGCCAGCATTTTCTGGTGATGAATGCGCTTTATCAGTTGCAAGCTGAATTGTTTGAAGAGGGGACGTATCTTTCCATTTCCCCGCTGGCCATCCGGCTGGAATCGCTGCAAGACTCGGGGCAGTCGGCGCTGCCCACCGACAATGCGGAAGCGCCATTACGCGAGTATTACCTTGATTGGAACAATTTGAGCCAGACTACCCATGGGGACGTGGATTCCATGCTCAACCGATTCTGGGAACGCTATCTCGCCCTCGACAAGCGTTTGGCCGCCCTGCAGACACTGGAACTACCTGCGGATGCTTCCTGGGAGGCGGTCAAACAGGCCTATCGGCGCCTGGCGGCGCGGCACCATCCGGATAAGGGCGGTGCCCCGGCGCGTTTCCGAGATATTCGTGGGGCGTATGAGGTCCTGATGCGCTGTTATGCGACGTAGTGCGCGGCAGGTTGGTGTACTCGCACGTTCGTTGTTTGGCCGTTAAAGGTCGAAATGACCCGGGTCGGGAATAGTTGTATCTATTGAAAGAGAATCGTGTATAGTGGGGGCGTTGCAGTGCACTTCTTGTAATCAGTTCGGAAGCCCCGTTTTTTGGTAGCTACTCCCGCAATTTCGCTTCCAGGAATGAACTGCAAAATATCGCAATTCAACATAACAGAGGTATTACCGTGATTACAGGAACAGTAAAGTGGTTTAACGACGCCAAGGGTTTTGGCTTTATCACCCCCGCCGACGGCAGCAAGGATGTCTTTGTGCATCATTCCGCCATCCAGGGCAGTGGTTTCAAGACCCTGACCGAAGGTCAGAAAGTGGAATTCAGCCTGGAGCAGGGTCCGAAGGGCCCGTCCGCGGCGAACGTTCAGCCGGCTTAGCGTCAAGCACTGCGCAAGCAGTTTCAACGAAGACCCTGCCAGAAATGGCGGGGTCTTTTTTTTGGTGCGCCCGGCAGGGCGCGCCCACTCGGAGGCGCAAGCAGGGGTCAGGCTCGATTATTCCAGCGTGCATTCAGTGCTGGGCATCGCTGCACGACAGCTTTATGCCGCAAACACAAAAAACCCGGCATGCGCCGGGTTTTTTGTGGATCGGGGTAAGTAGATTTACCGTGTTTTCTCAGTAACGGACAAACACGCATCCATCCCTTTAGTCTGGCTGATCAGGTACCAAGTTTTTTCTTGATCGCGCTGATAACGGCCTCGCTAGAGGTGGCACTGACAGTGAGCAGCATGCCTTCCTTTTCATAGAAGCCGATCAGTGGCGCGGTTTTCTTATTATAAGTATCGAGGCGATGGCTGATGGCCGCCTCGGTCTCGTCTTCGCGCTGAATTACGGGGCTGCCGCATTTGTCGCAGATGCCTTCTTTCTTCGGCGGCATGCTTTTCACGTTATAGATGGCCTGACACTTGGTGTTGGAGCAGGTGCGGCGGGTGGTGAGGCGGTCGAGGATAACCTCGCGCGGTACGTCGATGTTCACCGCCATGTCGAGCTTGATGCCAAGCTTGGCCAGCAGTTTTTTCAGGTCTTCCGCTTGGGGAATGGTGCGCGGGAAGCCGTCGAGCAGGAAGCCCTTCTTGCAGTCGGGTTCCTGAAGGCGTTTTTCCATGATGCCCATGATGAGTGAGTCGGGCACAAGGTCACCGCGATCCATGTAGGCCTTAGCCTGTTTGCCGAGTTCGCTGCCGGCCTGCACCGCGCCGCGCAGGATGTCGCCGGTGGAAATCTGTATGGCACCGTCCAGCTGCATCAGCTGCTTTGCGACCGTACCCTTGCCTGCGCCCGGGGCGCCTAACAGAATCAACTTCATGGATTTTTCCTCTCTCGTTTGAACGTAAACTGTGGAACCGTGTCGCCCGGCTATGACTCAATCCGCCGAACCCAATAAAGTCGCGCATTTTGCCCTGTAGCGGGTAGCCCGATCAACCAGAAATAAGTAATGAGGGGATAGGAAGATATGGTTTTGCGCGGGCAGGCGGGGTTCAATAGGCAACCAGGCCATGGAGTATCTATATGGAAAAGGTTGTTTTGCCGCTGATAATGGGCCTTGGCCTGCTGCTGACCGGTGTTGTCAGTTACCATGCCCGGGCTGAGGAGATGGAAATGACCGTTGGTACTGCTGCCCCTGATTTTTCGCTGGTGGACCAGAATGGATCGACGCGGACCCTCTCGGGGCTCCGGAACCATTGGGTGGTGCTCTATTTCTACCCGAAGGACGATACACCGGGGTGCACCAAGGAGGCCTGCCAGTTTCGCGACGATTATTCGGTGTTGAAACAACTGGGCGTGGAGATTCTTGGTGTCAGTCTCGGTAGCGCGGAAAGCCACGATAAATTTTCCAAAAAGTTTTCCTTACCATTTCCCCTGCTGGCGGATACCGAAGGTAGTGTTGCCAAACAATATGGCGCGTTGTGGAAGTTCGGGCCCATCCGCTTCGCGCGCCGGCAAACGTTCATCATCGACCCGCAAGGCCGGATCGCCAGGGTTTACCGCAAGGTAGATCCCGCTGCTCACAGCCAGGAAGTGATCGAAGCGATCAAGCTGTTACAGCAATCCGGCCATTGAAGACGGACACCGGTTGCCGGCGAGGTGGATGGCAGCCGGGTTCGATTTCCTGACATTCGGGCAAGGCCATCCGATGCGCGCGTTAACGGACGGTGTCTATTTTCGATAGGCTAGGTACATCAGTAATGCGGAAATGCGGAGTGTCGCTTTGTGACCTCTACATGGTTCAACGTACATGAAAATAAGTCGACTTGCATCTCAATACTGCAAACAAGGATGGCTGGAAAAAATATGGATAACTGCATTCCGCGTCGTTACGCCCCTGTGTCAAAGATTTATAAGTCAGGGCTCCCTTATATATTCCTAAAGGCCGGGGTCATTTGCGCTGCCTTTTTCATGTGGGCGATGCCTGTGCAGGCGCAATGGTTGAGCCGCGATGAAGCGATTATGGGTACGGCGATACGTGTTGAGCTTTGGACCGACGACAAGGCGGCGGGCGAGGCCGCCATCGATGCAGTGATGGAGGAGATGCGCCGAATCGACAGGGAGATGAGCCCATTCAAGCCGGAGAGCGAGCTGTCACGGATCAACCGCGAGGCGGCCGACCACCCCGTGCCCATAAGCGCGGAAATGTTCGACATCCTGACTCGTTCGGTTGAATTCTCCAAACTTAGCGGCGGGACCTTCGATATTACCTTCTCCAGTGTTGGTTATATGTATGACTATCGGCGACATATCAAACCGACGGACGAGCAAATTAAAAAAGCGCTACCCGGCATCAACTATCGCCACATCCTGCTGGACAAGGACAAGCAGACGGTAGCGTTTTCGCAGCCCGGCGTGCGCATTGATCTGGGTGGAATTGGCAAGGGCTACGCCGTGGACAAATGCATCGCCCTGCTTAAGACTCGTGGGATCACGCACGCGCTGGTCACGGCCGGCGGCGACAGCCGCGTTCTGGGAGACAGAGAAGGACGGCCGTGGATGGTCGGTATTCGCGACCCGCGGCGGAAAGACAATGTCGTGGCCGTCATACCGCTGATCAATTCAGCGATCTCGACTTCCGGAGACTATGAGCGCTATTTCGAGGTCAATGGCGTGCGTTATCACCACATTCTCAATCCGAAGACCGGCCGCTCGGCCACGGGCGTGCACAGCGCATCGATCATTGGCCCCGACGCCACCACCACGGACGGTCTGAGTAAGCCGGTGTTTATCCTGGGACCGGAGAAAGGGTTGAAACTGATTGAGTCCATCCCCGGTGTCGATGCCGTGGTCATCGATGCCGAAGGCAGGATGTTTTTTTCGTCCGGGTTGCAGAACCTACAACGTGAAGCGTCTGCTCCTGCCGCGTCCATCTCCGGTAAATAACGGAAAGTCTCCCCTGGAACGCCTAACAAAAAGAAAAATCAGACAGGATGTGCAGGATTAACACGACAGAACAGTGCAGGTAGGATTTCTTATCGAAAAATCCAATCTTGGCAATCCTGTCCATTTCATCTTGTTTAGTGACGCTTAACAATTATCGAGTGCGCTTTCCAAGCGCCAGACGGCGCTTATTCTGCTCCGTTTGTCGGACGGAACAGCTGTGCATATGGCTGTTTTCTTCCGCTCAGTGCTAGCATCGATTCGCGCATAAAGAAGATCGGGCGTTGCCGACGCGCGCGATGCAGAACGCGATGAAGGGTAACACCTAGCCCGCTCCGTCAACATAGAATTAGTAACGTTGTCCATAACAGGCTTTGTTCAGGGCATAACCTCCGAAAGGTGGTGACGCAAAGTACCGAGGCTAACGGTGAGCAGTATTGCCACTCAAGCCGGTCGGACCGCCGAAGCAACACAGTACAGATGATTTTTGGTAGGGCAGCATATCGCACTACCGGGAATCATGGGAGGCGGAATGAAGGCCCTGAATATTATCAAGCCATATTTTGGCATTGTTCTCATAGCGGTATCGCTGATCCTGAACGGCTGTAGCAGCCCTGCCGGGAGTACGAACGCGGCCACCGCAAACGATGTTCCGATAGCGTATGTAAAGCGTCCTATCAATCCCCAGGCCGCGAGCAGTACCGTGGGAAATCCTACGGACAGCGTCACATTTCATCAGGGCGGCGATCTCTATATACGTGATCTTTCCTCGCCGAGCGCGCCGGAGAAGAACATCACGGCGGCCTACACCCAAGGTCTTGGCGATGTCTCGGATCCCGAAGTGTCGTACGACGGCAAGAAAATACTGTTCTCGATGAAGGGCCCCAAGGATTCCACGTGGAATATCTGGGAATATGACCGCAGCGCCAATGCCCTTCGCCGGATTATCAGCGATGACACCGTGGCCAATCAGGGCGACGATGTCGATCCCGCGTATTTGCCCGATGGACGCATTGTTTTTTCCTCGAACCGGCAGCAAAAGACCGTTCAGACCGTTGGCTACCAGTACCTGGACGAATACGATCGTGAACCCTCCACCGTGTTGCACACGATGAATGCCGATGGCACCAACATCGAGCAGATATCCTTCAACCAGAGTCACGACCGCAATCCCACCGTGCTCATGGATGGCCGCATTATGTACAGCCGCTGGGATCATGTCGGTCCCCGCAACCAGTTCTCGATATTCCACGTTAACCCCGACGGTACGGGTCTGTTTATCCATTATGGCGCCCACAGTGGCGTGACCAGTTACCTGCATCCTCGCGAAATGCAGGACGGTAGCATTCTGTCGGATGCCATGCCCCTATCACGTACCAATGAGGGCGGTGCTTTGTTGGTGATCGATGCTAATGATTTCTCGGAGATCGACCAGCCGGCTCCTGGTGTGGCGTCAGGCGCGAGTGCGCAGACCCAGGCCAGTTTTGCCACGATCGATTTTGGCGCGCTGGTTTCACCCAACGGACGCTTCACCACGCCGTATCCGTTGTGGGATGGCAGCCAGCGTGCGCTGGTAACCTTTACGCCCGGCGGGCGGACGCAGACGGTCATGCAGGCGGATCTGATTACCGGAGTAGTCGGTCCGGTCACCGTGGAAAAGGCGCCGGCTTATGGTGTGTACATGCTGGATTTGAACAGTAAGACGTTGCGTGCGGTAGTGTTGCCCGATGTCGACACCAACGGCAATCCCATCAACTTTGTGTCGGACCCTGTGGCCTTGATGCCACGGCCCATACCCACGGTGCTGGGAGCCAGCGGGGTAGACACCGGTCGCAAGGCGAGGAACATGGCCAGCATCACGGTGGGCAGTATTTACGATACCGAACCGGCGCGTAATCGTATGACGAACAGCGTGTTGTCGGCGCAGGAAGCGGCGGACGGCATCGTCATTCCAATGAAAGACAACAGTACGAATACCTGTCTGGACGGCAAGCCGCGTTATCCCAACTGCGATACCCGACCTCAGGTCGCTGACATCGCCAAGCTGAAAGACCCATCCTCGACGACGGGTACGCTCCCGGACAAACGCCCCGGCCGCTTCGCGCGTATCGTCAAGGCGATACCGACGCCGCGCGGCATCAGCCGTGAGGCCCTGGGCGAAACCGATTTCGAAATGCAGCAGATAGTGGGCTATGTCGAAGTCGCGCCGGATGGTTCGATGGCTTTTGAAGTGCCGGCAGACATGCCGTTCGGTATTTCGGTTCTCGACCGCTATGGTCGCGCCCTGCAGACGCACACCAGTTGGATCCAGGGGCGTCCGGGCGAGTCGGTGTTCTGTAATGGCTGTCATTCGCCGCGCAAGGGTTCCAAGGAGGCGCTGAACAACACGAATCAGACCACGGGCAACAGCTTGGTAAGTCTGCATCTTTCAGACGGCACCGTCATCTCCGGTAAGGACGACGAGATCATGGCGCAGACCCGATTTAACGCGGAAAGCAAAATCGACCTGAACAAGGTGAGGCCGAATGTCGATCTGCGCTACGTCGACGTCTGGACACCCGATACGGATGCCAACGGCAACCCGATGACCAAGGGTACTCCCATTAATATCACCTATGCCGCCTCCTCCTATAACGGCGTAACGTCTCCGGGCCTGACGACCCCTGTGCCGGGCGTATCCGCTGATGGTGCGATAGTTATCAACTACAAGAACCATATCCAGCCGATCCTGGACAAGTCGTGCGCCACCAGCGGCTGTCATGTCAGTGGCAGCACACTTGACTTGAGTAGCACACCGTCGGGAACCGGCCGGGTGGCGTCCTATGACGCGCTCATGATCGGCAAGCCCATACTGAATCCTGACGGCACGCCCAAGCTGGTCGAGAGTAATGGTGAAATCCTGGTTTCCCGCTCGCCCGCGCTGGTCATGCCAGGGTTGGCGCGTGGTACGACACTTATCGATCGTGTGTTCCCCGAAGGGCTCAAGATGTCCGCGGCGATCGCGGCGGACGCCCATGCGGGATATCTGAACATTTCAGAAAAACGCTTGATCGCGGAGTGGATCGATCTGGGAGGTCAGTATTACAACGATCCCTGCATGACACGTAATGCCGACGGCAGTTGCGCTAAGTTCCGTACCGTCACTGGTCTGAGTCAGGCGGTCTTTGAGACCAATGTCCAGCCGTTGATGTTGACGGATTGCGCCGGATGTCACGTTGCCGTCGGCCGTGGGCCGAACGATCCGCCGTTTCAGGCGAAGCGCCTGGTTCTTACCGGAGATGCGACGGGCGACTTCAACGTGACCGTGAGCATGATAAACAACGTGTGTCATCCGGAGTTGAGCTATCTGCTGAGCTACCCGACCTCCACCGGAAACCAGAGTGCGGTCCCGCCCGAGCCGACGCATCCGCACATACTGGGTACTACGTCGTCGTTATACATGGCAATCATGAGTTGGATCGCGGCGGCACAGGCGGCTAACGGATGTTGAAGAAAGGGCGGTCGATATTATTATTGCTTGCGGCAATATGTGTCGGTATTACATTAAGCGGTTGTGGCCAGAATGTGGCGATATCCAGCGGCAACGGCAGCACCAGCACGCTGTGCATTCACTACTACAAGCAATGTATTAATCCGATCTTCAACAAGACATTCGTACTGGCAAATGGGAGCTCGATCCAATGCATCAATTGTCATGCCGGAGGTCCGGGGAAAAGTTTTCAGATTAATTTGTCGCCGGTCACCGAACAAGATTGGCTGGGAAACTTTGAATCGGCGCGCGCACAGGCGCTCGAAGGCACGAACAGCAGGCTGTTATTAAGACCCCTGGGCGTGAATCACGGGATCGGGCCGCAGGCTTTTGTCGGTACCGGAGATCCGGACTACCAGCGGATTCTTTACTGGATCATGAACCCGGTGGAAAACTCCGGCAATATCGATCCGACACTGGACACCGCTCAATGTCAGGCGGTCTATGCCGCCAATCCCTGCCCTTAGCAGAGGTGGCGCGAGTTACTGGAAATATCATGCGGTTAGTAATTTTTTTTTTATTGCTTCAATTATGCGTGATCGCGACCGTGCGCGCCGATGAGGCCTACATGCGGGTACAGGTTGTGGATCCGTACATCGAACTGCGTTCCGGAGCCGGTCGGGGCTTTCCGCTCTTTTATACGGCCGAGCGCGGAGAATGGATTGAGATACTCAAGCGCAAGACCGATTGGTTCAAGGTGCGTACGGCCGGCGGCAAGGAAGGCTGGGTTAACCGTACACAGATCGAGAATACCCTGACCGAAGCGGGAGCCAAGGCCACGTTTCGGGACGTGATGCTGACGGATTACCTGAACCGACGGCTGGAGGTTGGTTTCGGGTGGGGGCAATTTGAGAAAGATCCGGTGTTGACGATGCGGATCGGATATGGGCTGACGCCGAATTTCGTTGCCGAGCTTTCCGCTTCGGAAGTGACTGCCGCCTACTCGACGACATCGTTGACGCAATTGAATCTGCAGGCACTGCCCTTTGCCGACCAGTGGGTATCGCCATTTTTCACCCTGGGTGTCGGACGCTACAAGAACACGTCCAAGGCTACCCTGGTGAATGCCGCCGATGTCTCGGTCACCGCGGCCAATGCCGGATTCGGTGTGCGCGTGTATCTGACGCGCAATTTTCTGGTGCGCGGCGATATCCGTGAGTACATGGTGCCGATTAACGACAACCGCGTGGACAAATTCAGGGAATGGACCATCGGCTTAGGGGTTTTCTTCTGATGTTTTGTGCGAGGCATATCACGATGATGAATCGGCAGTTCACAACGCTGCTCCTAGGCGCCGTTCTCCTCATGCCAGCGGTTTCATTTCCGGCTGAGAGCGGAGACAAGACACCGCCGCCAACGGAGCAGGTCATTCAGCCGCAACTCGAGCGGCGCGATGTCAAGGTGCCGCATATCGATGTCGATGATGTCGAGATGGGTTTCTATCGAGGACTCCTGAGCGTGGAAAACTTCGGTGCGAAGCCCGTCACCGGCCTGCGCATGGCGTATCACGTGACCGAGGATTTCTTCGCTGAAGGCGTCTATGCACGGTCTACTATTTCGGATGAGTTTTTCCGCAGCCGGGCGTTTCCCATCACCGGCTTCGACAAGCAGGAAGAAGATCTGACTTATTACAATCTTTCCCTGGGTTATAACGTGCTGCCGGGGGAAATATTTATTGGCCACCGGTGGGCCATGGCCAGCGCTTTCTACATCATCGGAGGCATCGGTAACACGAAATTCGCCAAGGAAAACCACGCCACGTTCAATGTCGGCGGCGGTTACCGGATTCTTCTAAACGACTGGCTGGCGGTGCATCTCGATATGCGCGACCACATTTTTAATTCCGACTTGCTGGGACAGAACAAGCGCACCGATAATTTCGAGGCGCATGTCGGCATGACGGTGTTTTTCTAACATGGGCAGAAGGGAGAATCCAAACGCTATGCATAGAGTATCCAGATTGGCGATGCGGTTGGTGGCGGCGTTTCTGCTGCTGTCGTGGACGGTGACACAAGCCGCCGAGCTGGCGCTTGGCGGCCAGGCGCCGGAGTTCACGCTGAAAAGCCTCAAGGACAAGAATCTCGCACTGCGGGAGTTTCGCGGGCAGGTGGTCATGATTAATTTTTGGGCCACATGGTGTGGCCCGTGCCGGCAGGAAATGCCAGTATTGAACGTGCTCTATGAAAAATACCGTCGCGACGGATTCGTGTTGTTCGGCATTAATATCGATGCCGATTCGGGTAATGCGGCGCAGATGGCCAGCAAGCTCAAGGTTACCTATCCGATTCTGTTCGACACGGAGAAAAAGACCAGCATGCTATACCAGGTCAGCGCCATGCCGACGACGGTTCTGATCGACCGCAGCGGGAAGGTTCGCTATGTACAGAAGGGCTATCTCACCGGATACGAAGACAAATATCAAACCCAGATTCGGAAGTTGCTGAAAGAATGAAAACACGTATTTTCAAACAGGCCGTGCTGGCGGCGATGTTTCTGGCAGGCATGGCCGGCTGTGCGACGGAGCCCTGGGTCAAGCCTTACGAACGCGAGTATCTCGCGGACCCGATCATGAGTATTCCACGCGACCCCATTTCTGACAAGCATCGCCAGCATGTTTTCGACACGCGCGAGGCGGCGCGCGGTGCGGTCACTTCAGAGGGCGGGGGCTGTGGTTGTAACTAATGTCGCCAAGTATCGTGCTCGCATACAGCGCCTGCCATGGCTGGGCGTCATCGGGCTGGTGCTCGTCGTCGACAGCCTTTATTGCTTCTCCGCGGTGTTGCCGGAGGAGCGCGTGGACACCATGTACCATTACTACGATGGCGGCGGTGTCCGGGTCACGGGGCCGGCGCTCCTGGTGCGAAAGAATCTGGCGGACAAGGTGTCGGTATCCGGCTCCTATTATGCCGATACCGTCAGCAGTGCGTCGATCGATGTTGTCACCACGGCCAGTCCGTACAAGGAAAATCGCACTGAATACGGCGCGGGCGTCGACTACCTCTATAACGATAGCCTGATGGGCCTCTCGCTGACAAAGAGTACGGAATCCGATTATATCGCCGACACGCTGAGCATGAATTATTCCCAGGATGTTTTCGGTGGAATGACCACGTTCAGCATGGGCTACAGCCGCGGCAAGGATACGGTGCGTGAAAACAACAACCCATTGTTTTCCGACTATGCGAATCGTTACCAGTATCGTCTTGGCGTATCGCAGATTCTCACGAAGATACTGCGGGTCAACCTGGATTATGAGGCGATTACCAATGAAGGCTATCTGAACAATCCCTACCGTACTGCCCGGCTCTTCGGAGCCGGGGTGCCGGAGCATTATCCTCGTGTCCGGGACAGCCAGGCCATGGCCCTGCGGACGATCATGTACGTGCAACCGCGCTCATCCGTGCGTCTCGAGTACCATCACTTCTGGGATACCTGGGATATCACGGCCGACACAGTGGAGGCTGCCTACAGCACATATCTGGGTACACCCTGGCTGGCGGAACTTCGCTACCGCAATTACACGCAAAACCACGCCTCCTTCTACAGCGACAATTTCACACAGTTGCAGAATTTCATGGCGCGCGACAAGGCATTGAGCACGTTCACAAGCCACGCGTTCGGCGGCACGCTTACCTATACATTCCAGAACCACCCGTCATTCGTTAACAAGTCAACGTTTAACGTGGCGTATGACCATTTGCTTTTTGAGTACAGCGATTTTACGGATGTGCGTACCCATACACCGTATTCATTTAACGCTAACGTTGTGCAGTTTTACTTATCGATGTGGTACTGACAGCATTCAATCCATTAGACAAGAGTTAATCGGCATATGAAAAAACGCAATACCCTGTACGCATGGAAGTCGGAAATCAGAAGCCTTTTTTTGCTGTCAGCGGTTCTCCTGGCAGCCATGCCGCCACTGGGAGATGCCGCCGAGTCCGCAGCGCCGCCGCCCGCGGCCAAATTCAAGAGCCTGGACCAGCAGACGCAAACGCTGAAAAAAGAAGTGATGGACCTGAATAGCGACCTGCTGGCGCTGGAGGAGGAGTTGTTGTTTCCCGCGAGCACGCAGGTGGCGGTGTTTGTGTCCATGGACGTCGGAAATTTGTTCGATCTCGATGCGGTCGAGGTGAAGTTGGACGACAAAGTAGTGGGGAACTATCTCTACACGCAACGCGAGATCGAGGCCTTGCGGCGCGGCGGTGTGCAGCGCTTTTACCTCGGTAACCTGCGTGTGGGCAAGCACGAGCTGGTCGCGTTCTTCACCGGCAAGGGTCCACACGGCCGTGACTATCGTCGTGGCGCCACGCTGGAGTTCGAAAAACAGACGGATCCGAAATATATCGAACTCCAGATAATGGACGACACGCATAACCTCCAGCCCGAGTTTCACGTCAAGGAATGGCAGTAACATGACATGGGTCGTCACCTGCCCGATCAAATGAAGGCCCTGGCGCGTATCCTCGCGGTGGGGTGTGTCTGCGTGGTGCTCACCGCCACCGCTTACGGCGGCGCGCATCGCAGTGAGTCGCAAGAGGTCAAGGATCTCCATTTCGGGGAGGTGCTGTTTTATTTTTACCAGCAGCAATATTTTTCGGCCATCACGACATTGCAGACCTCGCAGCAGTTTCATCGGGTCAACCATCATCGTGATGAAGCCGAACTGCTGCTTGGCGGCATGTATCTTTCCTACGGTCTGCACAGTCAGGCAGACGAGATTTTCCGGCGCCTGATCGACGCCGGCGCCCCCGCGGAAATTCGCGACCGCGCGTGGTTTTACCTGGCGAAGATACGTTATCAGCGCGGATACCTGGCCGAAGCCGAGGAAACGCTCTCTCGCATCCACGCAGCGTTGCCCGGCGATCTGGAAGATGAGCGGCAACTGCTGCAAGCCCAGTTGTTGATGGCGCGGCGGGAATATCTCCAGGCGGCGCAGGTTCTGGAGCACATGCAAGGCAAATCGATATGGACGCAATACGGACGTTATAACCTCGGCGTAGCCTTGATTTCAGCCGGCGACGTGGCTGCCGGCAATGCGCTCCTGGAAAAAGTTGGTCACAAATCGGTCGAGGGCGAGGAGCTCAGATCGCTGAAAGACAAGGCCAATGTGGCGTTGGGATATGCCGCCTTGCGCGATGGTCAGGCCGTGCGTGCCCAGGGTTATCTGGAGCAAGTGCGTCTGGACGGGCTGCTGTCGAATAAGGCCTTGCTCGGCATGGGCTGGGCCCTTTCCGCGCAGAACCGGTATGAAGAGTCACTGGTTCCCTGGGCTGAATTGGAAAGACGCGATGTGACTGATCCCTCGGTGCAGGAATCGTGGCTGGCGGTGCCGTATGGTTTGGGGCACGTGGGCGCCTACCAGCAATCGCTGGATCACTATGAAGGCGCCATCGGCATTTTCACGAAAGAAATGACGCGCATCGACGACTCCATCGCGGCAATCCGTTCCGGGAGAATGGTCGATGAAATATTGCAGCATGACGCCGCGAATGAAATGGGCTGGTTCTGGCGCATGCGTGAAACCCCCGATGCACCAGAGTCTCGCTATTTGCTGCATCTCATGGCGAGCCACAATTTTCAGGAAGCGTTGAAGAATTACCGGGATCTGCGTTTCCTGATGCGCAACCTGGATTATTGGGCGAACAACATTGGCGTTTACCGTGACATGCTCGATACGCGCCGTCTGGCGTATAAACGAAAGTTGCCACAGGTGTTGCAGGATGAGCACTCGCGGAATCTCGGAAGATTATCAATGGAGCGCGACCGTTATGCCGCCGAGCTGGCTCGCATCGAGACGGACAATGACGTGATGGCGTTGGCGAACGCGAAGGAGCTGCAATTGCTGGGGCGATTAGATGAGGTGGGAAAGAACCTCAAGCGTCTGGCCGGACAGCAAGGCGTGGACGAAGCGCAGGAAAAACAGCGTCTGCTGCACGGTTTGCTGACCTGGGACGTGGCCAACGATTTCAAACCCCGTCTGTGGCAGGCCAAGGTGGAGCTGGGCGAGCTGGACCGGAATCTGGCCGCGACTCGCGTTCGGCAGGAGGCACTGCGACACGCCCAGGTGGACGCGCCCAAGTCGTTCGAGGGGTATGGCGCGCGCATTGTGCAATTGCGCGATCGCATCGCCCGGTTGCAAGCACAGACGCGGACCGAGTCGGCCGAGCAAGGACATTATCTGGAAGGACTGGCTGTTGCCGAACTGTCTGCACAGAAGGAACGGTTGGCGGCGTATCTTACTCAGGCGCGGTTTGCCGTGGCCCAGATGTATGACAAGGCCACCAACGCCAGCCGGGGGAACAAATGAACCTTCGACCCCTGACGTGGGTGCCACTGCTATTCGGGCTGGCGGCCTGCTCCTATATCAGGCATGAAGAGGAGCCGCCAACGATCAAAAGTCTGGAGGGCTTGACGGCCGTGCTGGAGTCTCCGGTGGTGGCGCCCGACGGCAGGCAAAAGGCCATGGCCGGTTACCGGGCCTTCCTGGATGCGACACCGGATGACGCGTTACGCCCGGAGGCGATGCGCCGTTTGGGCGATCTGCAGTTGGAGGACGCAGAAGAGCAGCAGCTTGCTGGCGCCGGCGTTGCCGTACCGGGACCGGGAAGCCAGGCTGAGAAATCCCAGGGCCTGTCGAATGCGGCCGATTATCGTCGTTCCATCAAGTGGTATCAGGACCTGCTGCGCGCATACCCAAACTATGCCGGCAACGATCGCGTCCTGTATCAATTGGCCAAGGCACATGAACAAGGAGGTGACCTCCAGCAATCGCTGCGCGTCCTGGATCAATTGGTCGCTGCGTATCCCAACACAGTTTATCGCGACGAGGCACAGTTCCGGCGCGGCGAGCTTTTGTTCGCGTTGCGGTCCTACGAGACATCACAACAGGCATACGACTCGATTGTCCGCCAGGGAGAAGCCGCACCGTTTTATGAGCGCGCCCTCTACATGCGCGGCTGGTCGTTCTTCAAGCAGCAGCGCTACGACGATGCCCTGCAATCGTTTTTCGTCGTGCTTGACCGCAAGCTGATCGGTCACATCAGCGATACCTCGTTGGGCGAGCTTTCGTTGCTGAGTCGCGCCGATCAGGAATTGGTGGAAGATACGTTCCGGGTGGTCAGCCTGAGCCTTTCTAATCTGCACGGCGCCGAATCGATTCCGGATTACTTCGCCAATGCCGATCGTCGCGGTTATGAATTTCTGGTGTATCGGCAGTTGGGAGATCTTTATTACAAGCAGGAGCGTATCAAGGACGCCGCGGATACGTACAGTGCTTTCGGGCGCCGTTATCCTACGCATGCGCAGGCGCCCATACTGCAAGCCAAGGTGATCGAGGTCTATCAGAAAGCCGGCTTCGCCAGTCTCGTGCTCGACGCCAAGAATGAATTCGCCACCCGCTATGGCATTCACAGCGATTTCCGCAAGGCGAGTTCCGCTTCCGCGTATGAGCAGGTGTTGCCCCTGCTTAAATCCAACATGGAAGACCTGGCGCGCTACTACCATGCCAACGCGCAAAAGACCAAGGCTCCAGGCGACTACCAGGAGGCGGCGCGTTGGTACCGTGCTTTCCTTGAGGCGTTCCCGTCCGACCCGCAGGCGCCGGCGATGAATTTCCTCCTCGCGGAAATGCTGTATGAAGACAGGCAATATGCCAACGCCGTGACCGAGTATGAGAAGACCGCCTACGACTATGCGCCGCATGCCAAGAGCGCGGATGCCGGCTATGCCGCCTTGCTTGCCTACTCTGCCGAGGAAAAGCGGCTCAAGGACGCGGAGAAGCCCGCGTGGGAAATGCGCGCCATCGAAAGCGCGCTGCGCTTTGCCGGGACGAATGTCGCCGATGCGCGCTCACCCGCGGTGTTGACCAACGCCGCCGAAAGACTGTACTCCGTGCATGCGTCGGCGCGTGCCGCCACCGTGGCGCTACGAGTGCTGGCGTTGAAGCCGGATCCGCCGACGGCGCTTAGACGTTCGGCATGGACCGTCATCGCCCACACGGATTTCGAGAAGGGCGCATTCGACCGGGCCGAGATGGGCTATCGGCAGGCGCTTGCCCTGACAGCGGCGAAGGAGACAGGCCGGGGGGCGCTGATGGAGCGCTTGGCGGCCTCGGTGTACAAGCAGGGCGAGCAAAGTCGTTCCGCGGGCCGGCTGCCGGAGGCGGCGGCGCATTTTCAGCGTGTCGGCAAGGTGGCGCCGGATTCGCCGATTCGGGCGAATGCCGAATACGACGCCGCCGCGGCATTCATCGCGATGAAGAACTGGCCGAGTGCCATTCAGATTTTGGAAAACTTTCGCCGCACCTATCCGGGCCATTCACTGAATGCGGAAGTGTCCGGCAAGCTCGCGGTCGCCTACCTTGAACTCGGACTGTGGTCCAGCGCCGCCGTGGAATTCGAGTCGCTCGCCTCGAACCAGAATAAGGAGGCGCAGATTCGGCGCGAGGCGTTGTGGCAGGCGGCGGAGCTTTATGAGAAGGCGGGTAACGACCAGCACGCGGTCGGCACTTATGAACGTTATGTAGCGGAGTTCGCCAGCCCGCTGGAACCGGCGATCGAGGCACGCAATCGACTTGCCAACCTCAGTCTCAAGCTCGGCCAGCCGAGAGTGCAACTCGCCTGGCTGGAGCGGCTGGTCAAGGCCGAGCGCAACGGCGGACGCGAGCGCACGGATCGCACGCATTATCTCGCCGCTACCGCGGCCATGACCCTGGCGGAGCCCGCCTACGAGGCCTATCGCCAGGTTCGCCTGGTGGAACCGCTGAAGAAAAGCCTTAAAAAGAAAAAACAAAAGATGCAACTCGCACTCGAGGCCTATGGTGTGGTGGCGGAGTACGGGGTGGCCGAGGTGGCGACTGCCGCCACGTTCCACATCGCCGAGATATACCAGGATTTAGGCCGTGCGCTGCTCACTTCACAGCGCCCCAAGGGTTTGTCCAAGGATGAACTCGAACAGTATAACGTCATGCTGGAGGAGCAGGTCTATCCCTTCGAGGAGAAGGCCATCGAATTGCACGAGGCCAATGTGCGGCGTATCGCCGACGGTGTCTACGACAAATGGGTCAGGAGCAGTTTCGAGGCGTTGGGAAAGCTGCGTCCGATACGTTATGCCAAGGTGGAAAAAAGCGAGGTCACCATCGATGTGCTCCGCTAGACGCCCGGTCCTCGTTGGTTTGGCATTGCTGACAGTGGGCTTCGCTGGCTGCGCCACTTCGTTGTCGCAGACAGAAGCACAAACGTCGCCGCCGTCCGCCGTCCAGCATAGACCCGAACCGGACGTGAATCCCGCCGTGCAGCGGGAATTTTCGGACGCATTGCGCGCCATGAAACTCGGACACTACGAGGAGGCTGAGCGCGGTCTGCTTGCACTCACGCGCACCAATCCTGAGTTGTCGGGCCCCTACGCGAATCTGGGAATTGTCTATTACCGTTTGGGGAAGATGCCCGAAGCAACGGAGGCGCTGAAAAGAGCCACTGCCATCAATTCCGACCGCGCGTCGTACTACAACCAGCTTGGTATTGTGTATCGTCAGAGCGGACAGTTCGGTAAGGCGCGCGAGGCTTACGACAAGGCGCTGCAGATCGACCCCGACTATCCCGACGCCCATCTTAACATTGGAATTCTGTATGACTTGTATTTGCAGGATGTTCCCAAGGCGCTACAGCACTATGAGCGTTACCAGAACCTGCGGCTACCGTCCGACGCCCAGGTGTCCAAGTGGATTGTGGACTTGAAACACCGCGGCCAGACGGCCGGGAAGAACAGCCGGAGGGACGAGGGATGAGGTACGTAACGCTGGTCATGTTGTCGCTATCGTTTGCGGTCGCCGTAAATGCCAGGGCGGACGATCGCGCCGATCTCGAGGGAACCTCCATCATTGGCAGCCGTGAATTGCCCAAGGTGACTTATATCGTGCCTTGGAAGAAGCCGCTGCCGGGTGATCTGGTGGGACGGCCCGTCACCAGCCTGCTGGACGAGGCGCTCGCACCGGTCGATCGGGAGGAGTTCCGCCGCCAAGTGGAATATCACGGTTTGATCGAGGGCAGGCAGAAGGGCCTGCCGCCATCAAGCGGTTTGGCGCATGCCGAGCCGTAATACTGAGTTTCGAAACAACACAGGAGCTAAACCATGAATGTGTACAGCACGATAGTAAAATTCTTTCAGGACAGCGGTGTTTTCATTTATCCCAGCATCATGATCCTTTCGCTGGGTTTGGCGATCGCAATTGAGCGGTTCATTTACATCAATCGCTCACGCCGGCACAACCGGGAAATGTGGAACGAACTGCTGCCGCTCCTCAATACCGGTAAGTTCCAGCAGGTGTTGCAGATGACGGCGAAATCGGACACCGCCATCGGCAAGATCATCGGCTATGGCCTGAGCCGGGCCAAGGGCGCGCGCCGGCGCGAGGATATCGACGCGGCCATGGAGGAGGGCATGATGGAAGTGGTGCCGCGTCTGGAGAAGCGCACCCATTACCTGGCTACGTTCGCCAATGTCGTTACCCTGCTGGGCCTGCTCGGGACCATTATCGGTCTGATCAAGGCCTTTACCGCGGTAGCGCAGGTCAATCCCTCGGAAAAGGCGGAATTGCTCTCGGCCAGTATTTCCATCGCCATGAACAACACCGCCTTCGGCCTGATGGTCGCTATTCCGTTTCTGCTGATCCACGCCTTCCTGCAGGCGCGGACCTCGGAGATCGTGGATAGCCTGGAAGCAGCCAAGGTCAAGTTCCTGAACCTGGTGGAACGCACGAAACCAGACATGGGTACCTGAACATGAGCTATCGTAAACGACGCTTAAAAAAGCATACGGTGGAGCTGGATATCACTGCGTTTATGAACCTGATCGTGGTGCTGGTGCCGTTCCTGCTGACGAGCGTGGTGTTCACGCGTCTCGCCGTGCTGGAGCTGAATCTTCCCGCTTCGGCGTCAGGACCCACGGAGATCGAGAAGAGCCTGAAGCTTGAAATTACGATCCGGCCGCAGGCGATCGAGGTGGGCGACCGTAACGCCGGCCTGATCCGGCGCATCGACAGCACTACCCAGGGCTATGATTACCCGGCGCTCTCGGACCTGATGCGCCAGCTCAAGACCCGTTACCCGGACAAACTTGACGCGACCATTCTCTCCGAATCGGACACGCCCTATGACACGTTGGTGCAGGTGATGGATACGGTTCGCTCCGCACGCGTGGCGCAGACGGGTCCGAACGCACGCATCGAGCTGTTCCCGGATATTTCCATCGGCGATGCTCCGCCACCGTCACGGACCGGACCCAAGGAGGGCTAACGCATCATGCAAAACTCCCCGCTGGAGAAACGCGCACAGCGACGTCAACGAAATAAGACCGTGGTGGATCTCAACCTGGTTTCGCTGATCGATATTTTCACGATTCTGATCTTCTTCCTGCTGGCGAATGCTTCGGACGTGGAAGTGCTTCCGAACACCCAAGCGGTCAAACTGCCCGAGTCCACGGCCGAGAAAACGCCGAAGGAGACCGTGGTGGTCGTGGTGAACGGCGAAGACATCATCGTGCAAGGCCATAAGGTCGCCTCGGTAGCTGATGTACTGGGTTCTGGGCTTGAGTATATCGAGCCGCTTCAGGCGGAGCTGGAATCCCAGTCCGGTCGGACCGTGATCAATCCGGATTCCAAAGACAAGGTTAACAAGGACATTACAATCATGGGTGACAAGGAGATTCCATATAAGCTCTTGAGGAAAGTGATGGTTACCTGTGCGCATGCCAACTACAGCAACATTGCCTTTGCTGTGCTGAAGAAAGAAAAGGGATAGTCCGTTATGTCACTTTACACTTCCGCCGCACTACCGTGGACGGTCACCGCTGAGGAAGAGGAACGATTCCAGCGAATCCTCAAGCGGATATCGATCCTTTTTATCCTCCTTTGCCTGATCATGCCGTTTCTGCCTTTGCCCAAGGTCGACCGCGTGGAACCCGAGGAGCTGCCGCCGCGTATCGCCAAGCTCATGATCGAGCAGCATGTGGCCCAGCCGGCGCCGCCCGTGAAACAGCCCGAGGTCGAAGCCGTGAAAAGCAAACCGGAAATAGCCAAGGTCGAGCCCAAGCCCAAGGCAATCTCAGCGGAAAAGATCAAGAAACTGCCGGTTGAAAAAAATATCGAGACCGCACGCAAAAGGGCCGCCCGTTCCGGTCTCCTCGCCTTCAAAGACGAGTTGGCGGACCTGCGCGACAACCCGGTTACGGCGAATTTACCGAAGAACGTAAAACCCGGCCCGGGTATCGGTCCCGGCAGGGGTCCTGGCGTGGGTTCGACGAGCGGCCCGGCCATGGGTGCCGGCGCCCGGGCCATTATCACCGCGCGCGCCACCACCGGCAGCGGCGGAATCAACACATCGAGGCTTAGTTACGGTGTCGGAGGTGGCGGACTCGCGGGGCGGTCCACCACCAAGGTAAACAGTCCACTTGGCGATGGGGGAGGCGGTGGTGGTGCAGGCGGTCGGTTAACCCGCGGTGGCGACGGTCAGGCCTCGCGCTCGATCGAAGAGATTAAATTGATATTCGACAAGAACAAGGCGGCGATATACGCCCTATACAATCGGGCGTTACGGGAGGATTCTACGTTGCAGGGCAAGGTGGTTCTGAAGCTCACGATTACGCCTTCCGGCCAAGTCACGTCTTGTGAGATCGTTTCAAGCGAACTGCGCGTGCCGGACCTTGAGCGTAAGTTGGCGGCGCGCGTGCGGCTGTTTGATTTTGGAGCGAAGGCCGTGGGTGTAATGGTAGTGACTTATCCGATCGATTTTCTGCCATCGTAAGGACAGCGATAGCTATTTGCAGATGAAATGTACATCGTCGTCCCGCCGGGTCGGATCGCCAGGATTTACCGCAAGATAGGCGCCACCTCCCACAGCCGCGAAGTGAACAAGGATCTCAAAATCTTGCTGCCGTCGTCGGGCCGAGGCTGATCGGATCTCCGAAATCCTTGTAAAAACGCAGGCAATTTTGATGCTCGTCAAAGTACGTACCCAAGTATTCCTGTAAAAATGTTATCCAGATATAAATCGGAGGGTTGTGTCATGCCTAGTCTGATAGATTCCATACTCGAAGCCGCAAGCGGTATGTCTTCCAGGAATCCCAAATTCCCGTTTGCGCCGGATGACTGGACCGCGGAAGCAGCGCTGAGAATTGCCCAGCAGGAAGGTCTGAAGCTGGGAGAAGAGCACTGGGAAGCGGTGCGTGCGTTGCAGGAGTATTTTTCCCGGCACGATGGGAACCCGGGCAATATGCGCGAGCTGCACGACGCGCTCGATGAGAAGTTTCACAGCAAGGGCGGTATCAAGCATCTCTTCCAACTCTTCCCGGGCGGACCGGTGGCGCAGGGTTGCCGGATCGCGGGACTCAAGGTTCCGGCCGACGCCGTCGACAAAAGTTTCGGTAGCGTGGCCTAGCGGAAAATGACTAGCCAGCGACGAGCGACTTGATCGGCCACTCGTTGTGTTCGATGTTTTCCGTCAGCCGGAACTGCACCATAGCGCGGTGCAGGTTCTGGCCGCGCCATTCGGTCTTGAAGTAGCTGTCACCTTCCAGATGATCCGTCAGAAACCGCAGGCCTAGTTCGAAGGGAATCAGGCGTATTGCATCATATAAGTAGTCGTAATCATTTGCGGTCAGGAAGCCCCGGGTCTCGGCAAGATAGGATTTCAGGAAGGCGCGACTGATATCGAGGTCAAAGCGTACGGTGCTGATGTCTGCTGGCGATTCCCCGGCAGGGTTGGCGCAGGAACGCAGGCAGTCACCGAAGTCGTAATGGATCAGCCCCGGTTGCACCGTGTCGAGGTCGATGAGGCTCACGGCCTTGCCGCTGTTTATGTCAAAAAGAAAATTGTTCAGCTTGGTGTCGCCATGGATGGCGCGGGTGGCGAGTTTGCCTTCGCGCCGGGCCGTTTCCAGAACGCGGGTGAGATTCCAGCGCATCTCGACGAATTGCAGGCAGTAGAGTAGTTCCTGATTTGCGGCCGCGTGCTGCGGCCGGGCCGAGGCCCGCAGGAAGCGCACGAAATAGCCTGGCGCGTTGTGAAAGCCGGGCAGGGTTTCATGGAGTTGCGCGGGATCGAGATCGTGAACCAGTGCATGAAATCGGCCGAGGGCAAAGCCCACTTCCTCCGCTTGCGTCGTGTCGGTGATGGTGTCAAATGTGCGCGTTCCCTCGATAAAGCTCATCGCACGCCACAACCCGCCATCGCTGTCGACGGCAAAGTCTTTTCCCTCGTGCGTCCGGAACATGACCGGCATTTTCCATTCGCGCCCGGCGGGGAGATTTTGTGCCTGGCGGCTTTGCATGTGATTCAGCAGCGTCCGCAGGTTCTCGCTGATGAGTTCTGGCCTTGGAAACACGTGTCGGTTGAGCCGCTGGAGGATCGCCTTGTGGCCGTCGTCGGTTGTGACCGCAAAGGTATCGTTGATCAGGCCATGGCCATGGGGCTCTACGTGGAGAACTCTTCCGCCCAGATCAAACAGACGCGCGATGTCTTGTTCTGGCGACATGATGTCCTAGCCGAAGTTGTTATAAAATCCTTTCCATGATGGTAGCACTGGTTATCGCCCAATGAATATTGAACTGGTCTGCTGGAACTGCGGCGCGTCGCTGGCCGAATTACCGCGGCCGCTCGAGCGCATAGCCGAATGCCCGCAGTGCCGGGCCTACCAGCATGTTTGTCGCTTGTGTGAATTTTATGACCCGCGACTGTCGGGCAAATGCCGCGAGGATCGGGCGGAAGAAGTGCTTGATAAGGAGCGCCCGAATTTCTGCGATTGGTTCAAGGCCAAGTCCCATGCTTACCGTGTTCCCGGTGCGACAAAATCCCACGTGGCGAAATCCGGCTTGGGTGCCTTGTTTGGGGAAGATGCCGCCGGTACCGACAGCAAGACCGATCCCGCGCGAGAGAGGCTTGACGATCTCTTCGGTAGCAAGGGTAAGCACGGCAAGTAAGTGGTACTTGCTCCACATATTATTTTAAGTGTCCAACCTCTATTTCCGGAACTTATCCCCCCGCAACAGGTATAATCCCAATCGGAGTCGGCCAGACAGCCGCTACGCGCAAGCGCAGAGGAAAGTCCGGGCTCCACAGGGCAGGGTGCCAGGTAACGCCTGGGCGGCGTGAGCCGATGGAAAGCGCCACAGAAAATATACCGCCTACGTCCGCAAGGACCGGTAAGGGTGAAATGGTGCGGTAAGAGCGCACCGCACGGGTGGCAACATTCCGTGGCAGGGCAAGCCCCACCTGGAGTAAGGCCAAATAGGGGAACGATAGTGCTGCCCGCACTGTTCCCGGGTAGGCCGCTTGAGGCGCGCGGCGACGCGCGTCCTAGATGAATGGCTGTCCCCGACAGAACCCGGCTTACAGGCCGACTCCTTTTTTAACTTTAAGTTATCGTTATAATTTAATGTTTTTCTTACATATTTAAGTTACGTTTACACACGTAACCTTTGTTATTTTTGAGTGTTTTTGTAACTTTCCAGGATCTACCCCCTGTTATCCCACTTCATCGTTCTAACTCCCTGTCTTGTAAAGAAGAAATATTACGTAGTGCGCAGTTTTCTCTTGACACTTCCCGTGTGCGCTATCTATAGTGTCACTAAGTGGAGAAATGTGGCATTTTGTGGAAACAAGCGGGAGAAAGCGGGAATAAATGTTTCGCGGTGTCAACACAATAAGTCTCGACAGCAAAGGGCGGCTCGCCATACCGACGCGTTATCGCGACGCGATTGCGCGCGCGTGCAATGGTCAGTTGGTGGTCACGGTCGATCGCGATCACTGCCTGCTGTTGTATCCGCATCCCGAGTGGGAAGAGATTGAACGCAAGGTTGTGAAGCTCCCGAGTTTCAACAAGCAGGCGCAGAAACTGAAGCGCCTGCTTATCGGTCATGCGACAGAGTGTGAGCTCGATGGCAGCGGGCGCATCTTGTTGCCGCCGCCGCTGCGCGAATTCGCCGGACTCAACAAAGATGTCGTGCTCATCGGGCAGGGCAACAAATTCGAAATCTGGGATGAAGGCGTGTGGAACGTGAAGCGCGCCGAGTGGCTGGCGGAAGGTGACGAGGATGATAGCAAACTGCCGCCGGATCTGGAATCACTGTCGCTTTAGGAGAGCGTGTGAATGAACACGAACACGTCCCGGTGCTGTTGGAAGAGACGTTGCAGGTATTAGCGATAAAGGAAGACGGAATTTACGTGGACGCCACGTACGGACGCGGCGGCCATGCACAAGGAATACTCGATCGGTTGGGTGCGCATGGAAAGCTGCTCGCATTGGACCGGGACCCGCAGGCCTGCGACGCAGCACGTAAGCGCTTCAAGAATGAAGCGCGCATACAGATTGCAAAAGGGCCATTTTCGATGCTGGGACAGATAATCGACAGCCAAGGTTTAACAGGAAAATTGAACGGTATCCTGTTCGATCTGGGCGTGTCGTCACCGCAACTCGACGAAGCACAGCGCGGTTTCAGTTTTCGCCAGGAAGGCCCCCTTGATATGCGTATGGATCCGCAGACCGGTGAGTCCGCGGCGCAGTGGCTCAGCCATGCGGGCGAAGACGAGATCACGCACGTGATCCGCGAATATGGCGAAGAGCGGTTTGCCAAACGCATCGCACGCGTCATTGTACGTGAGCGCGCAACCAATCCCATCACGACCACCCGGCGACTTGCTGAAATCGTGGCGAGTGCTGTTCCTACGCGCGAGCGCGGCAAGGATCCGGCGACGCGTACGTTCCAGGCCATCCGCATTCACATCAATCGTGAACTCGAAGAATTAAAAAACGCACTGCCGCAGGCCGCACGTGCACTGGTGCCGGGCGGCCGGTTGGCCGTGATCAGCTTTCATTCTCTGGAAGATCGCATCGTCAAACGTTTTATTCGCACGGAAGAGAAGGGCCAGGAGCTGCCGCCGGATTTTCCCGTGCGCCATGACGAGATTCATTCACACCTGAAAAGCGTCGGTAAGGCGCTTCGCGCCAGTGATGCCGAGGCGGGACGTAACCCGCGTGCGCGTTCCGCCGTGCTGCGCGTGGCGGAGCGTACGGAGGCGCCTTATGCCTAGGCGGCTGGTACTGATGATGGCAATGGTACTGGTGGCATCCATGGCCGTGGTGCAGGTTAGGCACGAAAGCCGCCTGCGGTTTGCCGAACTGCAAGGACATCAGGCTGAGCGCGATGCGTTGAATACGGAATGGGGCAAGCTCCTGCTGGAAGAAGGCGCGTGGTCGCAACACCGCCGCGTCGAGGCCATGGCGCACTCTCGTCTCGGCATGAGCACGCCTGAGCCGGCGCATGTCAGCGTTATCCACGCCAGGGTGGAGGCAACCCAATGAGCCGTCATGCCAAAACAAGTCACAGCATACGTCACGCCTTGGTGCTCACCGTGTTCCTCGGTGGCTTCGTGGTATTGGCCGCGCGTGCGGCTTATCTGCAGGTGTTCAATTCCGATTTCCTGCAAGATCAAGGTAACGCGCGGCATTCGCGCCTGGTCAAGGATAATTCCCATCGCGGCATGATTCTCGATCGCAACGGTTCGCCGCTTGCCGTCAGTACGCCGGTGGATTCGGTATGGGCGCATCCGCCCACCCTGGCCGACGAGCGTCGGAGCTGGCCGCGTCTCGCCGCGGCGGTGGGCATGAGCACGCGCGAATTGAGTCAACTCCTCAGCAAGCACGAGGGGCGTGAGTTCATGTACCTCAAGCGCCATGTTGCCCCGGAATTTGCCGCGCGCGTGATGGCCCTGAAGGTACCGGGCGTCGCGCTGCAGCGCGAATACCGGCGCTACTATCCGCTCGGTCCGGTGGCGGCGCACGTGGTTGGCTTTGCCAATATCGACGATCAGGGGCAGGAAGGCATCGAACTGGCCTACGAATCCTGGTTGGGCGCGGTTCCCGGTACCAAGCGTGTGTTGCGTGACCTGCAGGGCAACGCCGTGGAAATTGCCGAGAGCGTGGTCTTGCCCAAGCCGGGCAAGGATCTCGTGCTCTCGATTGACGGGCGCATTCAATACCTGGCTTATCGTGAACTGAAGTTAGCGGTGGAGGAGCATAACGCCCGTGCGGGTTCCGCGATTGTGCTGGATGCGCGCACGGGCGAAGTGCTTGCCATGGTGAATGAACCGGATTTCAACCCGAACAACCGTGGCGATCTGCACAGCCAGACTTTCCGCAATCGCGCGGTAACGGATTTGTTTGAACCCGGCTCGACCCTCAAGCCGTTCACGGTGGCTGTAGCGCTAGAAAGCGGAAGATATTCTCCCGATACCGTGATCGATACAACGCCGGGTCTTATCAAGGTCGGCGATCGGACCATCCGCGATGTGCACAATTACGGCGTCTTGACGGTCGCCGGTGTGATCGAGAAATCGAGCAACGTCGGCGCCTCCAAGATTGCACTTTCCCTAAACAAGAAAAGCATATGGGAGATGTTGACGAGCGTGGGCTTTGGTAAACCGGTTGGCAGCAAACTGCCGGGCGAGGTTGGTGGCCTGCTCCATCCATCGTCGAGCTGGGTACCGGTCGAACAGGCGAGTGTTTCCTTCGGATATGGAATTTCTGTGACACCGCTGCAACTCGCGCATGCCTATGCCGTGCTGGCCAATGGCGGTGAGGTAATACCGCTGTCGCTGACGCGACGCGATGACGCAGTCTCCGGAGAGCGAGTCATGTCCATCTCCACCGCACGCCGGATTCAATCGATGCTGGAACTTGCCGTCAGCCACCAGGGAACCGGTGCCGCAGCACAGGTGGCCGATTATCGCGTGGCCGGCAAGACGGGCACCGTGCGCAAGCTGACGGCGACAGGGTATTCCGAAGAAAAATATGTCGGGTGGTTTGCCGGTTTTGCGCCGGCCTCCGACCCGCGGCTGGTGATGGTGGTGGCGATCGATGAACCGCGTCACGGCGGATATTTCGGCGGTGAAGTGGCGGCGCCGGTGTTCTCGCGTGTGATGGCCGGCGCGTTGCGGTTGCTCGACATTGCACCCGATGCGCCGCGCAGCGAGCAAAAGATATTGACCGTCAAAAACGAGCGGGTGGCGGAATGACGCCATCGATCGGAGGTCGCCGCTTGTGCGAACTGCTCGAAGGTATCGCAGATGTGCCAGCGAGCCGCGACAGGGGAGTGCACGGCATCCATCTCGACAGCCGGCGCATCGAGCGCGGCGATCTTTTTGTAGCCATGCCTGGAATGGTCGCGGACGGACGCGATTTCATTGGCGATGCCGTGGCCAACGGCGCCGGAGCCATCGTGTATGAGTCGGGCGACGGATATGTATTTCGGGGCGTGCCGGTTCCTGCCTTTCCGGCCAACGATTTAAGAAGGCATCTAGGCGTGATCGCCAGTCGCTTCCATGGTGAACCCTCGCGCAAACTGGTCGTCATCGGTGTGACTGGCACCAATGGCAAGACCACCTGCACCCAGTTGCTGGCGCAGGTGCTGAGCGAATCGCCGAAAAAATGCGCCGTGATCGGCACGCTGGGATATGGATTTTCGGGCGCACTTGATGAATCGCGGCACACCACCCCCGATGCCGTGACGGTGCATGGGTTATTCGCTGATTTTCTCAATCAGGGCGCCTCTCATGTGGCGATGGAGGTTTCCTCGCATGCGTTGGAACAGGGTCGCGTGAACGGCGTCGCGTTCGACGTGGCGGTATTCACCAATCTCACGCGCGATCATCTCGATTATCATGGAGACATGGTGTCTTACGGTCTGGCCAAGGCCGGGCTGTTTGCCATGGAAGGCCTGAAATATGCCGTGATCAATCACGATGACGCCTTCGGGCGCGGCCTGCTCGCGAGCCTCAAGCCGCCGATCAAATCTCTAAGCTATGGCATCGAGGGTGGTGACGTGCGTGCCGTCGCGATCAGCCCGAAGCACGACGGGCTCACGCTACGCATCGCCACCCCGTCCGGTGAAATCGATCTTAACAGCCGTTTGATCGGGCGCTTTAACGCCTACAACCTGCTGGCGGTGTTGGCGACCTTGTTGATCCTTGGCATGGATCTGAAAGAGGCGGTGGCGCGGCTTGCGCATGCATTGCCACCCGCGGGACGTGTCGAACGGTTTGGCGGCGAACCGGGCCAACCACTCGTGGTGGTCGATTACGCGCATACACCGGATGCGCTGGAAAAGGTTTTGCGTGCGCTGCGCGAGCACACGCCGGGAAAACTCTGGTGCGTGTTCGGTTGTGGCGGCGATCGCGATCGCGGCAAGCGCCCGGTGATGGGCACGATCGCCGAACGGCTGGCGGATGTCGTGGTACTGACAGACGACAACCCGCGCCACGAGTCTGGGGACGCCATCGTTGCTGAAATTCTGGCCGGCATGCGTACTTCTCCACAGGTGATCCGCGACCGGCGCGCCGCTATCCAGACTGCTATTCGTGGTGCTGCCGCCAACGATATTGTCCTTGTTGCCGGCAAGGGCCACGAAGACTACCAGCAGTTTGGCGATCAACGTTTTCCATACAGTGATCGTGAGACCGTGCAAGAGTTAATAGGAGAAGCAGCGTGATGTACAAGGATGCACAAATACAGGGTCGCTCGGGAGAGCGATTGGCCCGCGTATGATGTCGCTTTCCATTCTCGCCGATGTGCTCAAGACATCCCTGACCGGACGCGATGCCGTGTTTACCGGTGTGTGTCATGACACGCGCACGCTCACTGCCGGCGATCTGTATGTGGCCATCAAGGGTGACCATTTCGACGGTCACAGTTTTCTGGCCGAAGCCATCCGTGCTGGCGCCGCGGGCGCATTGCTGTCGCGCGATATCGAAACGCCCTTGCCCTACGTGCTGGTGCCGGACACTCGCGCGGCGTTCGGCGAATTGGCAGCTTTCTGGCGCCGCCAGTTTCATATTCCTGTGATCGCTGTGACCGGCAGCAATGGCAAGACCACGGTTAAGGAAATGATCGGCGCGATCATGGGGCAGATTGGCCCCGGTTGTGTCACTCGCGGAAATTTGAATAACGATATCGGCGTGCCGCTGACGCTCTCGCGACTGCGCGCGAGTGATCGCTTCGCCGTGATCGAGATGGGCATGAATCATCGTGGCGAGATTGAATACCTGACACGTCTTGTGTGTCCGACGATCGCGCTCATCACCAACGCCGCCGAGGCACACCTTGCCGGCGTGGGTACTGTTGAAGATATTGCGCATGCGAAAGGGGAAATCTTCAGCGGACTCAGTGCCGATGGCATCGCCGTGCTCAACGCCGATGATGCGTACCTCAGGTTATGGAAAGGCCTGGCCGCCCCGAGGAAGTGCCTGACCTTCGGACTGGAACAGAAGGCCGACGTGAGTGCGGATTACGTGTTCACCGACGTCGGCTGCGCCATTCATCTCAAAACCACTACCTATGGGAACATCGACATGCGTGTACCGCTACTCGGAAGACACAACGTCATGAATACGCTCGCGGCGACCGGCGCGGCGCTTGCCGCCGGCGCCTCGCTTGAACAGGTAAAAACAGGCCTTGAGAAGCTGAAAACCCTGTCGGGCCGCTTGGAAGTTAAAAAGGGCATCAGCGGCGCACGCATCATTGACGACACCTACAATGCCAACCCTTCGTCACTGGCTGCAGGGATGCAAGTGCTCCGGGAATTTTCCGGCGAGCGCGTATTGGTGTTAGGCGACATGGCCGAGCTTGGCGAGGCAGCGACGGACATTCATCGACGCGTCGGCGAACTGGCCAAACGCATCGGCATTCAGCGGTTATACGCCATCGGCGAACTGAGCAAGCTCGCCGTAGAAAGTTTTGGCAAGAGCGGAAAACATTTTCCCAGTCACGAAGCCTTGATCGATGCCTTGCAGGATTGCCTGCATGCGGAGATGACGGTGCTCGTCAAGGGTTCGCGCGTCATGCGCATGGAACGCATCGTTGACGGGATTGTGCGGCAAACCGCTGCGATCGCCGAGACCGGGAGGACAAGCTAGGTGTTGCTCTATCTTTTCGACGAACTGGCCAAGACCTTCTCGTTCTTCAATGTGTTTCACTATCTCACGCTGCGCGGGATTCTCGGTGTGTTGACGGCGCTGACCATCAGCTTCTGGGTCGGTCCCGCCATGATCCGTCGCCTCGGTTACCGCCAACTGGGCCAGACGGTACGCAGCGACGGCCCCAAGTCCCATCTTGCCAAGGCCGGTACCCCAACCATGGGCGGTGCACTGATTTTGGTGGCGATCTTCATCTCCACCGTGCTGTGGGCCGATCTCCATAATCGTTTCATCTGGGTGGTGCTATTTACGACTGCCGCCTTCGGGGCGATCGGATGGGTGGATGATTACAAGAAGATCATCAACAAAGACCCGCGCGGCATCGGCGCTAAGGCCAAATTTTTCTGGCAGACCCTAGCCGGGTTCGGTGCTGCCGCGTTTCTTTTCTATACGGCCAAGAGCCCGATGGAGACGGCACTGATCATGCCGATCTTCAAGAATGTCATCATCCCGCTTGGACCGGTTACCTTCATTCTGCTGGCGTACTGTGTGATCGTGGGTTCGAGCAATGCCGTGAACCTGACCGACGGTCTCGACGGACTGGCGATCATGCCCACGGTGATGGTGGGCGGTGCGCTCGGCATCTTCGCTTACGTCGTCGGGCACCACAATTTCTCTGCCTATCTTGGTTTTCCCTATATCGCCGGTGTCGGCGAGCTACTCGTGTTTTGTGGCGCCATTGTCGGCGCCGGTCTCGGTTTTCTTTGGTTTAACACCTACCCTGCGATGGTGTTCATGGGTGACATCGGTGCGCTCGCACTCGGGGCGGCGCTGGGGACAGTCGCGGTCGCGGTGCGCCAGGAGATCGTGCTGTTCATCATGGGCGGCGTCTTCGTGATGGAGACGGTATCGGTGATGTTGCAGGTGGCCTCGTTCAAGCTCACGGGCAAACGCATCTTCCGCATGGCGCCGCTGCATCATCACTTCGAATTGAAAGGCTGGCCGGAACCGCGGGTGATCGTGCGGTTCTGGATCATCTCGCTGATTCTGGTGCTGATCGGACTGGCAACGTTGAAGATTCGCTAAACATGGGTGCGATGTTCATGGCCAAGACAGAGACAAAACGCGCGCTGGTGGTGGGTCTCGGACTCACGGGGCTCTCATGCGTGCGTTATCTCGTCGCCTGCGGTTATGACGTCACGGCGGTGGATACCCGTGCGCAACCGCCGAAGCTCGACGAGATGAAGCGGGAATTTCCGCGCGTGCGCGTGCACACTGGCAGGTTGCCCGCGGCGCTATTCGACAATCCGGGCCTACTTGTGGTGAGCCCCGGTGTATCGGTCAATGAACCGGAAATCGCCAGTGCGGCGGGGCGCGGTGCGCAGCCGATTGGCGATATCGAGCTCTTCGCACGCGAGGCGCGTGCGCCGGTGCTCGCGATCACCGGCGCAAATGGCAAGAGCACCGTGACGGCGCTCGTGGGCGCCATGTGTCAGAAGGGTGGTTTCCATACCGCCGTCGGCGGCAACATCGGCGTGCCGGCGCTATCATTGCTGACGCGCCCGGAGCCGGGTGTTTACGTGCTTGAACTTTCGAGCTTTCAGCTCGAGACAACGTACAGCCTGAATGCGCGCGCGGCGACAGTGCTTAATATCACCCCCGACCACATGGATCGCTATCGCAGTATCCAGGAATACGCCGAAGCCAAGGCCAGAATTTTCCATGGCAACGGCACGATGGTGCTGAACGCCGATGATCCCCTGGTCATGCGCATGGTGCGTTCCGGCCGCCGTACCGTCTGCTTCGGTCTCGCCGCGCCCGTCGAGGCGCAGGACTACGGCCTGCACGAGGTGGATGGGGAAACCTGGCTCGTCAAGGGTAAACAGCCACTCATGCCGGCACGCGAGGTGCCGATTGCCGGGCGACATAATCTCACCAACGCGCTCGCTGCCATAGCGCTGTCCGAAGCCGCCGGTGTGTCGCTTGAGGCATGTTGTGCCGCGGTGCGTGAATTCAAGGGACTCAAGCATCGCACGGAACTCGTGGCCAGCCGCGACAACGTCCGTTGGTACGACGACTCGAAAGGAACGAATGTCGGTGCGACCGTGGCGGCGCTGAATGGCATGACGTCACCGGTCATTCTGATTGCCGGTGGCGATGGCAAGGGCCAGGATTTCAGCGAACTCAAGCCCGCTTGCCTGCAGCACGCGCGAGCGGTGGTATTGATCGGGCGCGATGCGCCGCTCATCGAAGCGGCGATCGGAACGGCGGTGACCATGCGCCGTGCCAGGGACATGCATGAGGCTGTGCGCTTCGCCAGGGAATTGGCAAAGCCGGGAGATGTGGTGCTGCTCTCGCCGGCGTGTGCGAGTTTCGACATGTTCCGCAACTACGAACACCGCGCCGAAGTATTCTGCCAGGCGGTACGTGAGGTGCTCGCATGACCGCTGCCGTGATGACATCCACGACGGTGCGCGCGGCGGGCAAGGCACGGCCGGTGTGGGACTACTGGCTGCTCGGCAGCACGTTCACGCTGCTCGCGCTCGGTGTGGTCATGGTGCACTCGGCCTCCGTAGCCTACGCCGCCCGCGAAATGCACAACAGCATTTATTTCCTAATCCGTCATGTGAGCTATGTCGTATTAGGCCTGCTGTTTATGGCCTTTGTGATGCGCACCCGGGTGCGCTGGTGGGAGAAGGCCGGGCCATACCTTTTGCTGCTTGGAATCCTTTCGCTGGTGGTGGTGCTGGTACCGGGGATCAGCGCGCATATCAATGGCAGCTCGCGTTGGCTCAGGCTTGGTGTCCTGAATCTGCAACCGTCGGAGTTCATGAAACTTTTCATGGTCATCTATGTGGCGGGTTATCTCGTGCGCAAGCAGGAGGAGCTCAGGAATTTTACCCAGGGCATTGTGATGATGAGCCTTGTCGTGGCGGGGATCGGTGTGCTGTTGTTGCTGGAGCCGGACATGGGCACGTTCGTGGTAATCAGTGTGACGGTGTTCTCCATGCTGTTCATGAGCGGAGTGCGTTTCTGGCACTTCATGATGGTGCTTGGCGCCGGCGCCGGCAGTCTGGTGCTGCTGACCATCGTTTCACCCTATCGCATGGAACGTGTGATGAGTTTTCGCGATCCCTGGGCCGATCCGTTCGACACCGGCTTTCAGTTGGTGCAGGCGTTGATTGCCTTTGGTCGTGGAGAATGGCTCGGTGTGGGATTGGGCGCCAGCGTTCAGAAGCTCTTTTATTTGCCGGCCGCACATACCGATTTCGTGTTCGCGGTGATGGCGGAGGAACTGGGACTTATCTCGGTGCTCGGGGTGATGGTGCTTTTCGGCATTATCCTCGTGCGTGCCTTTGCCATCGCGCGGCACGCCGAAGCTGCCGGTCTTCTTTACAGCGCGCGGCTGGCCCAGGGTATCGGTGTGTTGCTTGGGGGTCAGGCCATGATCAACATGGGCGTGAACATGGGATTACTGCCGACCAAGGGACTGACGCTGCCATTTGTCAGTTATGGCGGATCCAGCATGCTGGTGAGCTGCATCGCCATGGGTGTGTTGCTGCTGATTGGGCGTGAGGCGCGCACCGGTGGCGGATGGGTGAAGGCATGAGCTGCGTACTCATCATGGCGGGCGGAACGGGTGGACATGTTTTCCCGGGCTTGGCCGTGGCGCGCGAACTTATCGCACGGCGTGTGCAGGTGGTGTGGCTGGGGACACGTCGGGGTTTTGAGGCACGCGCGGTGCCGGCTTCGGGACTTGCCATCGATATGGAATGGATCACGGTGAAAGGGTTGCGGCGCACGGGGTTGCTCAATTGGTTGTTGTTGCCGTTCACACTTATATATGCGATGGCGCAGACGTTTTGCGTGTTGCGCCGTCGCCGGCCGGATACCGTGCTGTCCATGGGCGGATTCGTTGCCGGGCCCGGTGGCCTGATGGCATGGATCACCCGCACGCCGCTGCTGATCCACGAGCAGAATGCTATTCCGGGCATGACCAATAAGTGGTTGGCGTTGATTGCCGATCAGGTCCTGACCGGTTTTCCGGACGCCTTTGGCCAGCACATGGCGGCGCGTCATGTGGGTAATCCGGTGCGCACCGAGATTGCGGCGCTGGTGCCACCCGAGCGGCGGATGATGGCACGTCAGGGGCGGTTGCGGTTGCTGGTGATTGGCGGCAGCCTGGGTGCCAAAATTTTCAATGAAGTGATGCCCGAAGCGATCAAGTCGCTTTCCCCCGACCTGTGTCCCGAGGTCTGGCATCAGTGTGGACGCGAGGCGCAGACTCAAACGGAAAATGCCTACCTCGGTGCGGCCGTCAAGCCGCGGGTGGTTGAGTTCGTTGACGACATGGCGGCCGCCTACGCGTGGGCGGATCTGGTGCTGTGCCGCGCCGGTGCCATGACGGTAACGGAACTGGCGGCATCCGGTTCCGCGTCGATTCTGGTTCCCTATCTCTATGCTGTGGACGATCACCAGACGGCAAATGCGCGGTTCCTGGCGGAACGCGGCGCCGCCGTGCTGGTGCCGCAGCAGGAATTTACCAGTGCGCGCGCCCGAGAACTGCTTGAAGGCTTCGCTGCCAATCGTGGACTCATTTTAAAGATGGCGCGCATCGCGCGCGGCTTGGCCATTACGGACGCCACCGACATCGTGGCAAACCTGTGTATGGAGCTAACGCATGCGTGACCGGGTGAAACGAGTGCATTTCGTCGGCATCGGCGGTGTGGGCATGTGCGGTATTGCCGAGGTGTTAGCCAATCTTGGGTTCGATGTTTCCGGTTCGGACCTGCGCGAGTCGGTCAACACCAATCGTCTGGTTGCGCTCGGCGCCAAAGTGGCGATTGGTCATGACCCCCGGCTTATTAAAGGTGTGGACGTGGTTGTGGTGTCTTCCGCGATCGATGAGACCAACTCTGAAATCCGGGCGGCGCGTGCAGCGAAGATTCCTGTGATCCCGCGCGCCGAGATGTTGGGTGAGCTCATGCGGTTGCAACGTGGCATTGCCATTGCTGGCACCCATGGCAAGACCACCACCACCAGTCTTGTGGCCAGTTGCCTCGCGGAAGGCGGACTCGATCCGACGTTCGTCATCGGCGGTCGCCTCAACAGCGCCGGTACTCATGCGCGACTCGGTCATGGACAGTATCTGGTGGCCGAGGCCGATGAAAGCGATGCCTCGTTCCTGCATCTGGCGCCATTCATGGCGGTCGTGACCAATATCGACGCCGACCACATGGCGACCTACGGTGGTGACTTCAATCGTCTGAAACAGGCGTTTGTGGATTTCCTGCAGCAGATTCCCTTCTATGGACTGGCTGTGCTGTGCCTCGATGACCCCGTGGTGCGCGAAATTTTGCCACGATTGCACAAACCCGTGCTGACGTACGGAACCGTGCCGGAGGCCGACCTCAGAGCGGTAAACATTCGCCAAGACGGCCTCAAGATGTATTTCACCGTCGAGCTGCGCGAGCGCAAGAGCTGGCTTTCCGTGACACTCAATCAGCCCGGGCATCACAACGTGCTCAACGCCTTGGCGGCGATCAGTATTTCCCATGAACTAGGTGTGAGCGATACGGCCATCACACACGCTTTGGCGAACTTTGCTGGCATTGGTCGACGCTTTCAGATCAATGGGCGCATCACGCGTGATGAGGGCGATGTGATCCTGGTGGATGACTACGGGCACCATCCGCGCGAGATCGCGGCTACGGTGGCCGCGGCGCGTGCGAGCTGGCCGGACCGGCGCCTTGTCGTCGTATTCCAGCCGCATCGTTATACACGCACCCATGATCTGTTCGATGACTTCAGCGCGGTCCTTTCCGAAATTGACGCCTTGATCGTCACCGAAGTTTACGCCGCTGGCGAGAAACCGATCAGCGGCGCGGACGGACGCGCCTTGTGTCGGGCGATTCGTGCCCGTGGCAAGGTGGACCCGATCTTCCTGGAAGACGTCAACACGCTCTCCCAGGCGCTTCAGGACGTGCTGCACGGTAATGACGTGTTGCTCACGATGGGAGCAGGTTCCATCGGTGCTGTAGCCGCCTCACTGCCACAGGCACTGGAAAAGAGGAGAAACGGATGATGCCGGCGAAGAGCCACGACAATCTGCGTGGCAGGCTGCTGACCAACGAGCCGATGTCGCGCCATACGAGCTGGCGTGTCGGCGGACCGGCGGACCGTCTCTATATTCCTGCCGACCTTGACGATCTGGCCGTGTTTCTCAAGTCGTTGTCGCTGCAAGAGCCGGTGCACTGGGTGGGTTTGGGCAGCAACCTGCTGGTGCGCGACGGTGGTGTGCGCGGCACGGTCATCATGACCAGCGGCGCGCTGAATGACCTCCGTGTATTGCGTGACGGCCTGGTGCGTGCGGAGGCCGGTGTCGCGAGCGCTAAGGTCGCGCGGTTTTGCGCGGAGCGCGGTCTCGTCGGCGCGGAGTTTCTTGCCGGGATTCCCGGCACGGTCGGCGGGGCGCTGGCCATGAATGCCGGCGCCTTTGGTGGTGAGACCTGGAACATCGTCGAGTCAGTGGAGACGATCGATCATCGCGGTGAACGGCACACGCGCAAACCCACGGAATTCCAGGTGGCCTATCGCAAAACGGCAGGACCGCTCGGCGAGTGGTTCGCGGCTGGGCACTTCAGGTTGGCGGCGGGTGACGCGGTCAACGGCAAGACGTTGATCAAATCGTTGCTGGCCAAGCGTGGTGCGACCCAGCCGACCCAGCTGCCCAACGCAGGTTCGGTGTTCAAAAATCCGCCGGGCCACCATGCCGCGCGCCTGATCGAGGCCTGTGGGCTCAAGGGAAAATGTGAAGGCAAGGCGTGCGTTTCCGACCTGCATGCGAATTTCATCGTGAACACGGGCGGCGCCACGGCGGCGGACATCGAGCGGTTGATAATCCGGACGCAAGCGGAAGTGGAAAAACAACATGGCATCAAGCTGGAGCCCGAGGTGCGTGTGATTGGCGAAGAGGTTGTGGCATGACGCACAAGAATTTTGGAAAGGTGGCGGTACTGATGGGCGGACCATCCGGTGAGCGCGAAGTATCGCTTAAAAGCGGTAATGCGGTGCTGGCTGCACTTAAGCGAAAGGGTGTGGCAGCACAAGGGTTCGACGCCGATAGTTCGACGCTGCGGTTGCTCGAAGACGGAAAATTCGACCGCGTGTTCATCGCGCTGCACGGACGCTGGGGGGAAGATGGCGTGATCCAGGGTGCGCTTGAAGTTCTGGACATTCCTTATACCGGCAGTGGTGTACTCGGGTCCGCGCTGGGCATGGACAAGCTGCGCAGTAAATACCTCTGGTCCGCCGCCGGTATCGCCACGCCGGCTTACGCCATGCTCGAAGCCGGAACCGACCTTGATAAGGTGATCGCGAAACTTGGGTTACCTATCTTCGTCAAACCGACGCGTGAGGGATCGAGTCTTGGTGTGAGCAAGGCGCGCAATGTGACTGAACTCAAGTTGGCTTGGGAAATGGCGGCGAAGTACGACGACAATGTGCTCGCCGAGCAATTCATCGATGGTGCCGAACTTACCTGTGGAATTCTCGGCGACTTGGCGTTGCCGCTCATCAAGATCGAGACGGATCGTGAGTTCTACGACTACGAGGCGAAATACATTCTCGATACCACGCGCTACCTCTGTCCTTGCGGTTTGCCAGCCAATGAGGAGCGTACGATCCAGAACCTAGCGCAACGTGCATTCGCGGCGCTCGGCTGTTCCGGTTGGGGACGGGTGGATTTCATGCGGGATAAAGCCGGTCATGCGTACGTACTGGAGGTAAACACCGTGCCGGGCATGACCGATCACAGTCTTGTGCCCAAGGCCGCCAGGCAGGCGGGCATGGATTTCGACGAGCTGGTGTTGCGCATTCTGGAGACAGCCGATGCCAAGCGTTGAGACGAATCGCGCCGAGACCGGCAGCATGGGCCTTTTCAAGGCCGCGGTATTGCTGTTTTCCCTGTTGCTTGTCCTGCTGGTGCTGGCTTTCGGTGCTGACCGTTTGTTACGCACGGACAATTTTCCAGTACGTCACGTGCGCTTCGAAGGCGAGTTCAAACATGTCAGGCAGCAGGAGCTGGAAATTGCAGTGATGACGGTCGTGCACGGAAACTTTTTTCTGCTCAACCTGGATGCGGTCAAGACGCGCGTGGAATCCCTGCCGTGGGTTTACAAGGCTTCGGTGCGTCGTCAGTGGCCGCAGGACGTTTCCGTTCAATTTGTTGAGCAGCAGCTCGCGGCGCGCTGGGGTGAATCGGCCTGGTTGAACCAGGTGGGCGATGTGGTGCGTGTCAGCGGCGACGAAATCACCACGGATTTTCCGCGGCTTGAAGGGCCAAACGGCACCGGGCCGCAAGTGCTCGAACGCTACACAAGACTGAGCCAGATTCTGGCGACGGCCGGATTGAAGCTTGAGCGCCTGACATTGACGGCACGGCGGACCTGGAAGCTTGTGCTCGACAAAGGAATGGTGGTGGTGCTGGACCGGGAACAGACAGAGCGCAAGGTTGAGCGGTTTGCGCGCGTTTATGCGCAATCGCTTGCCCCTTATGCCTCCGATATCAAACAGGTGGACTTGCGTTACAGCAACGGGTTCGCAGTGGAATGGAGCGAACATCGCGCCAGCAACGCATCCGGAAAGAGGATAGATCATGGCTAGAAAAGATGACGAAAAACTGATCGTGGGTCTCGATATCGGCACTTCCAAGGTGCTTGCTATCGTCGGAGATGTCTCGCCGACCGGCGAGGTCGAGATCGTGGGTGTTGGGCACCATCCCTCACGCGGGATGAAAAAGGGCGTTGTGGTGAATATCGAATCCACGGTTCAGTCGATCCAGCGTGCGGTGGAAGAAGCCGAACTTATGGCCGGATGCCAGATTCACTCGGTTTATGCCGGCATCGCCGGCTCGCACATCTCCAGTTTCAACTCGCACGGCATTGTGGCGATCAAGGACAAGGAAGTGGGGCAGGGCGATGTCGAACGCGTGATCGAGGCCGCGCGTGCACTCGCCATTCCCACAGACCAGAAAGTGCTGCACATCCTGCCCCAGGAATTCATCATCGACAAGCAGGAAGGCATCCGCGAGCCCGTGGGCATGAGCGGTGTAAGGCTGGAAGCCAAGGTCCATATCGTCACCGGCGCGGTGAGCGCGGCCCAGAACATTATCAAGTGTATCCGCCGCTGCGGCCTCGAAGTCGATGAAATCATTCTGGAACAGCTGGCATCGAGTATGTCCACGCTGACCGAGGACGAGAAGGAGCTTGGCGTATGCCTGGTGGATATCGGTGGCGGCACGACGGATATCTCCGTTTTCACGGAAGGCGCCATCCGCCACACGGCAGTTATTCCCATCGCCGGCGATCAGGTGACCAATGACATCGCGGTGGCATTGCGTACGCCCACACAACATGCTGAAGACATCAAGAAAAAATACGGCTGTGCGCTGACACAGCTGGCGCACCGCGATGAGTCCATCGAGGTACCCAGCGTCGGCGACCGACCACCGCGCAAGCTGTCGCGTCAAACGCTTGCCGAGGTGATCGAGCCACGCATCGAGGAGCTTTTCAGTCTTATTCAAGCAGAGCTTCGTCGTAGTGGTTTCGAAGACGTCATCGGTTCCGGGATCGTGCTCACGGGAGGAAGCTCCAAGATGGAGGGTATGGTCGATCTGGCAGAAGAGGTGTTTCACATGCCGGTGCGGCTGGGTGTGCCGCAATACGTCGGCGGATTAAAGGGCGTGGTGCAGAACCCGATCTTCGCCACCGGCGTGGGTCTGGTGCTGTATGGCGCGCGCTGTCGTGAGGGCAAGCAGTATGTGCAGAACCCGGGCACGGCGTCGGGCGTGAAAGGGGTAATGGGAAAGATGAAGAGCTGGTTTCAGGGAAATTTTTAGATGTTAGGCAATGGGCGTTTAACTTGGTTATCTGATAGAAACCTACACTGGAGGCAACACTATGTTTGAACTAATGGATACCTGCGGCCAACAGGCCGTGATTAAAGTCATTGGCGTTGGCGGAGGCGGCGGTAATGCGGTGGACCACATGGTCAATGCCAATATCGACGGTGTGGAATTCATTAATGCCAATACAGACTCACAGGCGTTGAAAAAATCCCAGGCCAGAACCATTTTACAGTTGGGTACCAACCTGACGAAGGGATTGGGTTGTGGAGCGGATCCCAGCGTAGGGCGGCAGGCGGCGGTGGAAGATCGTGAGCGTTTGGCCGAGGTGTTGGCGGGAGCCGATATGGTGTTTATCACCGCTGGCATGGGCGGCGGCACCGGCACCGGAGCGGCTCCGGTGGTGGCGCAGGTGGCAAGAGATCTTGGTATCCTGACGGTGGCGGTCGTCACCAAACCGTTCCCGTTCGAAGGTCGGAAGCGCATGGCCGTGGCGGATCAGGGGATTGCCGATCTGGCCGAGTATGTGGATTCCATCATTACTATTCCCAATGAGAAGCTCCTGACCGTTCTGGGTAAGGAGGCCTCGCTGCTGGATGCCTTCGGCAAGGCCAATCAGGTTCTGCAAAATGCGGTGCAGGGCATTGCCGAGCTGATCACACGTTCAGGACTTATTAATGTGGACTTTGCCGATGTGCGCACCGTGATGTCGGAAATGGGGATGGCGATGATGGGTGCCGCCACAGCGAGCGGCCCGTCGCGTGCCCGCGATGCAGCGATGGCAGCGGTTTCCAGCCCGTTGCTGGAAGACATTAATATATCGGGCGCCCGCGGGATCCTGGTTAATGTAACGGCCGGTCTCGACATGACCATTGGCGAGTTTGAAGAGGTGGGGAACACTATTAAGGAATTCGCCTCGGATGACGCTACAGTGGTTATCGGTACCGTGATTGAACCCGATATGCACGATGAGTTACGTGTCACCATCGTGGCGACGGGCTTGGGGCAGGAAAAGCGCAAGCAACCATACAAAGTGGTCAAAACTGGAACTGGCACCACGGACTATGAGCAGCTCGAAACCCCGACCGTGATCCGTAACCGACGTACGGACCGCCCTATGGCGATGGCTACTTCGGAATCCGCTATTGAATATCTGGATATTCCGGCCTTTTTGAGGAAACAGGCGGACTGAAGCCCAGGAATTGTAGGTAATATAAGGCCGTTTATCGGGAGCAGGCTCGCGATTCGCGGCCAGTTACGAAAATTGGCTGGACAGACATGAGGTTTTGTCCTTAAATATCGATAGGGGCAGAGCTTTTCGGCCTAATTTTTCGCCCTGTCGATCAAAATCAGCATACAGGGCGATGTGCATCTCAATGTAGAGTATGCGTTTCTGCAAAAACATAGCAGAGGAAGGGGCTTTCCTCAAAAAATATGGAAGAATTCAAGAATAATGATTAAACAACGGACACTGAAAAACGTCATACGGGCTACAGGAGTAGGGCTGCATACGGGAGAAAAGGTCTATTTGACCCTTCGTCCCGCCTCTTCTGATACAGGAATCGTCTTTCGTAGGATCGATCTGGCCGAACCGGTCGAGATTCGTGCTTGTCCGGAGAACGTGTCCGATACCCGCCTGTCGACTACACTTGAAAGTAATGGTGTAAGGGTTTCAACGGTGGAGCATCTCATGTCTGCGTTTGCTGGTCTGGGTATCGATAACGCCTATGTTGACCTCACGGCGGCGGAAGTGCCGATCATGGACGGCAGCGCCGGCCCGTTCGTATTCCTTATTCAGTCTGCGGGCATCGCCGAGCAGACAGCCCCCAAGCGTTTCATTCGCATCAAGAAGAAGATCCGGATTCAAGATGGCGACAAGTGGGCCTCTTTTGAGCCTTTCGAAGGGTTCAAGGTGTCGTTTGCGATCGAATTCAACCACCCCATGTTTCGGAACTCGACACAGCATGCGAGCGTTGATTTCTCCACCACCTCATTTGTGAAGGAAGTGAGCCGTGCGCGTACTTTCGGTTTTATGGGCGATCTTGAGGCATTGCGTGCGGCGGGTCTGGCGCGCGGCGGTGGCCTCGATAATGCCATTGTGCTCGATGATTATCGGGTGCTCAATGACGACGGGCTGCGCTATGAAGACGAATTCGTCAAACACAAGGTCCTGGATGCCATCGGCGATTTGTACCTACTTGGCCATCCGCTGATTGGCTCCTTTAGTGCGCATAAATCCGGACATTCCCTCAACAATTGTCTATTGCGTGAACTGGTAGCCAATCAGAACGCATGGGAACTCATTACCTACGACGACAGTGAAGAGGCGCCCATCGCATTCATCCGTACCGTACCGGCGGTTTGACCGAGCGACAGACTGACTCGGCTGGGATTTTCCAGGCATCACCGCCAAAAGACAAAAGGACTGGACTGGCAATGAACATTATCCTTGTACCCAGCAGCCGTCACGGCAAGGGCCAGAACACCACCCTTACGCATCGTCATCTTTTTTTGATTGCGCTCGTTTTGTTTGTGGCGCTACCCATTCTGATCGGGGTTTTGACCTATCGTGCCCAGGAAATGCTGGCGAGCTATAGTGGCGAATCTGTTTTAGCCGCACAGCAACGTGAGCTTGCGGTTCAACGTGCGGCAATCAAGGAGGCACGCCGTTACGCTGAGGCGCATTTGAATGCGCTGGCGCAACGGCTGGGCCAGTTGCAGGCGCAGGTATTGCGGTTGAATGCCCTTGGTGCGCGTTTAACCCGCATGGCTGGTTTGGATGCACGCGAGTTCAATTTCTCCGTCGAAGCCGCCATGGGCGGCCCCGAGAAAACAGTTGCTGGCTCCACGACCTCTCCCGATCTACTCCCGTCTCTCGACCTCCTGTCGCACGCCATTGATCGCCAGCAAGAGCGGCTGGCGGCTTTGGAAAACATGCTGTTGGATCGCAAGTTGAGTGACGCCATTACCCCCTCAGGCTGGCCGGTGGAGGGTGGTTGGGTGTCCTCTGGTTTTGGTGTACGCGCCGACCCGTTTAACGGCCGTCAGTCTATCCATGAGGGCGTCGATATTGCATCGCGCATGGGTTCGCCGGTATATGCCGTGGGCGACGGTGTGGTCAGTTACAGCGCAGAAAAGGCCGGCTATGGACTGCTGGTGGAAATAACACATGAATCCGGGCTCACCACGCGTTATGCCCACACCAGCGCCACGCTGGTGAAGGTGGGTGACCGGATACGTAAGGGCCAGACGATTGCTTTGGTTGGTACTTCCGGACGTTCCACCGGACCGCACCTGCATTTTGAGGTAGTCCGTAATGGAAGCGCAGTGAATCCGTCGCGTTACCTGCAGCAGGCGGTGGCCAAGTAGCCGGCCAGACGTTCTTACGCTTCAAGTCTCGTCACTTTTCCTCCATAATCCACATTTTTGATTCGCCTCGTCTCGAGGCGTGTGCATTTTATTCATGATTACTAAAGCACTTACCAAGATTTTCGGCAGCCGCAACACCCGGCTGATCAAACGCCTGCAACAGGACGTTGTACGCATCAATGCTCTGGAGCCGACAATGGCTGCGCTCTCGGACGAGGCCTTGCGTGCCAAAACGGCCGAATTCAAAACGCGGGCGGCGAACGGTGAAGGATTGGACGCACTGCTGCATGAGGCCTTTGCCGTCGTACGCGAAGTCTCCAAGCGTGTCCTCGGCATGCGCCATTTCGATATGCAGCTGGTCGGCGGTATGGTGCTGCATCAGGGGAAGATCTCGGAGATGCGCACCGGCGAAGGCAAGACACTCGTGGCCACGCTACCGGTGTATCTGAATGCACTGTCCGGAAAGGGCGTGCACGTCGTTACCGTCAACGACTACCTGGCACGTCGTGACGCCGAGTGGATGGGGAGGCTTTACAGCTTTCTGGACATGAGCGTGGGCGTCGTGGTGCCGGGGCAGGATCGCCAGACCAAGCGTCAAGCCTATGCCGCGGATATTGTCTACGGCACCAACAATGAATATGGCTTCGATTACCTGCGCGATAACATGGCCTTCCGCGCTGAGGAACGTTCGCAGCGTGGGCTTAATTTTGCCATTGTCGACGAGGTGGACTCGATCCTGATCGACGAAGCGCGTACGCCACTTATTATTTCCGGCCCGGCGGAGGAGAGCACCGACCTCTACGTCAAGATCAACGCCATTTTTCCAAAGCTCACCAAACAGGAAGTTGAGAATGGCCCCGGCGATTACACCGTGGATGAAAAGACACGCCAAGCCTACCTCACCGAGGCCGGGCACGAGCGAGTGGAGAAGCTGCTGGCCCAGGCCGGGTTGATCGAGACGGGAAGCAATCTGTACGACGTTGCCAACCTGACGTTGATGCATCACCTCAATGCCGCATTGCGCGCCAATGCGCTTTACAAGAACGAAGTGAATTACATCGTGCGTGACGATGAGGTCATCATCATCGATGAATTTACCGGCCGCATGATGCAAGGGCGACGTTGGTCGGACGGCCTGCACCAGGCCGTCGAGGCGAAGGAAGGTGTGACCATCCAGAACGAGAACCAGACGCTCGCCACGATTACCTTCCAGAATTATTTCCGGCTTTACGGAAAGCTTGCCGGCATGACCGGTACGGCCGATACCGAGGCATTCGAATTCCAGCAGATCTACGGTCTCGAGGTCGTGGTGGTCCCGACGCACCGGCAGATGGTTCGCCAGGATATGCCGGACCAGATCTATCGTACGGCCGACGAGAAGCACGATGCCATCATCAGCGACATCAAGGAGTGCTATGGCCGTGGACAGCCGGTGCTGGTGGGCACGGTCTCGATAGAGTCGTCGGAGCATCTCTCGCGTCTGTTGCATAAGGAAAAGATCCCGCACCAGGTGCTCAATGCCAAGCACCATGAACGTGAGGCGCAGATCGTGGCCGAGGCCGGGAGGCCGGGTGCCGTGACGATTGCGACTAACATGGCCGGTCGTGGCACCGACATCGTGCTTGGCGGTAATCTTGAAATGGAACTGAAAGAGACTGGCGACGACCCGCAAAAACGGGAACACACACGCGCGGATTGGGAAAAACGCCATCAGCAGGTGATTGCCGCAGGTGGTTTGCATGTCATTGGCACCGAGCGGCACGAGTCGCGTCGCGTCGACAATCAACTACGCGGCCGTTCCGGGCGCCAGGGCGATCCGGGATCGTCACGCTTCTATCTGTCGCTTGAGGACAGCCTGCTGCGTATTTTCGGTTCTGATCGCATCTCGGGGCTGATGCAGAAGTTGGGTATGCAGAAGGGCGAGGCCATCGAACATCCCTGGGTCTCACGCGCAATTGAAAATGCGCAACGCAAGGTCGAGGGCCGGAATTTTGATATCCGCAAGCAGTTGCTGGAATACGACGATGTCGCGAATGACCAGCGCAAGGTAATCTACGAACAACGTAACCGTCTGATGGATGTCGAGGATATTTCCGAGAGTGTCACGACAATCCGCCACGACGTGGTCAATGAAGTGATCAGCCAGCATATCCCTCCCGAGAGCATGGAAGAACAGTGGGATGCTCCCGGGTTGCAGGAAAGTCTGGAGCGCGAGTTTGGGTTGAAGCTGCCGATCGCCCAGTGGCTGATGGAGGAGAAGGGACTGGATGAGGACAAGTTGCGCGCACGCCTTGTCAACGAATCCGATCGCAAGCATGCGGAGAGATCCATGGCCATCGGACCCGATGTGATGCGCCATCTGGAAAAGGCGGTCATGCTGCAGGTTCTGGACACGCAGTGGAAGGATCACCTCGCGGCCCAGGACCACCTGCGCCAAGGGATTCATCTGCGTGGCTATGCCCAGAAGAATCCCAAGGAAGAATACAAACGCGAGGCTTTTGATCTCTTTTCCGACATGCTAGGGCGTATCCGGCATGAAGCGACCCATTTGCTGGCGCATCTTCAGGTTCAGGCGCAGCAGGATGTAGAGGCGCTGGAGCAGCAGAACCAGCCGCCGCGCGAGATGCATTACCTGCATCCCTCGGCGGAAGCCGGCATACCGCAGGAAGAGGGTGACGAAACGGCGGTGGCGCAGAGACCCGTTGTGAGAACACAGCCCAAGGTCGGACGCAATGATCCCTGCCCTTGTGGTTCCGGAAAGAAGTACAAGCAATGCCATGGCAAGCTGACCTGATTCATGGCCGTTGGTTTGCGTGGTTTACCCCCATTACATCCCGTCCCGGGCATTCGTCTGGGCGCCACCGCTGCGGGAATCCGCAAGAAAGATAGGCGTGATCTTGTTGTAATTGAATGCACTGCCGGTACGCGGGTTGCGGCCACTTTCACCATGAATCGTTTTTGCGCGGCGCCTGTTACCGTGGCGCGCGAGCATCTTGACCAGAACGCTCCACGTGCGCTGCTGATCAATACTGGCTTTGCCAATGCGGGAACCGGTGCACAGGGTCTTGAAGACGCACGTGCCAGTTGTGCCGCGCTGGCCAAGTTGATGGGATGTACCGGTACCGAGGTTTTGCCGTTTTCCACCGGAGTTATAGGCGAGCGTTTTCCATTGGTGCGGCTTATTGCCGGTCTGCCGGGTTGCCTCGCCAACTTGGATGAAAATCACTGGGAGGATGCTGCGCAAGGTATCATGACGACCGATACCGTGCCCAAGGGCAGTTCGAGTCAGGTTCGTATTGGTGGGCATACCGTGACCGTGACCGGGATCGCCAAGGGCGCGGGTATGATCCGCCCGGACATGGCTACCATGTTGGCGTTCGTGGCAACGGACGCGGTGATATCGCAGAAGGTGTTGCAGGTGTGTGTTACACAGGCTGTATCGAAGACCTTTAACCGTATCACGGTGGATGGCGACACCTCGACCAACGATGCCTGTGTGTTACTGGCAACCGGCTTGGCTGGCAACGCTGTGATCGATGTGTCGCAGGGCGAGGCCTATGCTGTGTTGGCCGACGCCGTCACCGAAGTGTTCACGGAACTCTCACAGGCCATTGTGCGTGATGCAGAAGGGGCTACCAAATTCATCACGGTCGAGGTCAGGGGAGGAAAATCCGAATCCGACTGTCTCGACGTGGCTTATACCATCGCCCACTCACCGCTGGTTAAAACCGCATTTTTTGCCAGCGACCCGAACTGGGGCCGCATTCTCGCGGCGATCGGACGCGCGCCGGTGGCGAGCCTGGATGTTAACGCCGTATCCGTCTATCTCAACGAGGTCTGTGTCGTGCAACATGGCGCCGTGGCTCCTGACTATATCGAAGCCAAGGGCTTAGCCGTGATGCGACTTCCAGAGATTGTCATCGGTGTGGATCTTGGCGCCGGCTCTTCCTCGGCGCGAATCTGGACCTCGGATCTTTCGCACGACTATGTCCGCATCAATGCCGAATACCGGAGCTGAGGCCGTTGTTCATGTGGCGGTTGGCATTCTGGTAGACGGCGACAGGGTATTCATTACCCGGCGTTCCCCGGACAGTCATCAGGGTGGTAAATGGGAATTTCCCGGCGGCAAGCTTGAGTCACAGGAAGAAGTCTTGTCCGGGCTCCGCCGCGAGTTGCATGAGGAGTTGGGCGTGGATGTCCAGCAGGCGCATCCATTCATGCAGATCCACCACGCTTATCCAGATAAAGAAGTGCTGCTCGATGTCTGGAGGATCATGGCCTATGGCGGCATGCCCCATGGGCGCGAGGGTCAGGAGGCACGCTGGATACCGCGGCAGGATCTTCCACAATTTGAATTTCCCGAGGCGGACAAGCCGATATTGCGCCGGCTCTGGTTGCCGCCACTCTACTTGATCTCCGCTGTAAGCCGTTCCGGAATGGCCGAATTCCTTATCCAGCTTGAACGTGCGCTAAAAGCGGGAGCAAGGATGGTGCAGTTGCGCGAGCCGGATATGCCGGCGACAGAGTACCGGGCATATGCCAGAGAGGCAGCGAACCTCTGTCATCAGCACGGTTCAGTCTTACTTCTGAATGCTGAGCCGGAGTCGGTACTTGACTGTGGGGCCGATGGCGTGCACCTCAACAGCCGGCGATTGATGAAACTCTCCTCACGTCCGTTAAGCAACGAATTCTGGATAGCGGCGTCGTGCCATAATGCCGGTGAACTTGAGCAGGCGATGAGTGTGGGTGCTGATTTTGCGGTCCTGTCACCGGTGGCCGAGACCCACAGCCATCGCGAGGCGATCCCGCTGGGGTGGGAAAATTTTCAGAGATTATGTGCGGGCACGACTCTTCCTGTGTATGCCCTCGGAGGGATGAAACCACAGGATTTGCCCCACGCCCAAGCCGTCGGCGCCCAGGGGCTTGCCATGATTAGCGGCATTTGGGGCAGCACTGACTTCGAAGCGGCCATAGCGGAAATAACTTCTGGCTAGTTGTTTTTCTTATGGCAAGCGTGAGGTAGTGTTTGTGCAATCGAGACACTTCTTGCCTGAGGTACTCGATGTTTGTGTTGTTGACGATAACTTCATCGGCCTGCCGGAGGCGATCGTCGCGGTTTGCCTGGGCGGTCAGAATGGCCCGAATGTCCGGTTCGCTCATGTTGCTCCGCGCTTTAGTGCGCTCAATCTGAGTTCTCTCGTCGGTATCCACGACAAGGATCCGATCCACGAGGTCGGTAAAGCCGCTTTCGATCAGCAGCGGCACAACGATAAGACAATATGGTTTAGCGATATTGCCAAGTTGTTTCCGGACCTCGTCACGGATACGGGGGTGCAAGATGGCCTCGAGTTTTCTGCGTTCCCCTGATTTTTTGAAGACGATGTCCCCCAATTTTTTCCTGTCGATTTTTTTCGCCGTACTCAGCACAGATTGGCCAAACACTTTCACAATGGCGCTGTAGGCAGGAAGGCCCGGCTCAACAAGGGCATGCGCAATCGCATCGGTGTCGATGATGGGCACACCCAGTTCGACAAACAGGGAGGCCACCGTTGATTTTCCACTGCCGATGCCACCGGTAACGCCGACCCGCAACATGGGTATCTCAGACAGTGATCCGCGCCAGTTGCAGATAAGCCCGGGTGATGGAGTCGCCCCAGAGTGCGGCGATCCACCCGGCCAGACACAAGAACGGCCCGAACGGAATCGGAAGGTGACGGTCACGCCCAAAAAACAGGATAAAGGTAATGCCGACGATGGCGCCCAAGAGTGAAGAGGTCAGAATAATGAGAGGCAGGCTCTGCCAGCCGAGCCAGGCCCCGAGAGCCGCAAACAGCTTGAAGTCGCCATACCCCATTCCTTCCTTGCCAGTGACAAGTCTGAAAATCTGATACACCAGCCATAAGGAAACATAACCGGCCATGGCGCCAATGACAGCAGAAGAAAGTGGTGTCAGGGTGCCAGTGATGTTCACGAATAGCCCCAGCCACAGCAGTGGCAGGGTGATGTCGTCCGGGAGAAGTTGTGTGTCGTAGTCAATGAACGCCAATGCCACCAGTGACCAGGTCAGGATAAGACCGGCCAACGCCGGTGCACCAAAGCCAAAATGCCACGCGACGAAGGCCGACAGCAAACCGGTAACCAGTTCCACGACAGGGTAGCGCCGGGAAATGGGTTGCTGGCAGGCAGCACACTTTCCCCCGAGCCATAAAAAACTGAGTACAGGAATGTTTTCAAGTGCACGGATGTGGTGGCCACAGTGAGGACAGCGTGAGCCGGGAAATATCAGGTCGAAGCGTTCAACGGCCTTACTCTCAGGCGGATGGGAGGGAGCGAGTTCCTGATACTGTTGGCGCCACTTGCGTTCCAGAATGATGGGGAAACGGTGAATGACGACATTCAGAAAGCTGCCAATGAGAAGACCAAGGAGGCCCATGAGCCAGGGGAAGGCCGTGGGGTAATTCCCAAAGAGGGTCACCATATCGGTCATCGGGCCTCGCTATGCCTCAAGAAACGGAAAGCCACGGTAGGTTTATGTTGTGATCAGGTAACCGAAGCGAGTTTGAAGATGGGGAGATACATCGCAATGACCAGGCCGCCAATGACGATACCGAGGAATGCCATGATGATGGGTTCGAGCAGGCTGCTTAAAGCCGCCACAGCATCGTCAACCTCCGCCTCGTAGAAGTCTGCTACCTTGCCCAGCATTTTGTCGAGCTCACCGGATTCCTCACCAATGGCGACCATCTGTATGACCATGTTCGGGAAGAGGCCGGTAGCGTTCATCGACGCTTGGAGCTGCATGCCCGTGCTCACGTCATTCTTGACGGCCATGGTGCCCTCATAATAAACGCGATTACCGGCGGCGCCGGCAACCGAATCGAGGGCTTCCACCAAGGGCACGCCGGCCGCGAACATGGTCGCGAGTGTGCGGGCAAAGCGGGCAATGGTTGCCTTTTTAACGATGAGACCGATTACCGGTGCCTTGAGCAGGGTACGGTCCATCGTATGTTGCATTTTTTCCGAGCGCTTATAGGAATAACCAAGAAACATCACCGAACCCACAATAGAGCCGATAATGGCCCACCACCATTGTGTGAATGTGCGTGAGAGACTAATGACCATCTTGGTTAACGCCGGGAGGTCAGCACCGAAGCCCTTGAACAGGTCTTCGAATTGTGGAATCACGAAAACCAGAAGCACGGCAGTGATGATGAAGGCGACCACAAGTACGGCCGCCGGATAGAATAGCGCCGCTTTTATTTTTCCCTTGATGCCTTCGATTTTTTCCTTATAGGTAGCCAACTTGTCCAGAATCGAGTCGAGAATACCCGCCTGTTCCCCGGCCTGCACCAGATTGCAATAAAGGGCGTCAAAGTAGAGCGGATGTTTGCTCAATGCCTGTGTCAGGGCCGTGCCGGCCTCCACATCCTGTTTGACGGCCATGATGAGTGCCTGCATGGACGGGTTTTCATGCCCCTTGCCCACGATATCAAAGGCCTGCGCCATGGCAATGCCTGAGTTCAGCATGGTTGCGAGCTGACGCGTGAATATGGCGACATCCTTGGGTGTGATTTTCTGCTTGAACATGGCAGCGGATTTGCGCTGCTTGGCGACCTTGGCGGGATTAATGCCCTGACGGCGCAAGGTCGCATTCACGAAGGCGACGCTTGCCGCTTCCATGATGCCTTTGACCTTCTTCCCTTGCTTGTCGGTGCCTTCCCAGGTGAATGCATCGAATTTGGGTTTTTTTACTGCCGCTGCTTGTGCCATATCCCTGTCGCTGGTTTGCTTAGTCGGTTATTGACGTGGCTTCCGCAAGGCTGGTAAGCCCATCCCTGACCTTCTTCAACGCCGACTGGCGCAGGTCGGGAATCCCATCCTTTTTTGCCTGTTTCTCGAGGTCGAGCTGGTTCCCGCCGCGCATGATGATTTCACCCATGGCCTCGGAGATAGGCATGACCTGGTATATACCCACCCGGCCCTTGTAGCCTTTGCTGTTGCAATTATCGCAACCGACCGGTTCGAATAGCTTGAAAGTGCCAATGTCCTTTTCCTCGAAGCCGGCCTTTAGCAAAGCCTCGCGTGGCAGCTCGATTGGACGCTTGCAGGACTGACACAAACGCCGCCCCAGTCGCTGGGCAACGATGAGATGGACCGAGGAGGCAATATTAAAAGGCGCTACACCCATATTGACCAGTCGGCTCAACGTAGCGGGCGCGTCGTTTGTATGCAAGGTCGACAAGACCAGATGTCCTGTCTGCGACGCCTTGATGGCGATTTCGGCTGTTTCCAGGTCACGGATTTCACCCACCATCACGATATCCGGGTCTTGGCGGAGAAAGGCGCGCAGGGCAGTCGCGAAGGTCAGTCCCGCCTTGTCGTTCATGTTTACCTGGTTGATCCCAGCCAGGTTTATTTCCACCGGATCTTCCGCGGTTGAGATGTTGGTATCCGGCGTATTGAGAATATTGAGTGCTGTGTACAGCGTTACGGTTTTGCCGCTACCCGTCGGCCCTGTCACCAGCACCATTCCTTGGGGACGGGCAATCGCCTCCATAAAAAGAGCTTTCTGATATTCTTCGAACCCGAGCTTTTCCACGCCCAAGGTCGCGGAAGTCGGGTCGAGAATACGCATCACGATTTTCTCGCCCCACAGAGTTGGAAGCGTGCTGACACGGAAATCGATGGCGCGGTTTTTCGAGACGCGCAACTTGATGCGGCCGTCCTGCGGGAGGCGTCGCTCAGCGATGTCGAGCCGGGCAAGAATTTTGATGCGCGCCGCGATCCGGTTTGCCATGGCGATCGGTGGGTTGGTAATTTCTTGCAGCATGCCATCTTGCCGATAGCGCACTCGGAAGAGTTTCTCGTACGGTTCGATATGAATGTCCGAGGCACCGTGGTTGATGGCATCTAGTAATATCTTGTTGACGAATTTGACGACGGGCGCATCGTTGACCCCCTCCTCCGTACCAGGAGCAGCCCCCTTGTTTTCTTCCTCGCCGGCGAGTATTTCAAGATTATCCAGGCTGTCGTCGGCAGCGAGATCAGCAAGACTGGTATCTTGGGAGTCCAGGACCTTTTCAATAATGGCCGCAAGTTTTGCTTCTTCGACCAGAATCGGTTCGGTGCCAAGACCTGTATGGAACTTGATTTCATCCAGCGCCTGAAGATTCGTGGGGTCGGCGATGGCGACAAAAAGGCGTGTGCCGCGTTTGTATAGTGGGAGTACGTGATGCCGGCGGATGATCTTTTCGTCCACCAGCTTGATCGGAGCCATTTCCAGGTCGAGTGAATTGATTTCGAACAACGGAACGCCAAAATCTTCAGACGCGACTCGGGCGATGGTCATGCTGTCGAGTTTTTTGCTTTCGACCAGCTGTACGACAAAGGAGGATTTCTTGGAGAGCGCGTCCGCCTGGATGCGTTCGGCATCTATCGGACTCAGGAGATTGTCACGAACCAGCCTTAGCGCCAGGCCGCTCAGATTCGTTGCCGTGCTTGCGGTAGCCATAGTGGTGAAATTAGGTAAGCGTCACTGCTTTTTGCGCCGAGTGATTCAAATATAGTTTAGATAACCGTCCAAGCCAAATCATTTTTTCGCGTTTTCCTTTTCCTAATCATATCGTTCCCGCGATGATGCAACTAACGCGTTGATCGTGTTTAACGTGACGGCTATCGGGATTTTGTTTGGCCGGGCCTGATTGAAATTACCAGCTCCTTCTATCCAAGCCGCTGAGCTATACAAGGCCCCCATCACTTTTTCCAGCCATGGAAATGATGATTGCCACACCCCATGTATATGCGGACGCTGTATCTTCAAGGATAGACAGATTCCGGATGTTCACCATGATTTACGGCTTTGTGTTCGAACAAAAATGCTCTTGACAGGTGCGTACACTATATTTAGAATTATTCTAAATCGAGAAAATCGATTTAGAATTGTATTTAATTCAATCAGTTATAGTATTTTTCACTTTTAAACAGGAGAAAACCATGAAAAAGCTCAAAGGAACGAACACCGAAGATAACCTCAAGGCTGCCTTTGCCGGTGAGTCTCAGGCCAACCGGCGCTATCTGTATTTCGCCGCCAAAGCGGATGTCGAAGGGTATAACGATGTTTCTGCTGTATTTCGTTCTACCGCCGAAGGTGAAACGGGTCATGCCCATGGCCACTTGGAGTATTTGGAGCAATGCGGCGACCCGGCCACCGGTCTTCCGATTGGCGCCACCAGCGATAACCTGAAGGCGGCGATCGCTGGCGAGACCCACGAGTACACCGATATGTATCCGGGTATGGCCAAGAAGGCGCGCGACGAGGGGTTTGATGAGATCGCCGATTGGTTTGAGACGCTGGCCAAGGCCGAGCGTTCCCATGCCAACCGTTTCCAGAAGGCCTTGGATACCCTCGGCAAGTAAGTAGTTATAACCAGGGCTGGGTGAGCCGGCCCTGGTTTTTTTCTCACCTCTCGAATCAGTAATGGATGCTTAACCATGGCTGCTCCTACAGACAAAAACCGTCGCGAAGGAAATCTTGAAGCGCCAACCCGCCACGCGCTCGACTGGCGTAATCCCGATTTCTACAACGAAGCGTCACTCAACAAAGAACTTGAACGTGTTTTCGATATCTGCCATGGATGTCGACGGTGCTTCAATCTGTGTAACGCTTTCCCCACCTTGTTTGACGCTATTGATGCCTCCGAGAGCATGGAACTCGATAGCGTGGACAAAAAGATATTTGGACAGGTAGCAGACCACTGTTACCTCTGTGACATGTGTTATATGACCAAGTGCCCCTACGTGCCACCGCACGAGTGGAATCTCGATTTCCCGCACCTCATGCTGCGTGCCAAGGCCGTGAAATTCAGAAAAGGCGAGACAAGTACGCGCGATAAATTCCTGACCAGCACCGATAGGGTGGGCAAACTTGCCGGCATTCCCGTGGTCGTGCAGGCCGTCAATGCGGCCAACAAGAACAAACTGGTGCGCAAGGCCATGGACAAAATCATAGGTATCCATCCAGATGCCATCCTGCCGGCCTATCACAGCGATACCCTACGTAAGCGCGCCATGCGTCGCCCTGCCCGCGACATGGCCGTACAACCAACGGCGTCGACACGCGGGAAGGTGGCCTTGTTTGCCACCTGTTACGGTAACTATAACGAACCGCAAATCGGCGAGGACTTGATCGCTGTGTTCGAGCATAACGGTATTCCCGTGACCATTGCGGAGAAGGAACAGTGCTGCGGCATGCCCAAGCTCGAACTCGGCGATTTGGATGCGGTGGCCCGCGCGAAGGAGGCCAATATTCCCAGACTGGCTAAGTTGGTAAACGAGGGCTGGGACATCGTTGCCCCGGTACCCTCTTGTGTGCTCATGTTCAAGCAGGAATTGCCCTTGATGTTTCCAAACGATACGGATGTCATTCTGGTGCGTGACGCTATTTTCGATCCGTTTGAGTACCTGATGTTGCGGCACAAGGAAGGCAAGCTCAAGACGGATTTTAAAAAATCTCTAGGGACCATTTCTTACCACGTTTCCTGCCACCTGCGTGTACAGAACTTGGGGATGAAAACCCGTGAGATGTTGCAGTTAGTGCCCGAGACCAAGGTAGACCCAATCGAGCGCTGCTCCGGGCACGACGGCAGCTATGCGGTCAAGAGTGAGTTCCACAAGGTTTCGATGAAGATTTGTAAACCAGTGGTCAGCCGTGTCGAACAAACCGGCGCGGAACATTATTCCAGCGACTGCCCCATGGCTGGACACCAGATCGAAAACGGCTTGCAAAGCGGCAAGGCGCCGGAGCATCCGCTGACGCTGTTGCGTATGGCATACGGCTTATAGTCAGAATTGATGGAGAAAATACGATGGCGCAAACTATTTCGAATCAGAGCACAGATGAGACGGTTATGAAAAAATTGAACCGCGACGATCTTTTTCCACTCGAGAAGTATGCCGAAATCCGCGCGCAATTCCGCGCGCAGGTTATGGCGCACAAGAAAAATCGCCACGTCGCCATCGGGCCTCACGCGACCCTTTATTTCGAAGACCGTCTAACGATGCAATACCAGGTGCAGGAAATGCTGCGTGTCGAACGGATTTTCGAAGCGGAGGGCATCAATGAGGAGCTCGGGGTCTACAATCCTCTGATCCCCGATGGTTCCAATTGGAAGGCCACCTTCATGGTGGAATATGACGATATCGAGGAGCGCCGTGAGGCCCTGAGAAGGCTGAAGGGTGTTGAGAACCGGGTCTGGGTCAAGGTGGCCGGGTTTGAGCCTGTCCGTCCTATTGCGGATGAAGACTTGGAGCGTGAAGACGCGGAAAAAACTTCTTCGGTCCACTTTCTGCGTTTTGAACTCACGCCGGAAATAGTGAAGGCGGCTAAGCAGGGTGCGGTAATCTCTATGGGTATCGACCACCCAGCCTATACATATAAAGTCGATCCGGTCCCGCAACCGGTGCGCGACTCATTGGCACAGGATCTGAACGGCTGACAAGTCGGATGTTGCGGTTCCTGTTAACGGCGCCATTTGATTTTGCGTCGCCTTCTCGAACGGCGCGGGTTTCTGCTGTATACTGCGCGCCCGATGCACGGGACCTCACGTTTTCATAGCGCACACGCCAGCGAGGGCAAGTTTTCCTTTCGCGGTATATTCCTGATCGCCGTCCTGGTTGTCATGACGACGCCCCTTTATGCAGCACGCGGTACGTTTAGCGAGGCCACGCCGGATAACGGTTACGTGGAGACCCCGAAGGCACCGTGGAAGGAGAGTGAAGTCGCTATTCCCCCGTATCCGGAGGACAAGGATATGATCCGTATCTCGCTGTCGTCGCGCGATACCCTCAAGCTGTATATAGACCCAAAATCTTTCTCGCATGCCGCGGACGGCGTTGCCCATATCACGCTGGTGGTAGAAAGTCCCTCAGGTGTCAGGAGTGTTTTCTACGATGGCATGCGCTGCGACACACCGCAGTACAAGACCTATGCGGTCGGCACATCCGATCGTAAGTTTTCGCCAGTCCGGAATGCCAAATGGCAGGCGATACCCACCCCGGCGGTCAATGCCTTCCGGGATTATCTGTACAACAAATATCTCTGCGATGGTTATCCCTCTACCGCGCGCACGCCGGAAGAATTTGCGAAAGCCATCAAATAGCCGTATAGATAAACCTCTTTCATTTTTGATCTCTTGATTCATGAGCACAGCCTACGATTCCTCTGCCATCGAAGTATTGACCGGTCTTGAGCCGGTGCGCCGCCGTCCGGGGATGTACACCCAGACGGAGCGGCCCAATCACCTGGCCCAGGAAGTCGTCGACAACAGCGTGGACGAGGCGATTGCCGGACACGCCAAGCGTATCGATGTCGTCCTTTATAAGGATGGTTCGCTCGCGGCCACGGATGACGGCCGCGGCATGCCGGTGGACAAACACAAGGCCGAAGGCGTGTCGGGCGTGGAAGTGATCCTGACGCGCCTGCATGCCGGCGGGAAATTCTCCAACAAGAATTACACTTACTCGGGCGGTCTGCACGGCGTCGGCGTGTCGGTGGTGAATGCGCTTTCGAAGAAGCTCGAGGTGTTCGTCCGGCGTGGCGGCAAGGAATACAAGATGGCCTTCGCCGGCGGGCAGAAAACGGCAGAACTTAAGGTTGTGGGTGTGGCGCGCGGCAGCGGCACGACCGTGCATTTTTGGCCAGATGAAAAATATTTCGACAGCCCCAAGTTCAGCGTACCGAAATTAAAGCATGTGTTGCGCGCCAAGGCAGTGCTCTGTCCGGGCCTCAAGATCACGTTCGCTGACGAATCCGACAAGAAGAATGACGAGGAGTGGTATTACGAAGACGGTCTTCGCGACTATCTCGTGAGCGAGCTTGGCAAGCAGGAAACGATTCCAGCGGAACCGTTCGTGGGTCGTTTCAAGGACAACGACGGTGAACTCGACTGGGCAATCGTTTGGGCACCGGAGAACGATTCGCCGCTCATGGAGAGCTATGTCAATCTAATCCCGACCACCCAGGACGGTACGCATGTAAATGGCTTTCGTCAGGGCCTCACGGACGCGCTGCGCGAGTTCTGTGAATTCCGCAGCCTGTTGCCGCGTGGTGTGAAGCTCGCACCGGAAGATGTGTGGGGGCAGTCGTGTTATGTCCTCTCTTTCAAGACGCGCGACCCGCAATTCTCGGGGCAAACCAAGGAACGTCTTACCTCGCGCGAGGCCGCGGCCTTTGTCGGCACCGTTACCAAAGACGCCTTCGCCCAGTGGCTCATGCAACACGTGGCCGACGCCGAGCGTATCGCCAACCTGGCCATCGAGGCGGCGCAGACACGTCTGCGCACGGCCAAGAAGGTGGAGCGCAAGAAGATTGGCGCCGGTCCGGCCCTGCCAGGGAAGCTCGCCGATTGTCTTTCAACCGATCTCAACATGACTGAACTTTTTCTCGTGGAAGGCGATTCGGCCGGCGGCTCAGCCAAACAGGCACGTGGCAAGGATTGCCAGGCTATCATGCCGTTGCGTGGCAAGATCCTGAACACCTGGGAGGTGGAGTCGGCACAGGTGTTGGGTTCCCAGGAAGTGCACGACATCGCGGTCGCGCTTGGCGTTGACCCGGGATCGAGCGACATCAGCGGTCTGCGCTATGGCAAGGTCTGTATCCTGGCGGACGCCGACAGTGATGGCGCTCATATTGCCACACTCCTGTGCGCACTTTTTGTAAAGCATTTCAAACCGCTGGTGGCGGCGGGGCATGTGTATGTCTCGATGCCGCCGCTATTTCGCATCGACGTGGGCCAGCAGGTGTATTACGCACTCGATGAAAATGAGCGCAAACAGACCTTGGAGCGTATTCAGAAGGAAAATCCGCGTGCGCGCCCGACCATCACGCGCTTCAAGGGGCTGGGCGAAATGAACCCGCTGCAGTTGCGCGAAACCGTCATGGACCCGAACACGCGCCGACTCGTGCAGCTCGAGATCAAGGCCGGTGACAACACTAACCGCATCATGGATATGATGCTCGCCAAGAAACGTGCCGCCGACCGCAAGGACTGGCTCGAGAAGAATGGCAACAAGGCAGATATTGTTTAAGGTTTAATTTACATGGCAAAGAAGACCACCGGAAAAGACAAAGGCTCCTCCAAATCGAAACCCGTCCGCGGCAAGAGCAGAGCCGTAGAGGCGCGCCCGCGCGCCATTTCGATCGAACGCATGCCGTTGGCGACCTTCACCGAAAAGGCCTACCTCGATTATTCCATGTATGTGGTGCTGGATCGTGCGCTGCCGAACATTGCGGACGGTTTAAAGCCGGTACAGCGACGCATCATCTACGCCATGTCCGAGCTCGGGCTTTCGGCGGTCGCCAAGTACAAGAAATCCGCGCGTACCGTGGGTGACGTGCTTGGCAAGTTTCACCCGCACGGCGACAGCGCCTGTTACGAAGCCATGGTCCTCATGGCGCAGCCGTTCAGTTACCGCTACCCGCTTGTGGACGGGCAGGGCAACTGGGGTTCGCCGGACGATCCGAAATCCTTCGCGGCCATGCGTTACACCGAGTCGCGCCTGACGCCCTTCGCGCAGGTACTGCTCTCTGAGCTGGAGCAGGGTACGGTCGAGTGGTCGCCTAACTTCGACGGCACGCTGGAAGAACCCAAGGTCATGCCCGCACGCCTGCCGCATGTGCTTCTGAACGGTACTACCGGTATCGCGGTCGGCATGGCTACCGACATTCCGCCGCACAACGTGCGCGAAGTGGCTGCGGCCTGTGTCCGTCTCCTGGAGAAGCCGGACTCCACCGTCGGCGAACTGATGAAGCACATTCAGGGGCCGGATTATCCCACGGAAGCCGAGATCATCACGCCAAAGAGCGAAATTCGCGCGATGTATAACAGTGGCAACGGCAGCATCCGCGCCCGTGCGCGCTGGAACCGCGAGGAGAGCGATATCGTCATTACCGCACTGCCGCACCAGGTGTCGCCGGCCAAGGTGTTGGAGCAGATCGCCCAGCAGATGCAGCAGAAGAAATTGCCCATGGTCGAGGATCTGCGTGACGAGTCCGACCACGAGAACCCGATTCGCCTCGTGATTGTGCCGCGTTCTGGGCGGGTGGACCCGGTGGAGCTGATGGATCACTTGTTCGCCACCACCGACCTCGAACGCTCCTATCGCGTGAACCTCAACATGATTGGCCTCGATGGCCGGCCGCGTGTGTACAACCTCAAGGATCTGCTCAGCGAGTGGCTCAAGTTCCGCATCGAGACCGTGCGCCGCCGGCTGCAACATCGGCTCGATAAGGTCGAGGCGCGCCTGCACATCCTTGACGGTTTGCTCATCGCCTACCTCAATCTGGATGAAGTGATCCGCATTATTCGACGCGAGGACGAGCCCAAGCCAAAGCTCATGAAACGTTTCAAGCTTTCCGAGATCCAGGCCGAAGCGATTCTGGAAACCAAATTGCGGCACTTGGCGAAGCTTGAGGAGATGAAGATTAAGGGTGAGCAGAATGAACTGGACCACGAGCGCAAAGAGCTGGAAAAAATTCTAAAGTCGAATCAGAAGCTGCGTGCCCAGGTGCGGGATGAAATTATCGCCGACGCTGAAGAGTTCGGCGACAAGCGCCGCTCGCCGCTCGTTGAGCGCGAGGCCGCCAAGGCCATCGATGTCACCCAGCTCCTGCCCACCGAGCCGATCACCGTCATCCTGTCCGAGAAGGGTTGGGTGCGTGCCGCCAAGGGCCACGAGGTGGATGCGCGTGCGTTCGACTACAAGACGGGCGATAAATTCCTGCAAGCCGCGTGCGGCAAGAGCAATCAGCAGGTGGTATTCCTCGATTCCACCGGCCGTTCGTATACCTTGCCGGCACACAAGTTGCCCTCGGCGCGTGGGCATGGTGAGCCGCTGGCCTCCAGCCTGAATCCCCCACCCGGTGCCACGTGGGCGGGTGTGATGATGGGCGCGCCGGAAGACCTCTACCTCATTGCCTCGGATGCTGGTTACGGTTTTGTCGGCAAGCTGGGCGATCTCATTACGGATCGCCGTGCTGGCAAGGCCGTGCTCAAGGTGCCGAAGGGTTCAAAGGCATTGTCGCCACAGCGCGTGGTGAATATGAAAGAGGACTGGCTTGCAGCCGTCACCAACAAGGGCAACATCCTGGTGTTCATGGTCGGTGAACTTCCGCCGATGGAGAAGGGCAAGGGCGAGAGGATTCTTTCCATTCCCGGCGCGAAGGTGGCGAAACGGGAGGAGTACCTGACCGGCGTTGCCGTTTTCAAGGAAGGCCAGCGGCTCATGTTGCGCACGGGCAAGGGTGAATTACTGCTCCGTTCCGGCAACGACATCGATCAATACGTGAGCGAGCGGGCCAAACGTGGCTCGAAGCTTCCGCGAGGGCATCAGGAAGTAAAAGAAATAGAAGTAGTGGAATAAACCAGAACGCTGCTTACCGCGGCGTTCTGGTTTGGATCCTTTTAAGCCAGCGGAAGACGGTTCCATCTTAATGGCCAAGCAAACCCTCATTTTTATCTATAATGCCGACAGCGGCTTGGTGAACACACTGCTCGATATCGGGCATAAGATCGTTTCGCCGCAAACCTATTCCTGCAATCTCTGCGCGATTACCCATTCCACTTTCAAAATGCGTGAAGAATGGAAACAGTTCATCGTCCAGCTCGGTTGTCCGGTCGAATTCCTGCACCGGGACGAACTCGCCAGGCACCATGGCATCCGCGATACGTTGCTGCCGGCGATATTCTGTCTGACAGAAGCTGGGGTGCAAGAATGGATCGGCCAGGAGGCGATAAACCGTTGCCGTACACTCGATGAATTGAAACATCTGATTCAGGAAAAACTGGAGCTGTCCGGGGGCATGAAGTAAACGTGTACAATAGGCCTCATGCGTATTGCCGCAATAGTCGAATATGACGGTTCATCGTTCTCCGGTTGGCAACGGCAGGAGAACGCGCGTTCGATTCAGGCCGTGGTCGAAGATGCGTTATCACAAGTGGCTAACGAATCGATCCAGGTTGTCACTGCCGGGCGCACGGATGCCGGTGTGCATGCGCTGGCGCAGGTGATTCATTTCAACACCAGCGCGACCCGCAGCGAATATTCCTGGGTTCGCGGCGCGAACAGCAATCTGCCAATGGAAGTGGCACTGCTGTGGGCCGGTCAGGTAGACGAGGGTTTTCACGCGCGCTTTTCCGCCACGGGCCGGCACTATCACTATGTCATTCTGAACCGGCCGATACGCCCAACCTATCTCGCACGTCGCATCACGCATGAGTACCGTCTTCTCGACCTCGTGCCGATGCAAGAGGCGGCCCAGTACCTGCTGGGCGAGCATGACTTCACATCGTTCCGTGCCACCGAATGTCAGGCAAAAAGTCCGGTACGCGAGCTGCGCGCACTCAACATCACACGTCATGGCGATATGGTGCACATCCATGCCTACGCCAACGCATTTCTGCAACACATGGTGCGCAACCTGGCGGGCGTGCTGATGACCATTGGCGCGGGCGAACGTGAACCCGCTTGGGCCAAGGAAATACTGGCGGCACGTGACCGCGCCGCGGGCGGAATAACCGCCGCACCGGACGGGCTTTACCTGCGGGAAATCGAGTATCCGGAAGCGTTCAAGATTCCGCGGCTTTCGCGGGATGCGGGCCTCTGGTAAGCTCGCGACCTTTCGGAGGGGGCATGCGTACGCGCGTAAAAATCTGCGGGATTACCCGCGTGGAAGACGCCATGGCCGCGGCCCGGGCCGGGGCCGACGCGGTGGGTTTTGTGTTCGAGCCAAATAGTCCGCGCCATATCAGCCCCGATCAGGCAAAAGCCATTGTCCGGGTGCTGCCGCCTTTTGTGACGGTGGTCGGGCTGTTTGTGAATGCCGCGTCCGGCAACATTGAAGCGGTCCTGAATCGTGTCCCCCTCGATCTGATACAATTTCACGGTAACGAAACACCCGAACAATGCCGCCGCTATCACCGGCCGTATATCAAAGCTATCCGCATGCAAGCTGACATCAACCTGCAAGAGAAAGCGCAACTCTATAACGATGCAGCCGGCCTGCTGCTCGACAGTTTTGTCGCCGATGCCACGGGCGGTACCGGCCAGGCATTCGATTGGGCCCGTGTACCGCACGATTTGTCGAAGCCCGTGATTCTCGCCGGCGGTCTGACGCCGGATAACGTGGCCATGGCGATCCGGGAGGCGCGTCCCTTCGCGGTGGACGTGTCGAGCGGCGTGGAGCAGTCCAAGGGTATCAAGGACGCCAGCAGGATTTCCGCCTTTATCGAGGCAGTGGGGCAAACTATTTCATGAGTGCCTACGACCTACCGGACAAGCGCGGGCATTTCGGGGTCTACGGTGGCATCTTTGTCGCCGAGACGCTGATGCAGCCGCTGAGAGAGTTGCGCGAGGCCTACGAGAAGCTGCGCGACGACAAAAATTTCCAGAAGGAATTCGATGACGACCTGCGCCTATACGTCGGTCGTCCGTCGCCACTTTATCCCGCGAAGCGTCTGACCGGGAACTGGGGCGGTGCGCGTATTTACCTGAAGCGCGAAGACCTCAACCATACCGGTGCGCACAAGATCAACAACACCATCGGCCAGGCGTTGGTGGCGCGGCACATGGGTAAGACGCGCGTGATCGCCGAAACTGGCGCCGGTCAGCATGGGGTGGCGACGGCGACGGTGGCGGCGCGCTTTGGCATGAAGTGCGTGGTGTACATGGGTTCGGAAGACATGAAGCGTCAGGCAATCAATGTCTATCGCATGAAACTGCTCGGCGCGGAAGTGGTGCCGGTCGAGTCCGGATCGAAGACCCTGAAGGACGCGCTCAACGAAGCCATGCGCGACTGGGTCACGAACGTCGATAATACTTTCTATATCATCGGTACTGTCGCCGGGCCGCATCCGTACCCGATGCTGGTGCGTGATTTCCAGACCGTCATCGGGCGCGAGGCACGCGGCCAGATCCTGGAACAGGAGGGACGTCTGCCGGATGCGCTCGTCGCTTGCGTCGGCGGCGGCTCCAATGCCATGGGCCTGTTTTATCCTTTCATCGAAGACAAGAGCGTGGCCATGTACGGCGTCGAAGCCGCGGGCGATGGTATCGAGACCGGACGCCACGCGGCGACGCTCTGTGTCGGCCGGCCCGGCGTGTTGCATGGCAACCGTACGTACCTGCTGGAAACCGATGATGGTCAGATCATCGAAACCCATTCCATCTCCGCCGGGCTCGATTATCCCGGGGTCGGGCCGGAACATGCCTGGCTCAAGGATTCCGGGCGGGCCCAGTACGTGGGGATCACCGACAAGCAGGCGCTGGAGGCCTTCCACGAACTGACTCGCACCGAAGGCATCATACCTGCGTTGGAATCGAGCCATGCTGTAGCCTACGCCAAGATTCTCGCACCGCAATTGGGGCACGATAAAATCATCATCGTCAATCTTTCCGGCCGCGGCGACAAGGATATCCACACCGTGGCGAATCTCGAAGGAATCAAATTTTAATGTCACGCATTGCGCAACAATTTCAGGCACTCAAGCGGCACCGCCGCAGCGCCCTCATTCCTTTCGTTATGGCTGGCGATCCCGAGCCGTGGGTCACGGTACCGCTGTTGCATGCGCTTGTGAAGAGCGGAGCGGATGTGCTCGAACTGGGCGTGCCATTTTCCGACCCGATGGCCGATGGCCCGGTGATTCAGCGCGCCGCTGAGCGCGCGCTGAAACACAAAATCAGTCTCACGCGCGTGCTCGCGATGGTGCGCGAGTTCCGGGAGAAGGACAAAACCACGCCCGTGGTGCTCATGGGTTATCTCAACCCATTTGAGGTCATGGGCTACGAGTTGTTCGCGCAACAGGCGGCCACGGTCGGCGTGGACGGGGTGCTGACGGTCGATCTTCCGCCGGAAGAAGCCGAACCGCTGCGCGTCGCCCTGAGCCAACATGAACTCGACGCGATTTTTCTGCTGGCACCGACGAGCTCGCCCGAGCGCATCAAACTGATCGCCAATGCCGCGAGTGGATTTATCTATTATGTCTCGCTGCGCGGCGTGACTGGCGCGAGCCATCTGGACGTGCGCGAAGTGGCGGCCAAGCTCAAGGATATCCGGAGTGCGACCAATCTGCCGCTGGGCGTGGGTTTCGGCATCAGCAGCCCGGAAACTGCCGGGCAGGTGGCGGAAATTGCCGATGCCGTCGTGGTCGGCAGCGCCGTGGTCAAACGCATGGAGGACATGGCCGCGACACCGGACAAAATTCTCACCGAGGTGCCGGCCTTCACCGCCCGCCTGCGCGAGGCGATGGACCGGGCCACATCTGCCCCGCAACCCGTTACGGGAGCAAGCCGATGAGCTGGTTCGACAAACTGCTGCCGCCAAAGATCAAGCACCAGGGGATCAAGAAGGCCTCGGTGCCCGAAGGCCTGTGGAAAAAGTGTCTGGCTTGCGGAACGGTGCTGTATAGCGCCGAGATCGATAGCAATCAGGATGTCTGCCCCAAGTGCGCTTACCACATGCGTATCAGCGCGCGCCGGCGGCTCGATCTTTTCCTCGATCCGGAACCGCGCGTGGAAATCGGCGCGAATCTGTCGCCAGTCGATGCGCTCAAATTCAAGGACACCAAGAAATACCGCGATCGTCTGGCGGAGGCCCAGCAGGTCACGGGCGAGCGCGATGCGCTGGTGGTGATGGAAGGAGAGCTCAAGGGTCTGCCGCTGGTGGCCATGGCATTTGAATTTTCCTTCATGGGCGGTTCCATGGGCTCGGTGGTGGGCGAACGTTTCGTGCGCGGTGTGAACGTGAGCCTCGAAAAGAAAATACCGCTAATCTGTTTTTCGGCGAGCGGCGGCGCGCGTATGCAGGAGGCGCTGCTGTCGCTGATGCAAATGGCCAAGACCAGTGCCGCACTCACCCGCCTGGGTGAGGCGGGCATTCCGTATGTGTCGGTATTGACCGACCCGACGATGGGCGGCGTTTCGGCAAGTCTTGCGATGTTGGGTGATATCAATATTGCCGAGCCCAAGGCGCTCATCGGCTTTGCTGGACCGCGCGTGATCGAACAGACGGTGCGTGAGAAGTTGCCGGAAGGTTTTCAGCGCGCCGAGTTCCTGCTGGAGCACGGTGCTGTCGACATGATCATCGACCGGCGCGAGATGCGTGATCAGGTGGCGACGCTGCTGGCGATGCTCATGCGCCGGGACAGCGCCAGTGACACCCCGCCGAACACCGAGGCGGGAATTACCGAATCCTCTTAAACCCCATTAACTGCCTGAAGATCAGAACGCTTTCCGATTGGCTTGCATGGATTGAGACGTTACATCCACGCACGATCGAGCTTGGGCTCGAACGGGTTCATGCCGTGCTCGACAGGATGGGTCTACGCTCGCCCGATTTCCGCGCCATCACCGTCACCGGCACCAACGGCAAGGGTTCCACCGTGGCCATGTGTGAGGCGATCCTGCGGCGTGCGGGCTACCGTGTCGGCGCTTATACCTCGCCGCACCTGATCACCTACAACGAACGCATCCGCGTGGATGGCCACTTGGCCACCGACGCCGAGCTGTGCGCCGCGTTCGAGCGCATCGAAGCCGTGCGTGGCGAGATACCGCTGACCTATTTCGAATTCGGCACGCTCGCGGCGTTCGATCTTTTCCGCAACGCCCGCATCGATATCGCTGTGCTCGAAGTAGGCATGGGCGGGCGGCTCGACGCCGTCAACGGCATCGATGCCGATGTCGCCATGGTCACCTCTGTCGATATCGATCACAGCGCCTGGCTCGGCACTACGCGCGAGGCCATCGGCTACGAGAAGGCCGGCATTTTCCGCCGCGACCGTCCGGCCATCTGCAGTGACCCGAACCCGCCAGCGGTGATTGCCAACGAAGCCGCGCGGGTAGGCGCGAATCTTATGCAGCTTAATCGCGATTTCTTTTCCGAGCGCGGCGAAGGCGGATGGACCTGGCGTACCCCGGAGCGTGTCCGTAGTGCGCTGCCGTATCCGGCGATGCGCGGCGATTACCAGCTTTTCAACGCTGCGGCTGCTTTGATGGCGCTCGACTGCCTGGCCGACCGTTTTCCCGTGAGTCAGTCGCATATGCGCGATGGCTTGGCCTCCGCGATGATCCCCGGACGTTTCCAGGTATTCCCCGGCCGACCGGTGTGTGTGCTCGATGTTGCCCATAACCCGCAGGCGGCTCGGTCGCTGGCCGCGACCTTGAAGCAGCAAGCGGTCGGCGGGAAAACTCTGGCGGTATGCGGCATGCTCAAGGACAAGGACGTGGCGGCGGTGTTTGGCGGCCTGGCCGACGTGATGGATCGCTGGTATGTCGCTACGCTGGATGTCCCACGTGGCGCCAGCGCCGCGCAGTTGCAGGATGCGCTGTCCGCTGCCGGCATAAACCGTCCGGTACAGAGGTTTGATACGGTGCACCAGGCCTACGACACGGCACAGCGGGAGGCAAACGCGTCCGACCGAATCGTGGTATTTGGCTCCTTTCATACCGTCGGTGGTATACTGACGACCTTCAGCAAGACGTAACGACCATGGCTGACAGAGACAACCCCCGGATGGAATTCAATCCCAAACACCGCATCATCGGCGCGATCGTGATTGTGGCGTTGGCGGTGATATTTTTGCCCATGATTCTGGATGAGCGGGAACCGCCCTCCGAGATCAAGAAACTGATTGAAATCCCGTCGCGCAGTGATGTCGGCGAAACCAAGGTCGTCGTGTCACCGGTTTCTGCCCCAGAAGTGAAGGCAAGCGGCGACGCCTCGACACCGGCCGTGGACACGCCCGTGGCGGAAACGGCGACGAAGCCAGAGCTAAAACCTGCGACGCCGGTTAAAAAGCCGGAACCGGAACCGGCACAGGCACCGGCCAGGGTCAAATCTTCTAGAACCACCCCGGAGCACGCCGCGGAAAAAATAACCAAAGGCTGGGTGGTGCAGGTGGGCACTTTCTCCAACGCTGAAAACGCTGCGAAATTGCGCGATAGCCTCAGGAGCCACGGACATCCGGTGCACGCGGAATCGGTGACCATCAATGGCGGCAAGGCGGTGCGGTTGCGCGTCGGGCCGTTCCGCGAGAAGTCCGAGGCCGTGAAGGCGCTAGCGCAGATACAGAAGGAATCGGGCACGGAAGGCGTGGTGCAGACGTATCCCTGATCGCCGCCCGGACATGAATTCAAACCACGGACATAACAGCGCATGAACAGTTTCGATCTGACGATGATCGTTGTCCTGGCCGTCTTCGCCATCTTTGGCGCATGGCGTGGCCTGGTGCGTGAAGTGATCTCGATCCTGACTTGGGCGGTGGCGTGCGTGCTCGCCTGGTTTTTCGCCGAAAGACTTTCCCATTTGTTCAAGGGTTTTATCGACGAACCCGCGCTGCGTCAGTTGCTCGCCTTCGTGCTGATTTTCGTGGCGGTCTTTATCGTGGGGATGGTGCTTTCCTGGCTGATTCACAAGGCCCTGCCCGCGAAGCGGGGATTCCAGATCGCCAACCTCGCTTTAGGTGGACTTTTCGGCGCCATGCGCGGGGCCATGATCATTGTGGTGATTTTCCTGGTCATGGGGCTGACGTCGATTCCACAGCGGGGGTGGTGGCGGGAATCCGTGTTGACCCCGTATTTCGAGCGGGTGGCGGTGGCGGTGAGCGGTTACCTTCCACGCGATGTTGCCCGCCATATCCGCTACGGCTAGAATCACTTTTTAAGCACAGGAGGTAAGTTCTGAATGTGCGGCATTATCGGCATTCTCGCCAAAACCCCGGCGCATCAATCACTCTACGACGGCCTCCTGGTCCTGCAACATCGCGGTCAGGACGCCGCCGGCATCCTGACGTGCGATGACAAGCGCGTACACTTGCGCAAGGACAACGGCTTGGTGCGCGACGTGTTCCAGGAACGGCACATGCTCGGCCTCAAGGGCAATATGGGCATCGGCCATGTGCGTTACCCGACTGCCGGCTGCGATTCCCCGGCCGAGGCCCAGCCGTTCTATGTGAATTCTCCCTTCGGGCTCGCGCTCGCGCACAACGGCAACCTCACCAACGCCGACCAGCTGAAGGACGAGCTCTACCGCACCGACCTGCGCCACATCAACACCGATTCGGATTCCGAGATTCTGCTCAATGTTTTTGCGCATGAACTTCAGGCCGTCGCCAAGCTGCGCCTGACCCCGGAACATATTTTCCATACCGTGGCCGCCGTGCACCGACGCATACGCGGCGCCTACGCCGTTGTCATGCTGGTGACCGGACATGGCGTCCTGGCCTTCCGCGATCCCAACGGCATCCGCCCGCTGGTGTTTGGCAAGCGCGAGACCAGCCGTGGCCCGGAATACATGTTTGCCTCGGAGTCGGTGGCGCTCGACGTAGTCGGGTTCGAATTGGTGCGCGATGTCGCGCCGGGCGAGTGCATCTTCGTGACCGTCGACGGGCAGGTGCACAGCCAGCAGTGCGCCGAAAAACCGGTGCATACGCCCTGCATCTTCGAGTTTGTGTACATGGCGCGCCCGGACTCGGTTATCGACGGCATCTACGTGCACAAAACGCGCCTGCGCATGGGCGAGCGGCTGGCCGAAAAGATCAAGCGTGTCTGGCCCGATCACGACATCGATGTCGTGATCCCGATCCCCGACACCTCGCGCTCGGCGGCGCTGCAGATGGCCTATAAGCTGAACCTGCCATACCGTGAGGGTTTCATCAAGAACCGCTACATCGGCCGTACCTTCATCATGCCCGGCCAGGCGGAGCGCCGGAAGTCGGTGCGCCAGAAACTGAACGCCATCGATGTCGAATTCCGGAAGAAGAATGTGCTGCTGGTGGACGACTCCATCGTGCGCGGAACGACCAGCAAACAGATCATCCAGATGGCGCGCGAGGGCGGTGCGAAAAAGGTGTACTTCGCCTCGGCCGCGCCGCCAGTGCGTTATCCCAACGTGTACGGTATCGACATGCCCTCGGTGCGCGAGCTAATCGGGAATGGCCGCACCGAAGAGCAGATCGCCGGGGCCATTGGCGCCGACCGGTTGATCTATCAGGATCTGGACGCCCTCATCGATGCCGCACGCGAAGGCAACCCGGACATCCAGCATTTCGATGCCTCCTGTTTCAACGGCGAGTACATCACCGGCGACGTCAGCAAGGAGTACCTCGACCGTATCGAACACCAGCGCAACGACGGCGCCAAGAGTGGCCGCAGTACCGCCAACAGCAACGATCTGGTCACCGCGGAAGTGGTGTCCTTCCCGAGATAACACCGCGCTTCCCCTCCCCATTTTTAGGCAGCAAGGAGCCCATATGAAGCGAAGCGGAATACGGGGAATTATTTGCCGATAGTTGTACATTTAAACGTAGACCCGTATTGACACAGCAATATGGGTAGTATAACTTTTGTCTCGATTGGCGCCGATTTGACTTCAGCTTGCGGGCGCGATAAAAATGCCGCTAAAGAGAGCGTATCCCGCTTCCGGCCGCATTTGCGGCTTTTTTCTTTTCTAAGCCCCCCGTAAGCTGCGCCATAACTTTGTATTTTTTAAGGAGCAGCAGGCATGTCTGATGACATAGACCAATGGGGTTTTGACACCCGCGCAGTGCGGGCGGGACAGCATCGCACGAACGAAGGCGAGAATTCCGAGCCGATTTTTCTCACGTCGAGCTATGTTTTCGAAAGCGCAGCGGCTGCGGCGGCGCGGTTTTCCGGGGCTGAGCCGGGGAACATTTACTCTCGCTTTACCAATCCCACCGTGCGCGCGTTCGAGGAGCGTCTCGCGGCGCTTGAGGGTGGCGAGCGGTGTGTGGCCACGGCCTCCGGCATGGTGGCGATCCTCTCGACCTGCCTCGCGCTGCTCAAGTCGGGCGACCACATTGTCTCGTCGCGTAATATCTTCGGGCCGACGGTCTTGCTATTCAACAACTACCTTGGCAAGTTCGGTATCGAGACCAGTTATGTCACGCTCTCGGACTATGGCGCGTGGGAGAAGGCGATCCGGCCGAATACGAAGCTGCTGTTCGTGGAGACACCGTCAAATCCGCTAACGGAAATCACGGACATCGTGCGGTTGGCGAAGCTGGCCCATGCCAAGGGCTGTCTGCTGGTGGTGGACAACTGCTTCTGCACACCGGCGCTGCAACTGCCGCTCAAGCTCGGGGCCGATGTCGTGGTCCATTCCGCGACCAAGTATCTCGACGGCCAGGGTCGCTGCGTCGGCGGGGCGGTGGTCGGCAACCAGGAACTCGTCGGTGAGAAGGTTTATGGTTTTATGCGTACCTGCGGGCCTTCCCTGAGCCCGTTTAATGCCTGGGTGTTTCTCAAGGGTCTGGAGACGCTGAGCCTGCGCGTGAAGGCGCACTGTGCCAACGCGCTTGAGCTCGCGCAATGGCTGGAAAAGCAAAAGCGCGTGAAGCGCGTGTACTATCCGGGGCTGGCGTCCCATCCGCAGCATGAGCTGGCCAAGAAACAGCAGTCCGGTTTCGGCGGCATTGTGTCATTCGAAGTGGAGGGTGGAAAGGATGGTGCGTGGCGGGTGATCGATAACACGCGCGTAATATCCATCACCGCGAATCTCGGCGACACCAAATCCACCATCACCCATCCGGCCACGACCACGCACGGCCGCATCACGCCCGAACAGCGGGCCGAGGCCGGCATCAGCGATGGTTTGATCCGGATTTCCGCTGGGTTGGAGGATGTGGCCGACCTGAAGAAGGATCTCGCGCGTGGTCTGGGTGGTTAACAATGGGCGCAAGTAATTCCGGCATTTTGTCCAAGCTGCTCCAGCGCAAGTGGCGTGCTTGGTTGGTGCTGACACTGTTTGTCGGTTCTGCGCTGGTCGGCTGGCGGCTGTGGCCGCATCTTGCCTTGGCAGAGGGCGTGGCGCCGCCGCTCGCAGGCACTATGGTCGATGGCGCTGCCTTCGACCTCAAGCGCGAAACCGGCAAGCCAGTGCTCGTGTATTTCTGGGCCAGCTGGTGTCCAGAGTGCCACGTTCAGCAAAGCGTGATCGATTCGCTTGCGCGCGATAACACCGTGGTGACTGTGGCCATGCAATCCGGCGCTGAGCCGGAGGTGCGCAAGTACCTTGAGCAGAACGGCCTGCGCTGGCGCGTCTTCAACGACATCGACGGCGCGATCACCAAGGCATGGGCGGTGCGCGGTGTGCCGGTGATGTTTATTGTGGATGGCCAAGGTAATATGCGTTTCCGCAAGTCCGGCATTTCATCCGTCATAAGTATGCGTGTCCGGTTGTGGTTTGCGGAGCATTTCTAGTTTCTTTCGGATGTGCCGCACGATAGTGAGGCACATCCAATAAACGGAGGCGGCATGCGTGTTGGCCTGTTCGTAACCTGCCTCGTGGATATGATGCGGCCAAGCATCGGCTTCGCCGCGTTGCGTTTACTTAAGGCAGCGGGCTGCGAAGTGATTGTCCCGGACAACCAGACCTGCTGCGGCCAGCCCGGCTACAACTCGGGCGATCAGGACGCGGCCAAAGCGCTGGCGCTGAAACTCCTCAAGGAATTCGACGACTGTGAATATGTCGTCCTGCCGTCAGGCTCCTGCGCCGGCATGATTCACGTGCATTATCCCGCACTCTTCAAGGATGATCCGACCCTGAGCAAGTCCTTCAATCGTCTGTCGGCCCGCACTTATGAGTTGACCGATTTTCTGGTCAATGTCGCCAAACTCAATAACGTCCCCGGCGATTATGCCGGCTCGCTGACCTATCACGATTCCTGTTCCGGTCTGCGCGAGCTGGGCGTGCAGGCACAGCCGCGTGCGCTGCTGGCGAAAATGCCGGGCGTGAAGATTGTCGAAATGCGCGAGGCCACCACCTGTTGCGGATTTGGCGGCACCTTTTCCGTCAAGTTCGGCGAGATCTCCACGCGCATGGCGGATAACAAATGCGAACACATCGCCGCGACCGGGGCGGGCACCATCGTTGCTGGCGATCTCGGTTGCCTGCTGAATATCGAAGGGCGGCTGCGGCGGCGCGGTGATTTAAATACCAGGGTGCTGCATATCGCCGAGGTGCTGGCTGGGGATAGCGAATGCAAGTAACCGCGATGCATTTCAAGCGCAAGGCAGGCGCGAACCTGCGCAATGAAAAGCTGCAAAAGGCGTTGGAAAAACTTCAGTCCAAGTTCGTCGATGGCCGTGCCGTGGTGATTGCCGAACTCTCGGATTTCGAGGGGCTACGCGATGCGGCAGCGGCGATCCGCGACCGGGTTCTCAATAACCTGGACAGCTATTTGCAGCACTTCGAAAAAGAAGCCACGGTGCGCGGTGCTGTGGTGCACTGGGCCGAAACGGCCGAGGACGTCAATCGCATCGTTGCCGAGATCGCGACGCAGCATGGCGTGCAGAGGATCGTCAAATCGAAGTCGATGGTGACCGAGGAATGCGGCCTCAATGGCTTTCTTGAAAGCCGTGGCCTGCAGGTGCTGGAGACCGATCTCGGCGAATATATTCTGCAACTGGCAAAGGAACCACCATCGCATATCGTCGCGCCGGTGGTGCACAAGAGCAAAGAGGACATCGCCGATATTTTCGAGCAGAAACATCATCGCCCGCGCACCACGGAGATTACTGAACTTTGCCGCGAAGCGCGCGAGGTGTTGCGGCCCGGGTTCCTGTCGGCCGACATGGGTATCTCCGGCGGCAACTTCATCATCGCCGAGACTGGCTCGGTGCTGATCGTCACCAACGAAGGCAACGGCCGGCTTTCAACCACCTTGCCGCGCGTGCATGTGGCGATTACCGGCATTGAAAAAGTGGTGCCGACGCTGGAGGATGTCACGACACTGCTGCGGTTGCTGCCGCGTTCCGCTACCGGCCAGTCGATCACTAATTACGTTTCCGTTCTGACCGGCACTAAAGGCAAGGAGGACACGGACGGGCCGGAACATTTTCATATCGTGCTGCTGGATAACGGCCGCAGCCGTCTGCTTGGCACCGAACTGCAACCGATGCTGCGTTGCATTCGTTGCGGCGCCTGCATGAACCACTGTCCGGTGTATCAGAACATCGGCGGGCATGCCTATGGCTGGGTCTATCCCGGCCCGATGGGATCGGTGCTGACCCCGGCCTTCGTCGGTCTGGAAAACGCCCTTGATCTGCCCAATGCCTCGACCTTCTGCGGCGCGTGTGCGGTGGTGTGTCCGGTAAAGATCCCATTGCCAGATTTACTGCGCCAGTTGCGTAACGAACAAGTGAAACGTCATTTGCGACCATGGCAGGAGCGCGTGGCGCTCAGGTTGTGGTCATGGTTAGCTCAGCGTCCGACGTGGTATGTCTTGGGTACAAAAGTAGTTGCCCGCCTACTGTGTTTGTTTGCCGGAACCAGCAAACGATTACGTTATCTGCCGGGCGTTTCTGGCTGGACCAATGGCCGCGACATGCCGGCACCAGCGGGCCGGACCTTTCGCGAGCTGTATCGGTCAGGGCGAACCTAATGGGCGCGCGTGAAAAAATCCTGACGCGCATTGCCGTGGCTCGCGGCGCGGCGGCGAGCGCTGATGTCGGTGATGTGATTCGCTGGCATGCACGCGGGCCGCTGCCGGAACTTGAAAAAGACCTGATGCAGCGTTTCAGTGACCGGGTTATCAAGCTTGTCTGCGATGTCGCACCGGTCAGAACTTTGAACGAAGTGCCGGCCGTGGTGGCGCGCTACCTGGGCGAACATCATTTGCCACAGCGCGCTGTTTGCTGGCCGCAACTGAATGCGCTCGATTGGCGCAGCGCCGGGATCGATATCCAGGCGCGCGCCGCCAAGGGCGACGACATGGTCGGCATTACCGGCGCCTTCGCCGGCATCGCCGAGACCGGTACGCTGATGCTGCTCTCCGGCCCGCAGACACCGGCGACGGTCAGTCTGTTGCCGGAGACGCATATCGCAGTGCTCGAAGTCGGACGGATCGTTGCGACCATGGAAGACGCCTGGGACCGGTTGCGCGCTGAGCACGGCAAGCTGCCGCGTGCGGTGAATTTTGTTTCCGGCCCTTCGCGCACGGCGGATATCGAGCAGACCGTGACACTCGGCGCGCACGGGCCATACCGGGTGTTAATTATTCTTGTCGGTGGCTAGACTACCGCTTGCTGGTATTTTTGTACGCGAGGCACACTCATGACGCAACCCGTCTTGTCGCTCTGGATCAACGGTAAATATCAGGCCAGTGCGGGCTCCCGGCTGGCGGATGTGTTCAACCCGGCCACCGGTGAAGTGATTCGCCGGGTGCCGCTGGCCAACCGCCAGGATGTCGAGGCGGCGGTGTCTGCGGCGCGCGCGGCGTTTCCTGGGTGGCGCGATACCACGCCGCTCAAGCGCGCCCGCATCCTTATGCGTTTTCGCGAGTTGATGCAGGCGCACAGCGATGAGCTGATTCGTCTCACCAGCGAGGAACACGGCAAGACCCGCGCCGACGCCGCCGGCTCATTGCAGCGCGGCATCGAGGTGATCGAGTTTGCCACAGGCGTGCCGCATCTGCTCAAGGGTGAGCAGGCCGAGGACGTCGGCCGCGGCGTCGATTGCCATTCGTTGTTGCAACCGGTCGGCGTGTGCGCTGGCATCACGCCGTTCAATTTTCCCGTGATGGTGCCGCTGTGGATGTTTCCGGTCGCCATCGCCTGCGGTAACACTTTCATTCTCAAACCCTCGGAGAAAGTCCCGTCAGCGAGCCTGCGCATGGCTGAATTATTTCGCGAAGCAGGGCTGCCGGACGGCGTCTTCAACGTGATTCCGGGCGACAAGGAGACGGTGGATGCGCTGCTAACACATCCGGACGTGCGCGCTGTGTCCTTCGTGGGTTCTACGCCCGTTGCCAAATACATTTACGAAACTGCCGCGCATCATGGCAAACGTGTGCAGGCATTGGGCGGCGCGAAAAATCATGCCGTGGTGATGCCGGATGCCGATCTCGATTTTACCGCCGACGCGTTGATGGGTGCGGCCTATGGTTCAGCGGGCGAACGTTGTATGGCGATTTCAACGGTTGTGGCCGTGGGCGCCATTGGCGACGTGCTCGTTGAGGAACTGCGTGACAGGGCAGCCAAGATCAAGGTTGGGCCGGGCGAGCGGGACGGTATTGACATGGGGCCAGTGATAAGCGCCGCGCATCGTGAACGCGTGCAGAAGCTGATCGACAGCGGCGTGGCCCAAGGCGCGAAGCTCGTGCTCGACGGGCGCGGGCATAAAGTCGCAGGCAAGGAGCAGGGTTTTTATCTCGGGCCGACGCTGTTCGACAGGGTCACGACTACGATGGAGATTTATAAAGAGGAGATCTTCGGCCCGGTGCTGATCGTGCTGCGGGTGGCTAATCTCGATGAAGCCATTCAACTCATCAACAGCAACCCCTACGGTAACGGCACCGCCATCTTCACTCGCTCTGGCGCGCACGCGCGTCGTTTTGAGCACGATATCGAAGTGGGCATGGTGGGCGTCAACGTGCCGATCCCGGTGCCGATGGCGTTCTTTTCCTTCGGTGGCTGGAAGGCGTCACTCTTCGGCGATCTGCATGTGCACGGTATGGAAGGTGTGTATTTCTACACCCGCAGTAAGGTCGTCACTAGCCGCTGGCCGGGCGGTGAGGAACAGAGTGCTACCAGTCTGTCGATGCCGACGCTGGGATAGCCATTCTTTGTCACAGGGGTTTGTTCTCCCAAGGTTATCCGGGTAATCTGCGGTTCCATGTCATCTGACCATCGGAAAAGTATACTGAACATCTTCCAGTCCGCGCTGGCCGCGGTCAATGGTCGCGCGCGCGTACGTGACAGACTGAAGGACAGGCCATTCCCCGGGAAGGTATATATGGTGGCGGTCGGCAAGGCAGCCTGTGCCATGGCGCAGGGTGCGCAGGACGCACTGGGCAGTGGTATTGCTGATGCGTTGGTCATCACAAAAAGAGGCCATGCTGAATCGCTTCCATGGCCGGTGCTGGAGGCGGGTCATCCACTGGTGGATGAAGCCAGTCTAGAGGCGGGCAAGCGGTTGTTCGCCTTTGTGGACCGGATTCCGAAGGAGGCGCCGGTGCTCGTGTTGATTTCCGGCGGCGCCTCGGCACTGGTGGAAGCATTGCCTCCCGCCATCAGTCTTGAGCTGTTTCAGAAAATCAATCGCTGGATACTTGCCTCGGGTCTTGACATCAACGACTTCAACCGCATTCGTCGGCGTATGTCGCGTATCAAAGGCGGACGCCTGGCCAAGGCGCTTTTCCCGCGGCCTGTCTTGTGTCTCATTATTTCCGATGTGCCCGACAACGATCTGCGTGCGATCGGTTCAGGTCCGCTAGTGGCGGACGAATACCTGCGCCGGCCATTGACTCTCAAGGGTTTGCCGGATTTTCTCACTGGGGCTTTGCAGCATATGCCGCCGGCACCTGCGCCCGATGACGCCTGTTTCCAGAAGGTGAAGCGTGAAATTGTGGCCACGCTCGATAACGCCAAGAGCGCCGCACTGGAAGCGGCTAAGAAGCTGGGTTATCCGGCGGTTCTGGAGTCCGGTTTTGTCTCCGGCGATGCTGTGGATGCGGGGACAAGGCTGGCAAAAAAATTACTGGAATCGGAGTCCGGCGTGGTTCATGTCTGGGGTGGCGAGACCACGGTCATGCTGCCGGAATCGCCGGGGCGCGGCGGACGCAATCAGAGTATGGCGTTGGCGGCGGCGGTGACGCTGCAGGGACAACGCAACTCCTGGTTTCTCGCCGCCGGTACCGATGGAACAGATGGGCCGACGGAAGACGCCGGCGCCTTGGTGGATGGCGAGACCGTGACACGAGGCGTGGCGGCGGGTTTTTCTGCCGAACAATCGCTGGTCCGGGCCGATGCGGGAAGTTTCCTGGAAGCCAGCGGCGATCTGGTGGCTACCGGGCCGACGGGCACCAATGTTATGGATATCATGCTTGGATTCAGAGCAAACAGCGGGAACTGAAAAATGATTCGACCCGTCTTTCTGTTCCTGTGTTTTCTTCTGACGGCGCTGATCTCCTGTTCACAACTTACAGCGCCCGGCATGCTGCTGTATTTTGTCGAGCGTGAACCGGGAGGCGAGCCGTATCGCACGCGCATGATTGTTACCGTGGGTTTTCTTCGCATCGATAGTGGCACGGGCAGCGAGGATTTTCTGTTGTTCGACCGTGCCGATGGCACGATTTACAACGTCAGCAGCGCGGACAAACAGATACTGGTAATCGGGCATCGCCTGATGTTGCCGACGCCGCCGGACCTCAAAAGCAAGGTGGTGCCGGATGACCAGCAGGTTCCCAGCGTTGGCGGGCACAAGGTTCGTCACTATAAACTACTGACCAACGAGAAGCCTTGCTACGATCTATATGCGGCGGACGGGTTGTTGACGGACGCGGTGCTGGCGCTGCGCGAATATCGTGAGACGCTGGCGGGCGAACAGGCGGTGACGGTGTCGTCGTTCCCGGAAGGAACGCAGTCGCCGTGCGATCTGGCCAATAATGTTTATCTCCCAGCGCGCCATCTGGCGCACGGGTTTCCAGTGCGGTATACCGACATGACGGGCCGGACCAGTGAACTTGTGGATTACGCCGATTACCGGGCGGAAGCGGCGGTGTTCCAGCTTCCGAAAAATTACCGGCGGATGAGGATCGAGGATCTGCGCGGGAAAAAATAATCCGGCGCGTGTATCCGGTGATACGCGCTACACCTCAGCTCTAACCCGCCCCGCATGTTTTGGTTTTAGTGGCAAGCTTTCCAGTCTCCATCCCCGCGCGTCACATTCCAGCACGCTACCCTGTTCGTACCAGTCACCGAGCACCATGCGTTGCGCCGGACGGCCGTCGAGGTCGAAGCGGTGTTCCTGCGGGCGGTGAGTGTGGCCATGGATCATGCGGTGCACGCGGTGCGCGCGCATCATCGCTTCCACGGCCTGCGGGTTGGCGTCCATGATCTCCGGTTTTTTATTGGCGGTGGAACTCTTGCTGATTTCGCGGTAGCTGCGGACGATGGCGTCGCGTTCCTGCGGCGACTTGGCCAGAAATTCCTTTTGCCACTGGGCGGTGCGCACGGTGGCACGAAAGGCCATGTATTCGGTGTCGTCGGTACACAAGGTGTCGCCGTGGGTCAGCAGCGTCGGCGTGGCGTAGAGATCGATGCACGTGGGATCGTCGAGCAGGCGGCAGCCGCTGGCCTTCGCAAATGCCTCGCCCATCAGAAAATCGCGGTTGCCGTGCATCACCCACACAGAGGTGCCCGACTGTACCAGGGCGCGCAGTGCGCCGACGACGGGACGGAACTCGGGCTGCTCGGCGGCCTCATCGCCGATCCAGTACTCAAACAGATCACCGAGGATATACAGCACCCGGGCTTGGCTGGCGCGCTGGCGCAGAAAGTCGAGAAATAGCTCCGTGATAACGGGGCGGGCGCCACACAGGTGCAAGTCGGAGATGAACAGTGTGGTATCCGACATTGGTTGCACCATGCACCCCTTGGTTTATTCGACTGCCTGAATACTTTCGACGAGGATGTCGGCAAGGGGTACGTCCTTGTGGCCGAGCTTGGAGCCTGTGGCGACACCCTTGATTTGATCAATGATGTGCATGCCGTCGGTAACCTTGCCGAAGACGCAGTAACCCCAGCCTGACGGTGTCGGTCCGGTGTAGTTGAGGAAATCGTTGTCGACAACATTGATGAAGAACTGACTGCTGGCCGAGTGTGGATCACTGGTGCGCGCCATGGCGATAGAGCCGCGGGCATTGCGCAGGCCATTGCTGGCCTCGTTTTCAATGGACGCGTGTGTGGCTTTCTGTGTCATCCCGGGACCAAAGCCGCCGCCCTGGATCATGAATCTGTCGATCACGCGGTGGAATATTGTATTGTCGTAGAATCCTTCCTTCGCATAGGCCAGGAAATTGGCTACGGTTTTCGGCGCCTTGCTCTCGTCCAGCTCGATGACGAGGGTGCCGTAGTTGGTTTTCATGTGAATCATCGGGTTGGTGCTCATATGTATGGAATCGATCTCGGTAAAACCAGTTTGGTGGAATCAGGACATTATATATTGAGTCTATTCTCGCTGGTATTGACCGCAAGGGGCAATACAAGGGTTTCACCGGCACCGCGGTTTCCGTTACCATGGCGCCCTCATGGAATTCAGACCTTTTAAGACCCGTTTTGCGCCAAGCCCGACCGGACTGCTGCATCTGGGCAATGTCCGCACTGCCTTGTTCAACTTCCTGCTGGCTGGGCGGATGCATGGGGTGTTTCTGTTGCGGCTGGAGGATACGGATGCCATGCGCGGGCATGCGAAGTATGCGGTGGCGATCGAAGAAGACCTACGCTGGCTGGGGTTAGGCTGGAGCGAAGGTCCGGGGGTGGGTGGCGGTCACGGCCCCTATACCCAGTCAGAACGCGGTCATGTCTACAAGGAATATTTCGACGCCCTGGAAGAAAAGGGTTTGGCCTATCCCTGCTTTTGCAGTGAACATGAACTCGTGATCTCCCGCAAAACCCAGCTCGCGGCGGGCCATCCGCCGCGTTATACCGGCCGCTGTCGTACCTTAAGCCGGGTCGATGTCGAAGCGCGTTTTGCACAAGGAGCACCCGCGACGCTGCGGTTTCGCGTGGGGGATGGCGTGACGGTGGCGTTTGAAGACAAGGTCCGCGGCTTGCAGAGTATTGCCACCACGGACATCGGTGATTTTGTGATTCGCCGCTCCGATGGCACGCCGGCTTTTTTCTTTTGCAATGCCATCGACGACGCGCTGATGGGAACCACGCTGGTGGTTCGCGGCGAAGACCATCTCACGAATACGCCGCGTCAGATTCTGCTGTTGCAGGCCCTCGGGTTGCCGCTGCCGGAATATGCGCACATCGCACTGGTGGTCGGCACTGACGGGGCGCCGCTCTCCAAGCGCACCGGCAGCAAGAGCGTGCATGAATTGCGCGAAAGCGGTTTTCTGCCGCTGGCCGTCAATAATTATCTCGCGCGCCTGGGGCATACCTACGAAGCCAATACGTTGATGGGTATGGCCGATCTGGCGGAGAATTTCGATCTCGCGCGCCTGGGGCGCGCGCCGGCACGCTATGACGAATCACAATTGCTACACTGGCAGCATGAAGCGATTTTGCATGCCAGCACCGATGTGCTGTGGGACTGGATGAACAAGGCAGTGTATAGCCTGGTTCCTGCGAGCGAACGCACGGCCTTTGTAGAAGCGGTGCGCGCCAATGTCCTGTTTCCCCATGACGCGGGCGAGTGGGCGGAACGGATTTACTCTGAAAATATTTCTTACACTTCGGAGGCGCGTAATGCCATCATTGGTGCGGGTCCGGAATTCTTCGGCAAGGCGGCAGCGCTGCTGCGTCCACAAATGGATTTTCCCGCTTACGCAGAAAGCGTCAAGGTGATGACGGGTACCAAGGGTAAGGCGTTGTTTCAGCCGCTGCGTAGTGCATTGACGGGGCAGATACACGGGCCAGAAATGCCACGCGTGTTCTCCCTGATCGGTTTTCAGCGGGCCACCCAGCGTTTGGGTCTCGCACAACAACTAAAACAAGGCTAATCACCGCATGCTGCACATCTATAACAGTCTCACAAAGAAAAAAGAACTTTTCACCCCGCTGATATCGGGAAAAGCCCGAATGTATGTTTGTGGCATGACTGTCTATGACTACTGCCATCTCGGCCATGCACGGGTCATGGTGGTGTTCGACATGGTGGCGCGTTACCTGCGCGCACGCGGGTTCGAGGTGACCTACATTCGCAATATCACCGACATCGACGATAAGATCATCAAGCGCGCCGCTGAAAACAAGGAAGACATCAACGCGTTGACGACGCGTTTCATCGCCGCCATGAACGAGGACGCACAGGCCCTGGGCGTGTTGCCACCGGACAATGAGCCACGCGCCACAGCGCATATCAAGGAAATCCTCGACATGATTGGCCGGCTGGTGAAGGGCGATTATGCCTATCAGGCCAAAAACCGGGACGTGTATTATCGCGTACGCAAATTCCGTGATTACGGCACGCTCTCCGGCAAGACGCTGGATGAGCTCAAGTCCGGTGCGCGCGTGGAGGTCGATGAAGAAAAAGACGACCCGCTGGATTTTGTCTTATGGAAAGCGGCCAAGCCGGGAGAGCCGCAATGGGATTCCCCATGGGGATCCGGCCGTCCCGGTTGGCATATCGAGTGCTCGGCCATGTCGATGGCCTGTCTCGGCAATCACTTCGATATCCACGGCGGTGGCATGGATTTGAAGTTTCCACATCACGAAAACGAGATCGCCCAGAGCGAGGCGGCCACGGGCAGCCCGTTCGTCAATACCTGGATGCATATTGGTTTCGTGCGCGTGGCACAGGAGAAGATGTCGAAATCGCTCGGCAACTTCTTCACCGTGCGCGAGGTACTCAAGAAATTCGATCCCGAGGTGGTGCGTTACTTCATTCTGGCGAGCCATTATCGCAGTCCGCTCGATTATTCCGATGAGAACCTGCAGGGGGCGAAGGCCGCGCTGACACGGTTTTATCTTGCCCTCAAAGAGGCGCCGACGGCAGCTGATAGGGGCTCGCCCGCGGCCTACGAGGAACGGTTCCTCGAGGCCATGGATGACGACTTCAACACCCCCGAGGCGCTGGCGGTGTTATTTGATCTCGTCCGCGATGTCAATAAGCTGCGGGAAGACCACGCGGCGGCTGACAGGGTCGCGCCATTGACCTCCATGTTGCGCCAGCTTGGCGGCATTTTGGGTATTTTGCAGCGCGATCCACAGGAGTTTTTGCGTGCCGGAACGGCGGCTGGTCTGTCCAACGAGCAGATCGAGGGACTGATCGCCAAGCGTACCGAGGCGCGCCGCAGCAAGAATTGGGAGGAATCCGACCGTATCCGGGATGACCTCAAAGCCCAGGGCGTGATCCTGGAAGATGCGGGTGGAACGACCACCTGGAGGCGGCAATAGCCGCGATATCCGGTCGTGGGAGCTAAAAACCCCTTGAATCGCCTTTGCTATTGACCCTGTCGACACTTATAAGTAATTTCTCATATTCAAACCGGCAAACGCTAAAGCCCGAGCGCCCGGTAGTGGGCCTGAAGCGGGCTTTCTTATTTCCCTGAGGATATTGTGGAATTAACTGGCGCAGAAATTTTTGTCCGCAGCCTGTATGACGAGGGCGTGGAATTTGTCTTTGGTTATCCGGGCGGTGCCTCGTTGCACATCTACGATGCCATTTACAAACAGGACAAGGTCAAACACATCCTCGTGCGGCATGAGCAGGGCGCAACCCATGCGGCCGACGGTTACGCGCGCTCGACAGGCAAGCCGGGTGTGGTGCTCGTCACCTCCGGCCCGGGTGTGACCAATACTGTTACCGGCATTGCCACGGCTTACATGGATTCCATTCCGCTGGTGATCTTCAGTGGACAGGTGGCGACGAGCCTGATCGGCAACGACGCCTTTCAGGAAGTGGACGCGGTGGGCATTACGCGTCCGTGTGTGAAACACAATTTCCTCGTGAAGGATGTGAAAGATATTGCGACCACGGTGAAGAAGGCGTTCTACATCGCCACCACCGGCCGGCCGGGCCCGGTGCTCGTGGATATCCCGAAAGACATAACGGCGCAGAAGGCGGAATACGCATACCCGAAGAGCGTGACGATGCGCTCGTACAGTCCCGTGTCCAAGGGCCACCCGGGTCAGATCAAGAAAGCCGTAGACCTGATCCTGTCCGCAAAGCGGCCCGTGATCTACACCGGCGGTGGCGTGATTCTGGGCGAGGGTTCCAAGGCGCTTACCGAGTTCGTGCGACTGCTGGGTTACCCCTGCACCAATACGCTTATGGGTCTCGGTGCGTTTCCAGCCACCGACCCGCTGTTCATCGGCATGCTCGGCATGCACGGCACCTATGAGGCCAACATGTCGATGCATGACTGTGACGTGCTGGTCGCCATCGGCGCACGCTTCGACGACCGCGTGACCGGCGATATCAATAAGTTCTGCCCGCACGCGCAGATCGTGCACGTGGACATCGATCCCTCATCCATTGCCAAGAACGTGCCGGTGGAGATTCCCATCGTGGGAAGCGCCGAGGCCGTGTTGCAGGAGATGATCAAGCTGACCAAGGCGTCGAAGAAAAAGCCGGACAAGGAAGCACTCGCGGCTTGGTGGAAACAGATCGACCAGTGGCGTGCACAGAACTGTCTCGACTACGACCACGACAGCAAACTCATCAAACCCCAATATGTGCTGGAGAAACTGTACGAGCTGACTAAGGGCGATGCCTTTGTGACGTCGGACGTGGGTCAACACCAGATGTGGGCCGCGCAGTTCTACAAGTTCGACAAGCCACGCCGCTGGATCAACTCCGGCGGCCTTGGCACCATGGGTTTTGGCCTGCCGGCGGCGATGGGCGTGCAGTTCGCGCATCCGAAGTCGACCGTGTGTTGTGTCACCGGCGAGGCCTCGGTCCAGATGTGCATTCAGGAACTATCGACCTGCAAGCAGTATGATCTGCCGATCAAGATCGTGAATCTCAATAACCGTTACATGGGTATGGTGCGCCAGTGGCAGGAATTCTTTTACGACCGCCGCTATTCGCATTCCTACATGGACGCGCTGCCAGATTTCATCAAGCTGGCCGAGGCCTATGGCCATGTTGGCATGAAGATCGAAAAACCGGCCGATGTGGAAGGGGCTCTCAAGGAAGCCCTGAAGATGAAGGACCGTCTCGTGTTCATGGACTTCATCACCGATCAAACCGAAAACGTCTATCCCATGATAGCAGCGGGCAAGGGACATAATGAAATGCACCTGAAGCCCTGCAAGGCAGTGGTGCCGACCGACCGGGAGCTTGCGTAACGTCATGCGCCACATCATTTCCATGCTACTTGAAAACGAATCCGGTGCGCTGTCGCGCGTGGCTGGACTTTTTTCCGCGCGTGGCTATAACATCGAGTCGCTCACCGTGGCGCCGACCGAAGATGCCACGCTATCGCGTTTGACGCTCGTAACCAGCGGCTCGGAAGAAGTCATCGAGCAGATTACCAAGCAGCTCAACAAACTTGTTGACGTGGTCAAGCTCGTAGATCTCACCGAGGGCCCGCACATCGAGCGCGAGATGCTGCTCATACGGGTCAATGCGGAAGGTGCTATGCGCGATGAGGTCAAACGCCTGGTTGATATCTTCCGTGGTCGCGTGATCGATGTGACGGAAACGGCCTACGTCATCGAGCTCACCGGCACCGGCGACAAACTCGATGCCTTCATCCAGGCGGTGCGTGGGGCGGGTATTATCGAGACCGTGCGTTCCGGCGTTTCCGGAATCGGCCGTGGCGAAAAAAGCTTACGTATTTGATAACCCGTTACCGCAGATAAACAGCGATCAAGGCGTTTCTTCATCCACGTTCGTTTGTGGTTTCAATTATTTTTCAGGAGAGAACATGAAAGTTTTTTATGACAAAGACGCCGACCTTTCCATCATCCGCGGAAAGAAAGTGGCCATCGTTGGCTATGGCTCCCAGGGCCATGCGCACGCGCTCAACCTCAAGGAGAGCGGCGTGTCCGTGACGGTCGCGCTGCGCGACGGTTCCGCCTCGGCGGCCAAGGCCAAGAACGCCGGCCTTACCGTGAAGAGCATCGCGGACGCCGTGAAAGACGCCGATGTTGTCATGATTTTGGCGCCGGACGAGCAGCACAAGAAGCTCTACGCCGAGACCATTGAATCAAACCTGAAGAAGGGCGCCACCTTGGCCGTGGCGCACGGCTTCTCCGTCCACTTTGGCTTCATCAAGCCGCGCGCCGATCTCGACGTGATCATGATCGCACCCAAGGGCCCGGGCCACCTGGTGCGCTCGACCTTCACCCAAGGCGGCGGCGTGCCGTGCCTGATTGCGGTACACCAGAATGCCTCTGGCAAGGCACGTGAGACGGCACTGTCGTATGCCTCGGCGATTGGCGGCGGTCGCGCCGGCATCATCGAAACCACCTTCAAGGACGAGTGCGAGACCGATCTCTTTGGCGAGCAGGCGGTGCTCTGCGGCGGTGCGTCGCACCTGGTGCAGGCCGGATTCGAGACGCTGGTCGAGGCCGGTTATCCGCCGGAGATGGCATACTTCGAATGCCTGCACGAGCTGAAGCTCATTGTCGACCTCATGTACGAAGGCGGCATCGCCAACATGCGCTATTCCATCTCGAACACCGCCGAGTACGGCGACTACACCCGTGGCCCGCGTATCGTCAACGAATCGACTAAGGCCGAGATGAAGAAGATATTGAAGGAGATCCAGTCCGGCCAGTTTGCCAAGGAGTGGATGGCCGAGAATGAAACCGGCGGCAAGCGTTTTCCGGAGATGCGCGCCAATGCGGCCAAGCACCAGATCGAAGAGGTCGGCGCCAAGCTGCGTGACATGATGCCTTGGATCAAGGCCCATAAGATCGTTGACAAGGCCAAGAACTAAGAAGCCCACACCGCCGGTGAGCGCAGATTATTCAAAGAGACTTTCTTAGAGTTCTTGTCTGCGTCCAACGGCGTTTGTCAGCGGTTCCATAAAATCATATGGCCAATAATACATACCCCATTCTGGCCCGCGAGGGCTGGCTGCATGTTGCGCTGGCTGTCGGCGCAGCGGCCATCACCCATTATTACCTCGGTTGGCCGTGGGCCGGTCCCTTGTGGGTAGTGAGCCTCTTTGTTGTCCAGTTCTTCCGCGACCCGCCGCGGACCGTACCGATCGTCCCGAATGGCGTCATCTGTCCGGCGGATGGCCGGGTGATCGCCCTGGGTGAGGTGGAGGACCCCTACCTCAAGCGTCCGGCCAAGCGCATCAGCATTTTCATGAACGTTTTCAATGTTCATTCGAACAAGAGCCCGGTCGAAGGTAAGATCATGGAGCGATGGTATAGCAAGGGAAAGTTCTTTAATGCCGCCCTGGACAAGGCTTCGCGGGACAACGAGCGCAATGCCCTGTGGATACGCACGGACGCGGGGCAGGATGTGGTGGTGGTTCAGGTTGCCGGTCTGATTGCACGGCGTATACTCTGTTATGTGCAGTCAGGCGAGCGCATTGCGCAAGGCCGGCGTTACGGGTTTATCCGCTTCGGCTCACGTCTGGATGTTTATCTGCCGACCACGGCGCAGTTTCAGGTGTCGTTGGGCGATAAGGTTCACGCCACCACGGACGTTATCGCCCGGTTGGCGCAGTGAGGCATGACGAAACGCATGGAACACCCTGAAGAAAAACCGGTGAACGAAGAAATCCGCAGGCGCCGGGGTATTTATATCCTGCCGAGCCTGTTTACCACGGCGAGCCTGTTCGCCGGATTCTACGCCATCGTGCAGGCCATGAATGGCAACTTCGAGTATGCACCGCTCGCCATATTCATTTCCATGATCATGGATGCGCTCTATGGCCGTGTGGCGCGTCTGACCCACACGGAAAGCGATTTCGGCGCGCAGTACGACAGCCTGGTGGACATGGTTTCGTTCGGACTGGCGCCATCACTCATCATGTACGAATGGGCCTTGTCCGGCATGGGCAAGCTCGGCTGGTTGGCGGCCTTCATCTACACGGCCGGCGCCGGTCTGCGTCTGGCGCGGTTCAATGTCCAGGTGGGCACCGCTGACAAGCGCTATTTCCGCGGTCTGCCGAGTCCGGCGGCGGCGGCTCTGGTCATCGGGCTGGTCTGGGTGCTGCACAGCGCTGGTGTGCCGGGGAAGGAAATCAGCATTCTGGCGCTGCTGATGACCGTATCGGCCGGGGTCTTGATGGTCAGCAATATCCGTTATCGCAGCTTCAAGGATCTCGATCTGCGCGGCCGGGTTCCGTTTATGACAATTCTGGCGGTGCCGCTGCTGTTCGTGTTGATCTTCCTGGATCCGCCGCAGGTCCTGTTCCTGACTTTCCTGGGATATGGACTCTCCGGTCCGCTCGCGGTGGTTATCCGTTCGTTGCGCGGGACCGAGGGCAAGCCTACCGAGAAACATCACCGGTTGTAGTGATGGTAGCGATGCCAAGGCAGGCCGGGTTTTCATTTCCCCGGATTTGATTTAAGCTTTAACAATGTACTGTTATTCCCACATCAATTTTGATAACAGGCGTTTCCGGCCATCTGGCGAGACGGCCTGTCTCCGTGCCTTGCTTGCGGTTCGCCTGCTGCTGCGCCGCTAGGCGCCACCATTCCCCATTCCTGGCGAGGAATATAATACGCACAAACAACACCCTATTTAATTCGCATGATCGATACCGGATCATGCCAGCGGTTTATGCAAAGAGAGAACGATGAGCGACCATTTAATTATTTTTGACACGACGTTGCGCGACGGTGAGCAAAGCCCCGGCGCTTCCATGACACGTGAGGAAAAGGTGCGTATTGCCAAAGTACTGGAGCGTATGCGCGTAGACATCATTGAGGCCGGATTCCCGGCAGCCAGCCCCGGTGATTTCGAGTCGGTGAAGGCGGTGGCCGAGGTGGTTACCGACAGTACCGTATGCGGGCTGGCACGTGCGGTGGAGAAGGATATCGACCGTGCGGCCGAGGCGATCAAGCCGGCGAAGCGCGGGCGTATCCACACCTTCATTGCCACGAGCCCGATTCACATGCAACACAAGTTGCGCATGACACCGGAGCAGGTTCTGGAACGTGCAGTGTCCATGGTGAAGCGCGCGCGTCAATACACGGATGATGTGGAGTTTTCGGCCGAAGATGCTGTTCGTTCCGACATGGATTTCCTGTGCCGCGTATTTGAGGCGGCGATCACCGCCGGTGCCAGGACCGTCAATGTGCCCGATACCGTCGGCTACAGCATTCCCCATGTCTGGGGGGAGCGCATCAAGACCCTGATAGAACGCGTGCCGAACGCGGACAAGGCTGTCTGGTCGACGCACTGCCACAACGATCTTGGGTTGGCGGTGGCCAATTCGCTTTCGGCGGTGCTGAACGGCGCGCGCCAGGTGGAATGTACCATCAATGGCTTGGGTGAGCGTGCTGGTAACGCCTCCCTGGAAGAGGTGGTCATGGCGGTGCGCACGCGTCGCGATATCTTCTCCTGCGACACGCGCATCGATGCCACCCAGATCGTTACCGCGAGCCGCCTGGTATCCAGCATCACCGGTTTCCCGGTGCAACCCAACAAGGCCATCGTGGGGGCCAATGCCTTTGCGCACGAGTCCGGTATTCACCAGGATGGCGTCATCAAGAAGCGTGAGACCTACGAAATCATGCGCGCTGAGGATGTGGGCTGGGTGGCGAATCGCATGGTACTCGGCAAGCATTCCGGTCGTAATGCCTTCCGTCAGCGTCTGAAGGAACTCGGCATCGATTTCAAATCCGAGGGTGAACTCAATTCGGCGTTTGAGCGTTTCAAAGACCTGGCCGACAAAAAGCACGAGATCTTTGACGAGGATCTCCAGTCGCTGGTGACGGAAGCGGACATCGAGCAGGAAAATGAGCATTACCGTCTGGTGTCGTTGAAGGTCTGCTCGCAGACGGGCGAGATTCCCCATGCCAACGTGACGTTGGCCGTGAATGGATCGGAACGCCAATCTGCCGCCGATGGCGGCGGTCCGGTGGATGCCGCGTTCAAGGCCATCGACAGCATTGTGGGCAGTGGCGGGCAGTTGTTGCTGTATTCCGTCAACAACATTACTTCCGGAACGGATTCTCAGGGAGAAGTGACAGTGCGGTTGGAGAAGGGTGGACGCATCGTCAACGGTCACGGGGCCGATACGGACATCGTGATTGCCTCCGCCAAGGCCTACATCAATGCGTTGAACAAGCTGATTCTGCCGACGGAGCGGACGCATCCGCAGGTGGGCCAGCCGATATGAGGTAAACCGGGGCGCCGTACAGGCGCCCCTTTTTTTCTAGTCGGATATTTTCTGATGCAAGGTAAAAAATTCTATTTCCTGCTGTGGCTATTTGTCTGGTCCTTCGGGATTCCCCAAGTGGGGTTGGCGCAGAACGCAGACAAGGCAAAAGCGCCATCGCTCGGAGTGGCAGACGGATGGCAATACCGTGTGGCCACCAAGGATCTTCCCGGCATCGATAATCTGGTGCTGGACGAAGATGGCATGCTATACGCCACGCAAGAGCTTCCGAACGGCGCAGGCAAGGTAGTTCGATTCGAGCGCGGCACGAAGAAGATAGTGGTTTCCGGGCTGGATCGTGCCGATGGCTTGTTGCTGCGTGGAAAGTTGTTATATATCACGGAAGAAACCAATGACGGTCGCGTTATCGAATTCGATCTGACCACGAAAAAACAGCGCGTGCTGGCCACGCTCAACCATCCGGAAGGTGTGGAGCTGTTGGCCGATGGCGATCTGGTGGTCGCGGAAGCCAATATGAATGGCCACCTGCGACGCGTGTCGCGCAAGGGAGGCCAGATGGCAGAAATCATTCTTGGCGGTCTGAATCGTCCGGAAGGGATAGCCGTAGCCGCCGATGGCGCGATCGTTTTTGCGGAAACGGCCACCGGCCGGGTCCTGTCCTACAAGAACGGCGAGGTGGATGTGGTGGTCGACGATCTGGATGAGCCGGATCAGGTGGAGTTTGCACCGGATGGCGCGCTCTGGATTACCGAGGATGTGCATTCGGGAAGGCTGTTGCGTCTCAAGGACGGGCAGCTGGAAACTATCCTGTCAGGACTCAAATCCCCGCAGGGGATGACCTTCGGAAAAGATGGCACCGTGTGGCTGGCGGAGCGCGGACATCAGCGCATTCTCGCGATCAGCCCCAAGAAGGGCAGTCCCTGATGAGGACAGAGTGCTTTGTGTTTTCCGGTACCTGCCGTATGCTTATTTCATGAACACGCAGGAGCATCTCCGTCGACAGTATCTTGCCGCCATGGGCATCCCGCTCTGGGAGCCTCGCGCTGCGGTGGCGTCGACCGAAGCCGTCTCGCCCGTCGTTTCTTCTCCGGCGCCGATTCCAGTTGCCGAACCCACGCACGTCATTCCTGCGGAGTGGGCGACATTGGAGCAGGCCGTGCGTACGTGTACCAAGTGTGCTCTGCATACAACGCGCACCCAAACCGTTTTCGGCGTGGGCAGTCGCTCCGCCCAATGGATGTTCATTGGTGAGGCGCCGGGGGCGGACGAGGACCGTCAGGGTGAGCCATTTGTGGGACGCGCCGGGCAATTGCTGAATGCCATGCTGTTTGCGATTGGCTTAAAGCGCGAGGAAGTCTATATCGCCAATACCCTAAAATGCCGCCCGCCCGGTAATCGCGATCCGCAACCGGACGAGGTGAAGCAGTGTGAACCGTATCTTGTCCAGCAGATACAATTGATCCAGCCTCGTCTGATTGTGGCGCTCGGGCGACATGCGGCCCACAGCCTGCTCAAGACCGACTTGCCGTTGAGCAAACTCCGCGGGCAACGGCATTCCTATCACGGCACGCCACTGATCGTTACCTATCACCCGGCCTACCTGCTGCGCACCCCGACGGACAAGCGCAAGGTGTGGGACGATTTATGTCTGGCAAAAACCATCGCGGTATCGCCATGAGCGCGGTGGTTGCCGCCCCCAAGCCTTTCCTCCGGCCCATGTCCGGGCTCGATCTTCCAGCGGTGATTCAGGTCGAGGAGACGTCGTACGAATTTCCCTGGACGTTGCCCATCTTCCGCGATTGTCTGCGTGTGGGCTGCGACTGTTTTGTTTACGAAACGCCGGGCGGAATCATCGGGCATGGCATCATGTCAGTCGCGGCTGGCGAGTGTCATATTCTCAATATCTGTATCCATCCCGATCATCAGCGTCGTGGTCTGGGCGAGAGTATGGTGTATTTTCTACTCGATATCGCGCGCCAGAAGCAGGCACAGGTGGCGCTGCTGGAAGTACGTATATCCAATGCGGCGGCGTATCGGCTTTATACCCGGCTTGGATTTGACGAAGTCGGCATCCGCAAGAACTATTATCCCGCCCGTATCGGGCGCGAGGACGCAATCATCCTCGCCAGAGACCTGACAGTAACCGGCTAATCCACCCGCTTATCCCTTTGCTTGCAGGCCGGGACTCCGGACCGGCAAGCCTTGATTCAGATTCCCAGCGCCTCGATGGTCCAGCTCGTGCCACCGGGTATGGCCTCGGGATGACACCGTCCTACGAGTTCCTCGATCTCCACCACGCGCGATGTTGGCACATCCACCATCAACAATACTTCACTGTGGGACAGCGCACCGCGGAATTCATCGAGATGCGTATCCGGTACCCGCATGGCGAACAACGCGCCAGCCGTGAATGTCAACGCCATGATGGCGAGAGACAGCACTGCTCCGAACGGAGACTCCCAAACAAAGGAAACGATCAAACCTGCCAGCGCCAGAGCAAATAGCGCCATGTTTCCCGTCCACATCCTGCGCTCCAACTGCCACGCGGCGTCGTGCCGTTGCTTTTCAGTGGCTGGAGGCAGATGCATGAGCGTGACGCCCTTGCCTGGTATGGCGTGCATGTGTTGACGATCTACTCCCGCCGCCTCGATATTGGCGGCGACCCGAACCGCTTGGGGTTCATCGGGGATTATGAAATAAAGCCTGCGGTAGAACATGGAGCCTTCGTGCCGACCGGAGTTGGATTTGATCCATGATGGGCCTGATGGGAAAATTTTCAACACGACAGAAAATGTGGACTTGAATCCCATCCAATTACTGGTAGGATTATAGTGGTTATGGTTTGTTGCCTGGTTTGCGGTATTCCATTTCGGCCTGTGGCAGTAGGCCCTCGATCTGCACGATGCGCTTGTCGTCGAGCGGATGCGTGCTCAGAAATTCAGCCTGTTTCCCGCCACCATGCTTGTGATTGAATTCGGCAAAGCGTTTCCAGAAATCGAGCGCCTCGCGTGGGTCGAAGCCGGCGCGCGCCATGTAGAGCAAACCGAGATGGTCGGCCTCCAGTTCCTGACCACGCGAATGCGGCAGTGCGACGCCCACGGTGCTGCCAATGCCATAGGCCTGTTGCATGGCCGCACGGCTGACTTCGGAGTGTCCGAGAGTAACTTGTTCCAGTATCTGGCCACCCATCTGAAGCAACATTCCTTCCGACATGCGTTCCGCACCATGACGTGCGACAGCATGTGCGACTTCGTGGCCGATAACGGTGGCGAGCCCAGCTTCGTCTTTGGTGATGGGCAGGATGCCGCTGTAGACGCCGACCTTCCCTCCAGGTAGACAGAAGGCGTTGGGTACGTCTGGTTTGTCAAACAGGATGAACTCCCAGTGCGCATTCTGTAACGGCGCCACGGCGGCGATGCGCTGACCTACGCGTTGCAACTCGGCATTCGCCGCCGGATCTTTGGAGATCGGTACCGTCTTCTTGAGTTTTTCAAATTCCTGGAACCCAAGCTGGGCCTCCTCAGCCGGACTCACCAACAGCAACTGTGAGCGTCCGGTTTCCGGGACCGTGGCGCAGGAGACAAGCAAGGCCGCGCCGGTGAACAGCACGATCATGTTAAGGAACAGGGTGATAAGACGATGCATCATGGCCTCGCATTATTCTCGTGATAAACCTTCGATACTGGCGACGGCAAAAGATTCCACGGATGTTTCAGGAAACGGAATCCACCAGCGCCCCATGATGGCGGGCGATAGCCCGGATCTATTGACGCTGCCGGGTAGACATCGGCATTCTCCGCGAGATACCAGTCATCAAATTCACTGGCCAGGTCATGGTCGGTGCTGTGACAGCCGAGCACGTTCAGGACGCAGTCACCCACCTTCCACGGGCCTTCACCTTTGATCGAACCTTCCACCAGATGTATCGACATGTCCGGGTCGCCGAGGTGCCAGAGCAGGTCAAAGTAGAGAATGCCCTGCGGATGCGAAAAATACTCCGCCACCACCCGCTTCTCGCCCGAGGGCAACCGGATCATGAGCGGGGCCTTCATACTGAAAATGTCTGCCATGATGCCGGATTCTACATTTTCCTGCCGACGTGCGCGACCTGACCTAGATTTGCAGCTAGAGTAGGATGAATCGGATCGCATATTTCGGGGGGGGGGCTGCTTGTGACAAACAAACATAAAAAGGTGTATCAGGGAAAAGTCATCGATTTGTATCTGGAACAGATAGCGTTGCCGAATGGTGTATTGGCCGAGCTTGAGATTGTGCGCCATCCCGGTGGTGCGGCCGTCGTGGCGATCGATGTAGAGAACAGGATTTGTCTGTTGCGTCAGTACCGCCACGCCGCCGGCGGGTGGATCTGGGAACTGCCAGCTGGAAAGCTTGATCCCGGCGAGGCGCCGCTTGTTACCGCCCAACGTGAACTCGAAGAAGAGGCGGGGCTATGCGCCCAGCGCTGGGAACCGCTGGGAAAAATAATCAGTTCACCTGGCGTGTTTACCGAAGTCGTGCATTTGTTTCTGGCATGGGGTCTCACACAGGGAGTGAAGAACAACGAGGTGCATGAACTTATTGAGGTTCACTGGCTTCCGTTTACTGAAGCGCTGGCCTGGGCGTATGCCGGAGAAATCACGGATGCGAAAACGCTCGTCGGCTTGTTTCGGGCGCAGAAGATCATGGAGGGGAAGACACCGTAAGCCGTTGCGGTGGTAACGCTGGACGCGGGAGGAACGCGTGCTGACGGGCTGGTGTTTGCCCGTGCCGGACCGTGCAAGGTCTACAGCCAGCCAGATGTTATTGCATCTGGGCGCTGGAGCGGGAAATCTGTGCGGCGATCAGGTGCATCAATTTTTCAACAGTCAGATTGTCCGGAATCTCCTGAACATTGGAGAACCAGATTTCCTCTATTTGGCTGTCCGTGTCATTTTTATGTTCCGTGATCAGGGGAATGCCGATAAAAACCCCTTGTTGTCCATTCTCCAGGCCAACCGTTACCAACTGCAGTGTTACTGTTTTCATCGTCTACCTCCAGTTTAGATGCTGGGATACTTCCGTAGACTCGCACCAGACCGCGTTTACTGACGTTCCATTTCCAAGTGTAGACGAATTGCAGCTAACGCAACCTGTGTTTTCCGCACTGTGTTTCCCATGGCGGCCCGACATGACGCCCTGTCTATATGAAGGATATCGTCGCTTGTTGGCGAATACTTGAGCGTGCCGGGGAATCAGGGCAAAGTGGTGGGTGACACGCGAGGAATAACACATGTTCAGGATGGATAAAGAACCACAAATGCCTAGTCCCGAAGCGGCAATGCCGGGGCGGGTCGAAAAAATTCCGGTACCGGAGCGGCACTTTGTCAACGGGCATTGCCTGGTACCGCCGTTTCCGGAGGGCATGGAACTGGCCCTGTTTGGGTTGGGTTGTTTCTGGGGCGCCGAGCGTAAATTCTGGCAGATGAAGGGGGTCTACAGTACGGCGGTTGGCTATGCCGGGGGATATACCCCAAACCCGACATACCGCGAAGTATGTAGCGGCCTCACTGGACACAACGAAGTAGTGAGAGTCGCGTACGACCCGGCAGTCGTCGGCTATGAAGACCTGCTCAGGGCATTCTGGGAAGCACACGACCCCACACAGGGCATGCGTCAGGGCAATGATGTTGGCACCCAGTATCGTTCCGGAATCTATGCCTGTAGCGAGGCGCAGAAAATGGTGGCGTTGGCGTCACGCGATGCCTATCAGAAAGCATTAACCCAGGCTGGCCATGGCTCGATCACCACCGAGATTATCGGGGCACCGGAATTTTATTATGCCGAGGAATATCACCAGCAGTATTTGGCAAAGAACCCGGGTGGATATTGCGGACTGGGCGGTACCGGCGTGACCTGTGCCGCCAGCCTGAGAACCTGATTACCTTTAGGTTGTGCTATAAACATAGTGGGGCCCGAATGCTCCAGCGCGTACGTTCCGGTGGCGACTGGGCTGTCGTGCGTGCCTATCGGTGACGCGCTGTCACAAAACATGGTTGAAATAAAAAAGATCGGACGTTTCAGGATAAACCGGCTATTGGGGGAGGGTGCCCAAGGCCAGGTCTTTCTTGCCTTCGATCCCCGTCTGGACCGACAAGTCGCGATCAAGACCTTGATTCTTGACCCCAGTCGCCGCCGCGATACCTCCGCACTGCTGGTCCAGGAAGCGCGCACGGTCAGCAAGCTCAGTCACCCGAATATCGTCACCCTGTACGACGCCGGCGATGATGGGGATAAACCCTATCTCGTATTCGAATACGTGGAAGGCGATACCCTGCAAAAGGTGCTTAAGGAGCAGCCGCGCCTGCCCAAGCACCGGGCCGTGGAAATCGCCATTCAAATTCTTGAGGGCACGGCATACGCTCATCAGCATGAGATTCTTCATCGCGACCTCAAACCCGGAAACATCATTTTCGATGATACCGGCATTGCCCGGATCATGGATTTTGGCATCGCCACGACCATCACGGGCAGTCCTGCCGATAAAGGATTTGCCGGTACCCCGCTTTATGTGGCGCCGGAATATATCCAGAACCGGGAGTTTTTTCCGGCGTCAGATATTTTTGCCGTCTCCATGATTTTGTACCAGATGCTAACCGGCCGCACGGCCGTGGATGGCGCCAGCGTCTCGGAAATTCTAGACCGGATGGTTAACGACATTTACCCCGCCCCGTCGCACTGGAACAGGGAGGTGGACGAGAAGCTGGATAGCTTGGTGCTGCGTGGCATCGCCAAGCGCCCAGCTGATCGATATACCTCGGCCCAGGCCATGGTCGAATCGTTGCAGGACTACCTGAATCCTGGCGCCAAGTCAGCGGCTTCCAACGCCGCCAAACAGAGCACGATCGATTTCCTGATGCGGCGAATGCAGCACAAGGCCGAATTCCCGGCACTGTCCGAGTCCATATGCTCCATTAATCGCATCACGGCCTCGGACAAGGAAAGTTTGTCCACCTTGTCCGCTGTCATCCTCAAGGATTTTTCTCTGACCAACAAGCTGTTGAAACTCGTGAACGCCGCCATCTACGGGCAGTTCGGGAAGGTCAGCACCATCTCGCGTGCCGTGGTGATTGTCGGTTTTGAATCGGTGCGCAACATGGCTGTCTCACTGATGCTTTTTGACCATCTCCAGAACAAGGCGCAGGCCATGGGGCTGAAGGAAGAGATTGCCGGTTCGCTCTTTAGTGGTGTGCTGGCCAAAGAACTGATTGGACGGGAATTCCCGGGCGCCACCGAAGAAGCCTTTATCTGTGCGGTGTATCAGAATCTTGGGCGGCTGCTTGCCATGTATTATTTCCACGAGGAGTCGCAGGAGATAGCGAATCTGGTGGAACAAAAAAACATCACCGAGGACCAGGCCGTGGCTAAGGTTTTGGGCCTGACCTACGAAGAGCTCGGTATTGAAATCGCGCGGACGTGGAATTTTCCCGTACGTCTGTTGCATACGATGCAGAAGGTTAAAGACGAGAAGGTCGGGCGACCCCGGTCCGAGGAGGAACGCTTCCGCGTGATTGCCAGCCTCGCGGGCGAGCTGCGTTACATCACCACCAAAGCGGCGCCCGAACAGGTGGAGCAGCAATTGCTTGCTCTGCAGGAACGCTACGGAAAGAGCGTGGCGCTTGACCCGAAAAAGATGACTGAAATTGCCGACAAGGCGCTCAAGGAATTTTCCAAGGAGGCAATGACGCTGGGCGTCGATCTGCGGGGGACCAAGATCGTCCAGCAGGCAAATTCCTGGGTCGCTGAAGCCAGGAAGACCCACAAGTCCTTGCCGGATGCGGAAGGCGGGGAACAAAGTTTTCAGGAAACATTGAAAGAAGCGGATCTGGAGAATACCCTGATCCTGGACCAGGACGGCACGGAATCTACCGGGGGTTCTGTACGCAGCGCCTCCAGGCAAGTCAACGCCGCTGCTGTGTTGACGGCTGGCATCCAGGACATCACCGATACCCTTGTTTCGCAGTACAAGCTTAACGACCTGCTGCGCATGGTCATTGAAACGATGTACCGTGCCATGGGGTTTTCGCACGTACTGATTGCGATCCGGGACGTGAGGGCGAATGCGATTGTTGGTCGCTTTGGTCTGGGGGATAACGTGGATGAACTCATCAAGAATTTTTCCATCCCGATGACTCCCGCGCAGGATCTTTTCTATCTTGCCCTGAAGCAGGGGCGCGATCTTTTCATCACGGATTCCAGTGCAAAAAATATACAGTCGCTGATGCCGGCCTGGTACAAGAAGCACAGCGGTGCGCCAGCCTTCCTGTTGTTCCCCATTCTGGTAGACAAGAAACCCATCGGCCTTTTTTATGCCGACCAGTTTGTAAAAGAGAAGGCGCGCATCGAGAGCCGTGAGGCAAATTTGTTGGTGACCTTGCGCAACCAGGCCGTGCTCGCGTTCAAGCAGGCCTCGGCCGCAAAGTGACGGGCCGGCCCCAGCCCGCTTTCAATTCAGGTGACGGTCTCGGGGATTAGACGGCGAGCGAGCCAAGCCAGAAGGAAAGATCTTTTTCCAGGAATTCATCCACCGACATGTAGTGCGACCCGTCACAGGAAAAGGTCAGGCCAACCAGGCCATTCATGATGTTGATTGAGCTGGAACGCAGGTAGATGGTCTCGTCGGCAAAGCGCAGTGCCTTGAACTCAGCGAGCACAGGACGAATCTGTTCTGGGCGCGTTTTGGCGTTCGCCGGGTAGCCGTGCACGGGATAGGCGAGACAAATATCCGGATTGATGATCTCGTCCACATTATGCAGCCGGTAATTGTACGGGTCGTCCAGTAGCCACAGTGAGCAACGCCCGCTGGAGAAATGGATCTTGCTGTGGAACACGCCGTGATGGCACATAAGGCGGTCCATGGTGTCGAGCACCTGATCGATATGCGTGTCGAGCAAACTGGGCGCGCGCGTCTGCATGAAAACCGTTCCGCGCACAGCCGGGTCGCCGCGGAACTGTTGCCACTGTATGGCCGGGGCAGCGAGTTGCACAGCCTGCAGGAGATCGGCCAGCGCAAAGTCGGCGGCGATGAAGCCGAGCAGGTTGTTGTCCTTGCTGACGGCCTGCAGCGCCGTAATGCATTGTTTTGGGACGTACTCGCTCATGTATACGGACGACAGCATCACGCCCTTGAACGGAAGATGATTTTTAAGATATGGCCGCTGCGAAAGATCCTTTCCGCGCCACGACGGGTCTGCTGTGCCCGCCTGAATCATGGAGGATATCTCGATGCCATTGACGTCCCAGGCGTATAGCAGGTGGCAATGAGGAACTGTCTTGATGGCCTTCAGCAGGAGCCGGTCGATGGCGTCCGCGTCCGGCCAGACCTCGGCGCATTGCTGCCCAAGCTGGGCCATGGGCTCACTGATGGCGTCGGCAAGGGCGGCTTTTTTGGCCAGGATGGCCTGTTGGATGGCTGACATGGGATTCTTTTTCTTGTGAACGGTATCCATTGATTGTATTTATGCGGTCTTTTCGTGGAAATAACAACTGGAATTGGTCGGTTTCTACGTCAAAACGGCGCTGAGTTTATACGCAGATCGATGAAAAAATCATTAAATTTGCCGCTGTCTCTTTTCCGGGCGGGCCTTTAACCAGGCCTTTTTGACTAATTCCAGGCCCATTACTGGCATATTCTTTGCCCCAACTATACTTAAAGCATGCCTAGACCCATGCCAATCAGCAGTTTAACGGAGGAATTTGGCGCGTCGATGCCAATAGCAACGCACGCAAACCATTTACGAAACCAATGAAGGCGTTTGAAACATATTCCGGACTCGCCGGATTTTACGTGTTGGCCCATGATGGGCAACTTGGCATGTATGACCGGGAGGGAAAATTCGTTGTCGATGCCCGGCTCACCCAGCTGTTTGGCTCATACAACGCGCAATATCTGAAAGCGTACTTATCAAATCCCGATCAGGATAATTTCCGTCTCGCCATTGTTTATCATGCGCATGAGAAGAAGCCCTGGAATTCCGAAACATTTTTCCTGGAGGAGCCGTTTTTAAGACGCCTCTATCCCTTGAGCGGGCCTGTCAAGACCGAGCTGACTGTGTTCCAGAAGCGTAATCGTGAAAAGAGTATCTTTCGTGGAATGGAAACCTTGCTGGAATACAAGGATGTGACCGCGCCCGAGACTCCCGTCTTTTGCCCGGTGCTGTATGACCGGGACACATATTTGGAGGAGTATCTGGGAGCCTTGGATAGAAAGGAAATGGACAGTGACCGCACGACCCCGGTGGTGGAGGTTCTCAATCTGCTGGCGATGATTCCGGTGGGCAGGCGACACACCGAGGAGATCATTGGGCTGAAGAAGAAACTATACGAGGCGGCGGTGAAGAAGTCGGCACGCAAATCTTCGGATCTCTCGTTGATTGAGAGTATCAGAAGCCATTCTGCGACGGGTCAGGTTACCGGCGGTGTGTATGCCGATGTCGACAAAAGGGCAGACCGGAGTGTGACCCTGGATTCAATCGCCGCCCGCACCATTACGGACTCTTCCAGTATGCGGCCGGAGGAGTTATGCCTCGCCAAAGATATCGCGAAATCCCTTGAGGGCAAGCCCAGACCGGCCGACCCGGACAATCTGAGGGTGTTCAGTAAATTCCACGACCTGGACATGGATAAGCTTGCCACCATTGGATCCAGAAGTCTGGTGTATTGTGTTCCGGCCGGAGTTCGTTTGCTTGAACTTGGCACGAGTGACAGCTGGAACCTCTATTTGCTGGATGGCAGAGTGGAAATGGTGGCAGCCGATGGAGCGGCCAAGTGTATCGATGGCGGAACCGACAAGGCGAAAAATCCTGTTGCCTCGCTCAAACCACGCATGTATTCCGTCAATACGGTGACGCGAGTTGTTTTTCTATGGGTAGATGACAAGGTGGTGGAAGAAGCCGTACACCGAAGTTCTCCTGCGCGCCGTGATGCCCTGGGTAATCCATAGGGGAATAGAATTCAGCGGCAGTACTTTCCGCTTTTCCCGGTTCGACGGTGGTTAGGCAGAAATGCTCACGACCGTGCGGTCTGTCTATTCGAACGGATCGCCAACCGGGTGCTTCATCCGTTCCCTGATCACCGTACGAACGGCTGCCTGCCGTTTCTCTCTTTCCGCCGCACGCTTCTCCGCTTCAGCGCCGGCCTTGTCTTCGGCAGTATCCACCGCGAGCTTATTTTTTGCATTGTTTTCAATCTCGGTACGGTAGCCCAGTTTTCTTTTTGCGAGCGGGTTTCCCTGTGCTGCCGCCTTGGCGTACCACTTGAATGCCTCGTCCAGGTTTGGCGGGGTGCCCAGACCATATTCATGCATTTCACCGAGGAAATACTGGCTTTTGGGGTCACCTTTTTCTGCCATGCCCAGCTGCAGCTGGAATAGCTTTGCATCCATGTCACTGCCCTCATCGGTGCGGCCGATGTATGCCGATGATAAAAAGATCAGACTTAAAAAGAGGGCTGTAAATTTTGTCATGGCGGTGGTTCTTTGGGACGAAGGGAAATAAGTTTCCTTGGACTGAAATGCAAAATAATTAACTAAATTTAAGTATAGATCACATACAGACCTTGGATGGTAAGAAGACTTTATAAAATTCCTTTCGATGACCCAGGGAAAGCGAAGCGCTGGCGAAGAGCCCGCGATAGCCGCACTCGTGCGGCGTAGCGTCATTGTGGCGTTTCTCGGCCGCAGGACAGTCGTGGCAAAGAATGCGCCGCGGCACCACGGAATAGTCTGCATCTTCAGGGAAAGACCATATTTATATATCTCGTAGATGGGTATCGGTACAAAAAGATGGATTCTGGTGCGGCAGTGGCACCGTGGATTTTGATCGAAATCAAAGTAATTTCCCTCAAGGTTGATTATCTTACGTAAAGAATTTCTTAAATATTTTTGGGAGGAACCCTGAACCTTATCGCAAGGAGATACGACCATGGAAACAGCCACCGAAACCAGAAAGACAGAGGGAAGAAAGGAACTCAGCCCCACCGGTAAAGAGCAGGAAATTCAGAAGGGCGGCGTGTGGCGGACGCTGGGTGCGTTCGATGAAATGGAACGTATGATGGAGCGTATGGCCGAAGGTTTCCCGTTGCATAGCTGGATGCGCCCGTTTCGCAGGGAGTGGCCGGGATGGCCCGATCTTTCCGGCCTTGAAATACGTATCCCCCGCATGGATGTCATTGATCGTGAGGAAGAGGTGTTGGTGCGAGCAGAAATACCGGGCGTTGAGAAGAAGGACCTGGATATTTCCGTTACGGACAGCAGCGTCACCATCAAGGGCGCCGTGCAGCGCGAGGAAAAAGAGGAAAAGGGCGATTACGCTCGTTGCGAGACATCGCGCGGTGCGTTCATGCGCACTCTGCTGTTGCCCGCCACGGTGGATGGCTCCAAAGCCAAGGCAACATTCAAGGACGGCATGCTGGAGCTGTCTCTGCCCAAGAAGGAGGGATCCAGGCGGCATAGCGTAAAATTGGATTGATTCGTTTGCGTTAGGTTGAGGGAAACAGGGCTCGGCTATCTTGCTGGAATCCAGCAGGAGGAGCAGTATGGTAAAAGCAAAATCGGCTGGAAAGGGGTCAAGCCACGACAACCGTGGGCAGCTTGTTTCTGAGCAAGATCGCCAACGTATGATTGCCGAAGCGGCATATTTCCGGGCTTTGGAGCGTGGTTTAGGTAATGGCGGTAATCTGCTGGACGATTGGTTGGTAGCGGAACGCGAGATCAATCAGGCGTTGCCGAGTCCGCAGCAGCAGAAGGATGAGTTAGTTACCTACGAGAAATTTCGCCAGGCAGTCAGAAAGATGTTTGCAGAAACCCGTGGTACGGTGAACGCGGAAACGGTGCGTCAGGCCCTCGACAAGGCAGCCGAAGAGGTCAAGAAGACAGGCGAACATACCGTCGAGACTGTCGACAAAATTTCTGCCACGCTGCGTAAGGATATGGCCAATGCGGCGCAGAAGATGGGGCCAAGGTGGGAGGCATACTCGGAGAAAACAGCCGACCTGTTTGATGTGTGGCACGACCGCGGCGGTCTGTTTCTTGCGCAGGCGGCCGATGCCATTAGCGAATGGTTGCAAGGAATAGGTGCCAAGCGTGAGCAACAAACTTACCATTCTGGCGAGATGGCCTATACTGGGACATTCGAATGCACTGGCTGTGGCGAGCGATTGTTGTTACGCACACCGGCCCATCTGCCGCCATGTTCCAAGTGCCGGAAAATGGAATTCCGGCGCATTTAGACTGCATGTGCGCGCGTGCTGCTGTCGTGCGTATGGAAGAGAAAGCATTATAAACGATGATCAAGAATTCTTGAGGGGTCATGTACAAGCGCATCTTGGTGCCCGTGGACGGCAGTCAGACTTCTGAACTTGCCTTTCGAGAAGCGGTTAGACTTGCCGGTGATCAGAAAGCCGAGCTTCGGGTCGTTTATGTTATGGAAGATATTGTACCCATGTGGGATGTGGAATTGCTTAATATCAACGAGATTCGCGATGCCGTGCGTGAGACCGGACAACGAATTCTGAAAAAGGCAGATGCCGCAGCGCGCGCGGGTGGAGTCAAGACGCAAACCCATCTGGTCGAGGCTAGTCCACCTGGCACACGAGCCGCCAGCATGATTGTTGAGGAAGCCAAGGCATGGCCGGCTGATCTCATTGTGATTGGAACGCATGGGCGGAGAGGGGTCGATCACCTGCTGATGGGCAGTGTGGCAGAAGGCGTGGTCCGAATTTCACCCGTGCCAGTTCTGCTGATGCGGAGTAAGTAAATCACTATGCCTCCTTCTTGACCCCCGGAGTGCAATATCACATTTGTGATTTGTAGTTTCCGACCCCGCAGGCGCTTGGCCTGAATT